>JACDQM010000089.1 GCA_015657635.1 Roseateles sp.
CAAGCCCACGCCGAGGATCCGCGGCAGCGCCTGCGGCGACAGCAGCGTGTCAGCAGCACCGCGCCGCGCGGCATGGTTGACCGCGGTGGCGATCAGGATGCCCAGGCAGATCGGCAAGGGCTTGCGAAAACGCGCCGCCAGCAAGAAGGCCAGCAACTGGGTCTTGTCGCCGATTTCGGCCAGGGCCACGAGGCCGGTGGAGACGAGGAAGGCTTCCATGAGAGGGATTCACTCCGCGGCCTGAACACAAGATCCAGCATTGACCATGCCCCTGCGGCCGCTGCCCAGGTGCATGGTCAAAGGTCTTGCCAGGTGCTGAGAACACTGCACGCGCCATGCTTCGGGAACTGAAGCAAGTCTGTTGACGCGGGCCGGCATCGATGGATGCCGCGACTACTCCCCAATGACAGGCCGGATTCTAGCGGAGCCGCAGCGTCGGGCTGGCCGGGTCCAGGCGCTGGCGCGGAATCACCCAGGCGCCAGGATCGAGCCGGCGCAGCCCGGCGCCGGCCGCGGACAGATCGGCCACGATGACACGGCGCAGCGCATCGGCGCGCCAATGGCGGGCGGCGAAAGCCTGCAGCGCCTCGGCCGGCACCGCCTGCAAGGCCTCGGGCCAGCCCTCCAGCAACGCCGGCGCCGCAGCGTCCAGCGCCAGGCGCGCCAGCAGCCCGGCCAGGCCGGCGGTGGTCTCCATCTGCCGCCCATGCTCGCCCAGCAACGCGCTGCGGCGGGCCAGCAGTTCGGGCGCGGCCACCGGCGCCTGGCCCATGCGCTGCAGCTCGGCACCCAGCAGCGCCACCGCCTCGGCGGCCTGCGCTGGCCGCGTCTGCAGGCCGGCCAGCAGGAGCCCGGCGCCCGGCAGCGATTCGGCCTCGCAGCTGACGCCATACGACAAGCCGCGGCGGATGCGCAGTTCCTGGTTCAGCCGCGAGGAATAGCCCTGCCCCAGCACCGCCAGGGCCAGCCGGGCCTCGGCGTCGGCTTCGCCCGCACCGGCATGCGGCGCCGCCAGCGCCACCGCGGCCTGGGCAGCACCGGGCCAGTCGACCAGCAGCGTGCGCGCCTGCAGCGGCAAGGGCTGCACCGGCGGCCGGACCGGCAGCGGGCCGCTGCCGCTGCGCCAGTCACCAAACTGCTGGCGTGCCAGGGTGAGTGCCTCGTCCAGATCGATGTCGCCGGCCAGCAGCAGGCAGCTGCTCTCGGGCCGCAGGCGGCGCTGCACTTCCAGCAGATCGCGGCGCTGGATGCGCCCCAGGCTGGCCGGCGTGGGCAGCTGGCCGGCCGGGCTCTGGCCCCAGTGCAGGCGCCGCGCCAGCAAGGCCGCCAGCTGGGCCGGATCAGCCAGCTGCTGATCGCGAGCATCCAGCAACTCTTCACGCACGCGGTCCAGATCATCGGGCGCCAGCAAGGGCTGCAGCGCCAGGTCGGCCAGCAGCTCCAGCGCCGGTTCCAGGCTCTGGCGCGCCACTGTCAGGCCCAGAGTGCCGGCGCGCGGTCCGCTGTCCAGCTCCAGGCTGGCGCCCAGGCTTTCGGCCGCAAAGGCCAGCTCGTCGGCGTTCTGCGGCTCGCCTTCGCGCACGGCACCCCGGCCGAGCAGAAGCAGATGCAGCTGCGCCAGCCCGGCCTTGGGCACCGGATCGCCCAGGCTGCCCAGTTCCGGCAGCAGCAGGCGCGCGCTGACCAGCGGCAGGCCGCGCCTCTCGGCCACCAGCAGGCGCAGGCCGTTGGGCAGGCGAGCCTCGGCCAGCCTGGGTCGAGGCAGCGGCAAATCCGGGCCCGGCGGCGGGGGGCGGTCGAAGCCTTGGGCGCGCAGTCCAGGCGCTAGCGCCAGCGGCAGTGCCAGCCCGGCCAGCAGCGCGTGGCGCCGGCGCAGGTCGGCGCCCTTCATGTCATCACCCCCGCCTTGCGGCTCTCGTAGAGCACGGTCTGCCGCGGCGCCTTCAGCAGCCACTGCTGCAGCACCCGCTGCAACTCGACCACGCCGACGCCCTGCGTGGCCGCCAGCTCGCGATCGGCCGCCTGCACATCGCCGCGCAGCAGCAGCGATTCGCCCAGCAGCAGCGCCCGACCCTCGGCGGTTTCGCGGGCCTGCAGTCCTTGCGTCAGCAGCTGCGCCTTGGCCTTGGCCAGTTCCTCGGCCAGCAGCGGTTCCTGGGCCAGGCGCTGCACCTCGCGCTGCAGCGCGCCGGCCAGGGTCTCGGCCGTCACACGAGCCTGGCCAGCGGCGATGGCATGCGCCACGATCAGGCCTGCCTCGGCATTCAGCATCAGCTCGAAGCCGGTGCTCTGCGCCAGGCGGCGGCGGTAGACCAGGCTTTCGTTGAGGCGGCCCGATTCGCCCAGCCCCAGCAGCGTGGCAGCCACGCGCAGCGCGGCGCCATCACCATGCGCCAGCGGCGGCCCCTGCCAGATCAGGGCGGCAGCGGGCTGCGGCGCCTGCAGCGCGGCGATGCGGTGCACGCTGTCGCGCTCGCGCGGCGGCTCGCTGATGTCCAGCCGCGGCAGCGGCTCGGCCGGCGCGCGGATGCTGCCAAAGAAGTGATCGACCGCCGCGTCCAGCCGGCTGGCGTCGAAGCGGCCGCTGACGATCAGCAGCGCGTTGTCCGGCCGGTAATGGCGCGCGTGGAAGGCGCGCACCTCGTCAAGCGTGGCGGCTTCCAGCTCGGCCAGCTCGCCGATCACCGGGCGGCGGTAGGGATGACGCTGGTAGCCCAGCCCGGGAATGGCGTGGAACAGCGGGCCATAGGGTTCGCCCAGCACGCGCTGGCGCAACTCCTCCTTGACGACCTCGCGTTCGCTGTCGAAGTTGGCCTGGTCCACGTTCAGATTGGCCATGCGTTCGGCCTCGGCCCACAGCACCGGTTCCAGATGGTTGGCCGGCACCTGGCAGTGGAACACCGTGACGTCGGGCGTGGTGAAGGCGTTGTTGCTGCCGCCCACATCCTCGGTCATGCGATCGAACTGCTCGGCCGCCATGAAGCGCGTGCTCTTGAACATCAGGTGTTCGAACAGATGCGCGAAGCCGGTGCGGCCTTGCGGATCGTGCTTGCCGCCGACGCGGTACCAAAGCTGCACGCTGACCGTGCTGCCGCCAGGCAGCGGATCAGGCAGACTGAGCAGCACCAGGCCATTGGCCAGCTGGCGCTGGCGCGGTGCCATGACAGGCGGCTGCGCCAGACCGGACGCGGCTTGCGCGCCAGGAGCCGGCAGCATGCCCACCAGCGCCGCAGCCAGCCCAGCCTGCAGCCAGTCGCGCCGCCGCGACGGCCACAGGAACTTGTCCGGGGGCTCGACAATGTTGGGGCATCCTCCACTCATGAGCGCCAGCATAAACGGCCGCGGCGCCAGACCTGACCCCCGTGATGCGCGCTGTCGACACCGCTTTCCATGATGCTGCCGGCAGGCCTACTGACAGGACTTGACAGCAGCGGGTGGCGAGACTGTGCATCGCCATCACAGGAGCCTCGATGACCCGCCCAGCGACGCCTGCCCTCGACCCGCTCGCACACCATCTGTTCACGATGGCCTGCAACAACGCCTGGGCCAACGAACGCCTGCTTCAGGCATGCGCCGCGTTGCGCTTGGACGAATTCGTGGCCCGGCGCACCAGCTTCTTTCCCTCGTTGCGCGCAACGCTCAACCACAATCTCTGCGTCGATTGGTTCTATCTGGAGGCGCTGGAGCGTGAGCTGCGCGGCGATTCGCCTGATCCGGACTGCTATCGCTTCTTCGCCGAAGACGAGCCCATGAGCGACTGCGCCTCGCTGCAGGCCGCTCAGCGATCAGCCGACCTGCGGCTGATCGCCTACTGCGCCGCGCAACGCGACATCGAGCTGCAACGCCCGGTGACGATAGCGCGGCCCGGGCGCCCGCAGGTGGACAGCCGGCTGCGCCTGCTGGCGCATCTGTTCCAGCACCAGATCCATCACCGCGGCCAGGCGCATGCAATGCTGGCTGACACGGCAGTGAAGCCGCCGCAGCTGGATGAGTTCTTCTGCGCCGCAGAGGCTCCGCTGCGCGAAGGCGAATTCAAGCGCCTCGGCTGGACCGAGGACGGTATCTGGAATCCTTGAACCCGGAGCACGCCATGAAATTCGCCTACACCATTGTTTACGTGGCCGATGTCGCCGCATCGCTGGACTTTTTCGAGCGTGCCTTTGGGCTGGCGCGCCGATTCCTGCATGAATCAGGCGCCTATGGCGAGCTGGAAACCGGCGGCACGGCGCTCGCCTTCTGCCAGCACGAGACCGCGCGCGACAGCCTGGGCTGCGACTATCAGGCGGCTGATGCCAGCCCGCGCCCTCTGGGCATCGAGATCGGCCTGGCCACCGCCGATGTGCCGGCGGCCTTCGAGCGCGCGCTCGGCGCCGGTGCCGAGGCGGTGGCCCCGCCGCTGACCAAGCCCTGGGGCCAGACGGTGGCCTATGTGCGCTGCCCGGATGGCAGCCTGGTCGAGTTGTGCACACCGATGGCATGACGGCGCGCAGCGAGCCCGGATGGCGGGGGCTCGGGCCGCGCAGCCGCGAGCAACTCGCCGCCCTGGGCATCCAGTCGCCGGAGCAGCTGCGCCGGGCCGATGCCTATGCGCTGTTTCAGCAGCTGAAGGCCCGCTGGCCTGCGGCCGGCATGAACCTGCTCTATGCGCTGATGGGCGCACAGGAAGACCGCGACTGGCGCGCCATCGCACGCGAACGCCGCAGCGAAGCACTGATGCGCCTGGACGATCTCGGCTTGGCGCCGGGCCGGCCGAAGCGTCTGCGCCAGATCAAGTAAAGCCGCCTTGGGCCCCACGCGCGCTGCGGCTTTGCGCCAACGCAATCGCTGCGCTTTCTGTCTGGCGCTCAATGCCTGCATACACACAGCAAGGAGTGATGTCATGCAACTCTTCAAGGATCTGTTCAGCAGCGATGTGGGCCTGATGAGCGCCGCCGTGATTGCGGTCATGCTGGGCATGGGCGTGTTCTATGTGAACTACTTCCTGCGCCATATGCGCGAGGATGCCCGGCGCGCAGCCGCCGAAGGCCGCTGATCAGCAGCTGCGGCGTTGAGTCCGGTGCGGCCTCACGGTGTTGAAGAGGCGCGCAGTGTCCGCGCCAGGATCTTGTTCGGGTAGGCCGCGTCCTCGAAACGATAGACGGCCTCGCCCAGCAGTTGGTAGCCGCAGCGGGCGTAGAAGCCCAGCGCCCGCGTGTTGCCCGACCAGGCGCTCAGCCACATGCGGCCGGCACCCTGCAGGCGCGCCTGCTGCTCGGCCTGTTCCAGCAGCAGCCGGCCCCAGCCGCGCCCGGTGAAGCGCTGCTGCAGATACAGGCGCTCCAGCTCGATCACCGGCAAGCCGGAATCATCGCCCAGCAGCGCGTGGCGCCGGCCCAGGCAGAGTTGAGCGAAACCGACCAGGCCGCCATCGACAGCGCCGGACTCGGCCAGCACATACAGGCGCCCGGCTTCGCCGAGTTGCGCGCGGATGGCATCGACCGACAACAGGGTTTGCACCTCGCGCGCCAGCGCAGGCGTGACGCCCTCGCTCGCGTAGGCCTCCAGGAACACCTGGGTGCCCAGCGCCGACAGGCAGGCGGCGTCATCGACGGAGGCGGTGCGGAAGCGTGGCGGCATGCGGGCATCGTAGCGGCGCGTGGTCTGGCCACCGCAGCGGCGCTGGCCCCAGCTACCCGAGAAGCTTCTCCATATAGATGCTGAAGGGGTCGGGGCGATAGGGCGCGAACGGGCCGCAGCGGCGATAGCCCATGCGCTCATACAGGGCGATAGCCGGCCGCTGGCGCACAGCGGTTTCCAGGCGCAGCAAGGGCCGGCCGGCCCAGGCGGCTTCCAGCTCCAGCGCGGCCACCAGCGCTTTGCCCAGGCCCTGGCCGCGCGCCTCAGGCCGCACCATCATGCGCTTGAGCTCGGCGCAGTCCTCGCGCAGCACAACCGCACCGCAGCCCTGCACCGTGTTGTGCGCGTCACGCACCACGAGAAAGCGCACCTCGGGGCGCAGCAGTTCGTCCTGATTCAGCAGATGCTGGCTGGCCGCAGGGTAGAGCGCCCCCTGGTAGGCATCCAGCGCCTCCACCAGCGCCCACACCTCCGGCTGGTCCGGACGCTCGCGCGCCAGCCGCGCTTCGCCGCCGTCGGGCCCAGAGGCAGACGAGGAGGAGAAAGAGGACGGCACATTCACGTGGACGGGCCTTGGCATATAGGACGGCAGGACCGTCGGATTCGAACTCAGCATCGCAGGCAACTCGGCGGCACGGCTCAGGCTGCCGCGGATCGCGCCGCAGCCCAGCTGTCCCGCCCTCAAGGGATAGTCAGATCCGGATTAACCCGCAAGCAACGTGCCAGCTTTTGCGAGGCGGGCCTGCACCACAATGCGGCCCATGCGCCGTGCCGACCGCCTGTTCCAAATCGTCCAGCTGATCCGTGGACGCCGCCTCTCGACCGCAGACTTCCTGGCCACGCGCCTGGAGGTCTCGCCGCGTACCGTCTACCGCGACGTGGCCGCGCTGCAGCAGCAGGGGGTGCCCATCGAGGGCGAGGCCGGCGTGGGCTATCGCATGCGCGCCGGCTTCGACCTGCCGCCGCTGATGTTCAGCAAGGAAGAAGCCCAGGCCCTGGTGGCCGTGGTGCGCCTGGCCCGGCCGCAGCTGGACCGCGGCCTGGGCGAACCGGCCGAAGCCGCTCTGTCCAAGATCATGGCGGTGCTGCCGCCGGCGGCGCGTGCCGCAGCCGAGAGCCTGGCGGTCTACGCGCCGCTGTCAGGCATGGACGCCGCGATGAGCGAGCGCCTGATGCAGCTGCGCGAAGCCACCGAGAGCCGGCGCCTGCTGCGCCTGCACTACCTGGACCTGAACGATGCGCCGACCGAGCGGCGCGTGCGGCCGCTGGGCTGCTTCTTCTGGGGCCCGGTGTGGACTTTCGCCGCCTGGTGCGAGCTGCGCCAGGACTTCCGCAGCTTCCGCGTCGACCGCATCCAGGCGCTGGAACTGCTGGATGAGCGCTTTCGAGACGAGCCCGGCAAGACCCTGGTCGATATGCAGCGCCGCAGCGCGCAGGAGTGCTGATGAGCCCTGCCGCCCCCAGCCCCGATCAGATCCAGCGCCTGCTGGCGCAGTACCCGGCCGTCGCCGCCCTGCCCGCCGCCTTGCGCGAGCCGGTGCTGGCCGGCCATGCGCAGGCCATGACGGTGCCGCCGGGCACGCTGCTGTTCGACGAAGGACAGGCCTGCCAGGGCTTCCCGCTGGTGTTGGCGGGCGAGGTGCGCGTGGCACGCGGCGCGCCCAATGGCCGCTCGCTGGAGCTGTACCGCGTGCAGCGCGGCGAGCTTTGCGTGGCGTCCACCTCCTGCCTGTTCGGCCAGGTGGCGCTGGCCGCGCATGGCCTCGCCACCGAGCCCTGCGAGCTGGTGCTGCTGGACCCGCAGGGCTTCGCGCTGTGGACGGAGCATGAGGGTTTCAGGCGTTATGTGTTCGGCATCTTCGCCGACCGCATTGCCGATCTGATGGCGCTGGCCGAGGCGGTGGCCTTCCAGCGCCTCGACCAGCGCCTGGCCGGCGCGCTGCTGGGCCATGGCGCGGTGCTCCAGACCACGCACCAGCAGCTGGCCGACGAGCTGGGCACGGTGCGCGAGATCGTCACGCGCCTGCTGAAGCGTTTCGAGCGCGAGGGCTGGCTGAGCCTGGGGCGTGAGCGCATCGAGCTGCGCGACCCGGCCGCGCTGCGCGCGCTGGCCGGCGGCGGCTGAACGCCGTTTCAGCCCTAAGTGACTCAAGTCACAGACCCGCCAGCGCGCTGCTGCGACAGTGCCCCCATCGCCCCGCCGGGGCGGCATTCCAGCGATGGAACAAGGAGCTCTCTCATGAAGACCAATGTTGGCGGCATCGACCGCATCCTGCGTGTGACCGTGGGCGCCGCCCTGATCGTGGCCGCCGCCACCGGCACCATCGGTGTGTGGGGCTATATCGGCATCGTGCCGGTGCTGACCGGCCTGTTCCGCTTCTGCCCGGTCTACCCGCTGCTGGGCATGAACACCTGCCCCATGAAGGACAGGTGATTGCCGGGCTTGCTATGGTGTGGCCCTGGCCCGCGCCTTGGTGGCGAGCGCCAGTTCACACCATGCAAGCTCACCGACCGATTCGAACGCGGGCCCGAAAGGCCATCCCTTCGCTGCTGGCCAGCAGCCTGATCAGCAGCCTGATGGGTCTGGGCCTGCCGGCCCTTGCGGCCCAGCCGGCCTTGCTGACCACCGTTGAATCGGTGGACCTGGGCCGCTATGCCGGCACCTGGTACGAGATTGCGCTGCTACCCAACCGCTTCCAGAAGCAGTGCGTGGCTGACACCCAGGCGCGCTACCGCCTGGACGGCGAGCGGGTGGAGGTGATCAACCGCTGCCGCACAGCCAAGGGCGAGATCGACGATGTGAAGGGCCATGCCAAGGTGGTGGCCGGCAGCGCCAATGCCAAGCTGCGGGTGACCTTCTTCTGGCCCTTCTACGGCGACTACTGGGTGCTGGATCTCGACCCGGACTACCGCCAGGTGCTGATCGGCGAACCCGGACGCAAGTTCGCCTGGGTGCTGTCGCGCGAACCCTCGATGAGCGAAGAACAGCTGCAGCGCCTGCTGGACAAGGCGGCCAGCCTGGGCTTCGACAAGGCGGCCTTTCAGCGCACGCCGCAAAGCCGCCCGCTGGCGCAGCACTGACCGAACGCTGCGCGGGCGCGCCGCAAACGCTTCAGGCGCGGCGCAGTCCGGGCGGCAGCCAGTTGACGCGGCTGGCGGGCAGCTCCACCCAGCGGTAGAACAACAGCGCTGCCAGATTGCTCAGGCCCCAGGCGCCCAGCATGGCCCACAGGCCGGCGAACGGATGCTCCGGGGCCAGGTGCTCGAACAGCGCATTGACCAGCAGCAGCACCGCGAAATGCACCAGGAACAGCGCATAGGAGTGCGTGCCCAGGTGGTTGATCAACGCGGCCGCACGTTGTGCCAGCCAGCCCGGGCCGAACAGGGCGGCACCCCGATCCGCCCGCCACTGCAGCACGGCCAGCAGCACCGCCGTCAGCAGCGCCAGCGCGATGCGGCCGCGGAACTCCAGCAGCAGCGCAGCGCCCGCCAGCAGCCCCAATGCCAGCGCGACCGGCAGACGACGGCCGCGCAGGCCGGGATGCTTGCCAATGATGTGCACCAGCGCGCCCAGCCCGTAGGCACCGAAGAAGTACCAGCCCCAGTTGTCGTGCCCGGCATCGAGGTTGAACCAGAACAGCGAGGCCAACAGCAGGGCCAGCAACAGCAAAGGGCCGAGCACCGGCGCCGCGGGCCGGCCCTGAGCGAGCCACAGCAGGCCCAGCATCAGCGCGAACAGCTGCAGGTCGATCGCCACATACCAGGCGCCGACGGTCAGCGATTCGACGCCGGTCACGCCGTGCAGCAGCAAGGCATGGGCGGCCAGCTGCGGGACGCTGACCGACGACGGCAGCAACTCGGGCAGCCAGCGCGCCACCAGCAGCGAGCAGACCAGCGTCAGCAGCACCGCGCCCATGAAGGGCAGCATCAGGCGCAGATAGCGGCGCCACAGCAAGGCCGGTGGCTCGCCACGCAGCGTCTGCCCGTCAGGCAGCAGGCCGCGCGCACTCAGAAAGCCGCCCACCACCAGAAAGACCTGCACGGCCATGCGGCCCTCGTCGTACAGAAAGCCGATCAAGGCCGGCCACAGCGACTGCACCGCATCCGCCACCGGGCCATACGCGGCCAGGTGATGCAGCACGATCAGCTGCGCAGCCAAGGCCTTCAGCGCGTCGACATGCAGCAGGCGGTGGGAAACAGGGGGTCGCATCAGCGGCAGGCACTGCCCCCAGGGCAGGGTGGAAATCCAGCGAAGCCGCGATTGTAGGGAGGCGCCCAGGGCGCTCAGCCTCAGACCTTGCCGGTGAAGATGCGCCCCAGCCAGCCCAGATACCAGTCGAGGAAGCGCTGCCAGGCCGACTTGGGCGGCAGCGCCGGTTCGCTGGGCTGCGCCACCGCATAGCGCTGCTGCAAGGCCGCATTGAAGGCGGCGAAGAAGTCGCCGGCCATCTTCTGCGCCGCCATGTCCACCAGGCGCGAGCCCACCTGCGCCAGCTTGCCGCCGACGCTGGCCACCACCGAGTAGTGCAGCTGCGTCTGCTGCGGCCCCAGCACTTCCAGCCAGACCTTGGCTTCGCCCTTGCCATGGCCGGCCGCGCCGCCTTGGCCCTCGAACGCGATCTGGTAGCTGCGCGGCGGGTTCAGCTCGGAGAGCTTGAGCCGGCCCTTGAACTTGGCCTTCAGCGGACCGACCGCCACCGCCAGCAGCGCCTCGTACTCGTGTTCGCCGATGGGCGTGAGCGACTCGCAGCCGGTGATCGCCGCCTTCAGCATTTCGGTGTCGTTGAGCGCCTCCCAGGCCTGGGCCTGGGTGACGGGCAGAGTTTCTTGGCCGTTCAGTTGCATGGGGTGGAGAGTAGCTGAGCCAGCGCCTGCAGGCTGGCAAGGTTGTGGGCCGGCAGGTGCAGGCTGACTTCAGGCAGCAGCGCGCGGATGCCGGCGGCCTTGGGCTCGAAGCCCTCGAAACGCAGCAAGGGGTTCAACCAGACCAGGCGCCGGCAGGACAGGCGCAGGCGCCGTGCCTCGAAGGCCAGGGCTTCAGCGCTGGCGCCCTGCTCCAGGCCGTCGGTGATCAGCAGCACCGTGGTGTCGCTGCTCAGCACGCGGCGCGCCCAGTGGCGGTTGAACTCGTGCAGGCAGTCGCTGATGCGGGTGCCGCCGGACCAATCGGCCACACGCTGGCTGACCGCCGCCACGGCCAGGTCCGGGTCGCATTGCGCCATCAGCCGGCTGATCGGTGTGAGCCGCGTGCCGAACACGAAGCTGTGCACGCGCGGCGCATGGCGGCGCTCGGCCGGATTGGCCAGGCCATGGGCCAGATGCAGCAGCATGCGCGAGTAGCGGCTCATCGAGCCCGAGATATCGGCCAGCAGCAGCAGCGGCGCGACACGCTCGCGCGGCCGCGTGAAGCGCGGCGGCGCCAGTGCGTCGCTGCGGCCCATTGCACGCAGGCTGGCGCGCCAGTCCATGCGACCCTGCGCGGCGGGGCCATGGCGGCGGGTCGGGCGGGTCTCGAAAAGGGCTGCAGACGCGCCAGCAGCTGCCGCGCCTGCGCCCATTCGTCAGCCGTCATGGTTTCGAAATCCTTGTGCTGCAGCAGCTCGCGCTCGCTCCAGCTCAGGCGGGCATCGACCTCGATCTGCTGCTCGGGCGGTCGCTCCTGAGGCTGCTGCTGCGGCGCATGCGGAAAAAGCGCGTCGGCCAGACGCCGGTTCTCGGGCGGCGGCGGCATGCCGGACTGGGCCTGGGCCTGCGGCAGCAGCATGGCCATCACGCGCGCCAGCAGTTCGGGGTCGCGCCAGAAGATGTGGAACGCCTGCTCGAACAGCGCGCGGTGCTCGGCACGGTCCACCAGACAGGCCGCCAGCGTGGCCTTGAAATCAGCACGCGATGCCAGCCCCGCCACCTGCAGCGCCTGCAGGCTCAGCTGCACGCGATCACTGCCCAGCGGCAAGCCCGCCTGGCGCAGCACACGGGCGAAGTGAACGAGGTTCTCGGCAAGGTGTCCGCCCCCGGGGGGGCTGTCGCTAGCCATCATGCCCCGTCTCGACCTTCAGCTGCGCCAGCAGCCGTGCCGCCTCGGAGCCCTGCAGCTTCGCGATGTCGTCCTGGTACTTCAGCAGCACGCCCAGCGTAGAGCGCACGGTCTCGGGGTCGAGCACCAGCGCGTCCAGCTCCAGCAGCGCGCGCGACCACTCCAGCGTCTCGGCCAGGCCGGGCAGTTTGTAGAGGTCCAGCGTGCGCAGGCCCTGGACGAAGGCGACGATCTGGCGCGCCAGCTGCGCGTCGACGCCGGGCAGCTTCAGGCGCAGGATCTCCAGCTCGCGCGCGGCACTGGGAAAGTCCACCCAGTGGTAGAGGCAGCGGCGCTTGACGGCATCGTGGATCTCGCGCGTGCGGTTGCTGGTCAGCACCACGATGGGCGGCTCGCTGGCCTTGATGACACCCAGCTCGGGGATGCTAATCTGGAAGTCGGACAGCACTTCGAGCAGAAAGGCCTCGAACGGCTCGTCGGCGCGATCCAGCTCGTCGATCAGCAGGATGGGCGCTGGCCCTTCGCGCAGCGGGTCGATGGCCTGCAGCAGCGGCCGGCTGATCAGGAAGCGGCGGCTGAACAGTTCATGCGCCAAGGCCTCGCGGCTGGCGCTGGCGGCGCTGCCCCCCTCCATCAGCCGGATCTCCAGCATCTGGCGTGCGTAGTTCCATTCATAGGCGGCGGCCGCCAGGTCCAGGCCTTCATAGCACTGCAACCGGATCAGCGGTCGGCCCAGCATCGCGGCCAGCGCCTTGGCCACCTCGGTCTTGCCGGTGCCGGGCTCGCCTTCGAGGAACAGCGGGCGCTGCAGACGCAGCGCCAGGAACACCGTGGTCGCCAGATCGCGCGAGGCGATATAGCCCTGCGCGCGGAGCTGATCGAGGGTGGCGTCTATCGAAGCGGGGAGTTCGTTCATGGCAATGGCGGTTGGTGCAGCCCAACGCTGCGCTGCCGGCAAGAGACCCGCTGATGAGCTGCGCCTGTACCCAGGCGCACGGGAATACAAGCTGGCCTTCGAACGTCTGCAGCCTGGCCTCCGTCACAAGAACGCATCGAGCTCCGCGAGCGATGTGCGCCTCTCAACCGAAGTCCAGGCCCTCTTCTTCGCTTACTTTCTTCTGGGCCAACAGAAGAAAGTGAGTCGCCTGCCGGGGCGACATCCCGGCGGGCTCTCACCGAAGCCTCAAGAGCCAGCAACCGCCCGCCCCGCCAACACCGGAATCAAGGCCGCCCGATACCCCGCCGACGCATGCAGATCGGTATTCAGCCCCGCATCCGAAACGCTCACCGCCCGCGCCGCCGCCTCGCTCCAGTCCTTGCCCAGCGCCGCTTCAAGCGCCGCCACACGGAACACGCCGGCTCCCGCGCCCGTCACCGCCACCCGCACGCCCGCCGCCGTCCTGGCCACGAACACGCCAACGATGGAAAAGCGTGAGGCCGGTTGCTTGAACTTCTGCCAGGCCGCCTTCTGGGGCACCGGGAAGCTCACCGAGGTGATGATCTCGCCGTCCTGCAAGGCGGTCTCGTACATGCCCTTGAAGAAGTCGTCCGCAGCAATGCTGCGCCGGTCGGTGTGGACAGTGGCACCCAGGCCCAGCACCGCCGCCGGATAGCAGGCGGCCGGATCGTTGTTGGCCAGGCTGCCGCCCAGCGTGCCGACATTGCGCACCTGGCGATCGCCGATATTGCCGGCCAGATCGGCCAGCGCCGGAATGGCCTGCTGCACTTCGCGCGAGGCCGCCACCGTGGCATGTGTCGTCATCGCGCCGATCACCACATGGCCGTTCTCGACGCGCACGCCGCGCAGCTCGGCCAGGCCACCCAGATCGATCAGCGCCTCGGGCGCCGCCAGGCCCAGCTTGACGGCGCCCATCAGGCTCTGGCCACCGGCCAGCAGCTTGGCATCGGCTGAAGCCCCGGCGCTGCGCGCCGCATCGGCCAGCGTGGCCGCACGTTGGTAGGTGAAACTCATGATGGTGCTTCTCCCTTGCTGATCAGCGATTGGCCTGGATGGCTTGCCAGACGGTGTGCGGGCTCGCCGGCATCGGCAGGTCCTTGATGCCCAGCGCATGGCAGATGGCGTTGATCACCGCCGGCGGGGAGCCGATGGCGCCGGCCTCGCCGCAGCCCTTCACCCCCAACGGGTTGTGGCTGCAGGGCGTGCCCTTGGAGGTCTTGACGGTGAAGCTGGGCAGGTCGTCAGCACGCGGCATCGCATAGTCCATATAGCTGCCGGTCAGCAGCTGGCCGCTGTGCGTGTCGTAGATGCCATGTTCCAGCAGCGCCTGGCCGATGCCTTGCGCGATGCCGCCATGCACCTGACCCTCGACGATCATCGGGTTGACCACATTGCCGAAGTCGTCCACCGCGGTGAAGCGGTCCACCCGCACCACGCCGGTGTCGGGGTCGATCTCGACTTCGCAGACATAGCTGCCCGCCGGGTAGGTGAAGTTGGTCGGGTCGTAGAAGGCGTTCTCGTTGAGCCCCGGCTCCAGCTTGTCCAGCGGGTAGTTGTGCGGCACATAGGCGGTCAGCGAGACGGAGGCGAAAGGCACGCTCTTGTCGGTGCCGGCCACCTTGAAGACGCCGTTCTCGAACTCGATGTCGGTGTCCGCTGCCTCCAGCAGATGGGCGGCGATCTTCTTGCCCTTGGCGATCACCTTGTCGACCGCCTTGACGATGGCCGTGCCACCCACCGACAGCGAGCGGCTGCCATAGGTGCCCATGCCGAACAGCACTTTGCCGGTGTCGCCATGCTCGATCGAGACATCGTCGATCGGAATGCCTAGCTTGTCGGCCACCACCTGCGCGAAGGTGGTCTCATGGCCCTGGCCGTGCGAGTGGCTGCCGGTGAACACCGTCACCTTGCCGGTCGGATGGACACGCACCTCGCCCGCCTCGAACAGGCCGGCGCGCGCACCCAGGGCACCAGCAATATTGCTGGGCGCCAGGCCGCAGGCCTCGATATAGGTGGAATAGCCCATGCCGCGCTTCAGCCCCTTGGCCGCGCTGGCCGCGCGGCGCGTCTCGAAGCCCGCCACGTCGGCCAGCTCGATCACCTCGCGCAGCGTGGCGTCGTAATCGCCCACGTCGTAGGTCAGGCCCACCGGCGTGGCGTAGGGAAATGTCTTGATGAAATTGCGGCGGCGCAGCTCGGCCGGGTCGATCTTCAGCTCATGCGCAGCGGTCTCCACCAGGCGCTCGACCACATAGGTGGCCTCGGGCCGGCCAGCGCCGCGGTAGGCATCGACCGGCGCGGTGTTGGTGAACACGCCGGTGACCTCGGCATAGATCTTGGGCGTGGTGTACTGGCCCGCCAGCAGCGTGGCATAGAGGATGGTCGGCACGCTGGACGCGAAGGTGGACAGGTAGGCGCCCAGATTGGCCGTGGTGTGCACGCGCATCGCCAGGAACTTGCCGTTCGCGTCCAGGCCCAGTTCGGCCACGGTCGCGTGGTCGCGGCCATGGGCGTCGGACAGGAAGGCCTCGCTGCGGTCGGCGGTCCACTTGATGGGCCGGCCGATCTGCTTCGAGGCCCAGACCAGCGCGGTTTCCTCGGCATAGAGAAAGATCTTGGAGCCGAAGCCGCCGCCCACGTCGGGCGCCACCACGCGCAGCTTGTGCTCGGGGATGCCCAGCACGAAGGCGCACATCAGGAGGCGCTCCACATGCGGGTTCTGGTTTGCCACATAGAGCGTGTAGCTCTCGTCCGAGGGGTTGTAGGACGCATTGGCGCGCGCGGCTCGATGGCGTTGGGGATCAGCCGATTGTTGCGGAACTCCAGCCGCGTGATGTGCGCGGCGCCCGCCATCGCTGCATCGGTGGCGGCCTTGTCGCCACAGCCCCAGGTGTAGCAGACGTTGTCGGGCACTTCGTCATGCACGGTGCCGGGCACGATGCGCGCGTCGGCGCAGTCGACCACCGGCGGCAGTTCCTCGTAGTCGACCTCGATCAGCTGCGCCGCGGCCTTGGCCTGCGCGTAGGTCTCGGCCACCACCAGCGCCACCTGGTCGCCCACATAGCGCGCCTTGCCGTCGGCCAGGATCGGATGCTTGGGTTCTTTCATCGGGCTGCCGTCCAGGCTGTTGATCAGCCAGCCGCAGGGCAGGCCGCCCACCGCGCGGAAATGCTCACCGGTGAAGACGCCCAGCACGCCTTCAGCGGCAGCCGCTGCTTCGGTGCTGATGCTCTTGATCCGCGCATTGGCATAAGGCGAGCGCAGGAAGTAGCCGAAGGTCTGGCGCGGCAGCACGATGTCGTCGGTGTACTGGCCCCGGCCGGTGAGGAAGCGCGCGTCCTCGCGGCGCTTGACGCTTTGGCCGATCAGGCCTGCTTGCGGTGCGTTCATGTCAGCGCCCTCCTCACTTCATGCCCTGCGCGCCGAGCTGCACGGCGCGCACGATGTTCTGATAGCCGGTGCAGCGGCACATATTGCCTTCCAGCCCGGCGCGGATCTCGTGCTCGCTGCCGCAGCTGTGGTGCTGCACCAGATCGACCGCACTCATCACCATGCCGGGGGTGCAGAAGCCGCACTGCAGTCCATGGCATTCCTTGAAGGCAGCCTGCATCGGATGCATCTCGCCGTTGGGCGCAGCCAGGCCTTCGATGGTCGTGATCTCAGTGCCCTCGGCCTGCAGCGCCAGCATCGTGCAGGCCTTCACCGCACGACCGTTCAGGTGCACGGTGCAGGCACCGCACTGGCCGGTGTCGCAGCCCACATGGGTGCCGGTGAGGGCCAGGTCCTCTCGCAGCAACTGCACCAGCAAGCGGTCGGCCGCGACTTCGCGCGTGACCGTCTTGCCGTTGACCTTGAGCGTTATCTTGTGGCTCATGCGCTTGTCTCCTGATAGGTGTCAATCGATCAACGACCGGACGCTGATGTTCCGCGCTGCGCCTCTTGTGCGCCATCTACCGTTTACCCGCCTGTATGCCCATACATGGGGCCAAGCAGCACCGGGTTGGTGACCGACCGTAGCAAGGCGGTGCAAAGTGGCGCTTGCCCTTCGGGTTGACCCGGGTTCTTGTGCACCGCAGCGAAGCAGCGGTGCATCGGGTATCTTCTGCGCCTTCGAAGATGGATCTCGCTAGAGTTCTCCAATATGGATAACGTCGATCTGCAGGTGATGCGCCAGGTCTCGGGCTGGCTGGCCGAGGGGCGTGGCGTGGTGCTGGGCACCATCGTGCGCACCTGGGGCTCAGCCCCGCGGCCGGTCGGCGCTGTGGTGGCCGTGCGCGATGACGGGCAGATCGCCGGCTCGGTCTCGGGTGGCTGCATCGAGGACGATCTGGTCGCCAAGCTGCGCGAAGGCGCGTTGAAGCTGAGCAAGCCCGAGCTGATCCGCTATGGCGTCGGCGCCGAAGCGGCACAGCGCTTCGGCCTGCCCTGCGGCGGCACGCTGGAACTGGTGCTGGAGCCGCTGCACAAGGAATCGCTGCTGGACGAACTGCTGGCGCGCCTGTCGCGCGGCGAGCGCGTGCAGCGCCGGCTGGACATGCAAAGCGGCGCGGTGACGCTCTCCGCCCCGCAAGCCGGTGCCGATGTGGTGCAGCTCTCCGATGCCGCATTGATCACCCACCACGGCCCGCAATGGCGGCTGCTGATCATTGGCGCCGGCCAGCTGACCGAATACCTGGCCAGCATGGCGCTGGCGCTGGACTACCAGGTGCTGGTCTGCGACCCGCGCGACGAGTACCAGCCCGCGATCCCCGGCGCCACGCTGACGCGCGACATGCCCGACGATGTGGTGCAGGCCTTCGCGCCCGATGGCCACACGGCCGTCGTGGCGCTGACGCACGACCCCAAGCTCGATGACCTGGCGCTGATGGAGGCGTTGCAGAGTCCGGCCTTCTATGTAGGCGCCATCGGCTCGCGCGTCAATCAGGCCAAGCGCAAGGCGCGACTGGCCGAGCATTTCGAGATGACGGACGCGCAGCTGGCGCGTCTGCACGGCCCGGTGGGCCTGCATATCGGCGCACGCACGCCGCCCGAGATCGCGCTGTCCATCCTGGCGCACATGACGGCCGAGCGCTATGGCGTCAGCGTGTCCAGCCAGCGCGAAGGCCTGCCCGGCGTCGATGCCGGCTGCAGCCTCTGATTCCTCCACACCCCCGCTTCGCTGCTGCAAACACCCATGATCCAACTGCACTACGGCCCCGGCAACGCCAATATGGCGCCCCATATCGCACTGCAGGAGCTCGGCGTTCCCTTCGAGCTTGTCCTGGTGGACCGTGCCAACAACGCGCACAAGTCGCCCGAGTATCTGAAGCTCAACCCAAACGGCCTGATCCCGGTGCTGGTGGATGGCGATCTGGTGCTGTACGAGAGTGCGGCCATCCTGCTGCACCTGGCCGACAGCCATCCGGCTGGCGGGCTGGTGCCCGCCGTCGGCACGGCCGAGCGCGCCCATCTCTACAAATGGCTGATCTGGCTGACCAACACGCTGCAGCCGGCGCTGCTCAACTACTTCTACCCGGAGCGCTGGGTGGCCGAAGGCAATGCCGCCGGCGCGGCCGAGGTGAAGGCCCGCGCGGTGGCCAAGGTGGGCGAGCTGCTGGATCAGATCGAAACGCAGCTGGCCCGCCACCAGGGCCCCTGGCTGCTGGGTGCGGACTACAGCATCGCCGACCCGATGGCCTTCATGTTGTGCCGCTGGACCCGCGGCTTCGAGTGCCCGGCGCGCAGCCTGCCGCACATTGGCGCCTGGCTGCAGCGCATGCTGGAGCGCCCGGCCGTGCAGCGCATGCTCGCCGCCGAAGGCCTGCCCCAGCCATTTGTCTGAGATCCGACCAAGGGATGTCCCCTGCGGACATCCCGACGCGGATCGAAGGCCCGATCGCCTACCAGCGATCGGGCTGAGCCCGCACACGTGGCCCGGAAGGGGCGCGTGGCTGGCGAAGGACCTACGGCGATGCAAGTCGTTTGTCTGAGCCCGCACACGCGACCCGGAAGGGGCGCGTGGCTGGCGAAGGACGTACGGCGATCGCAGTCCACCAGCTGAGCCTTCCCCGCGCTATGCTGGGCAGGCACCGCAAGCCGGACACGCTCCATGCACGATCTGCAGGCCTCGCTGAAAACCGCCCAGCGTTTTTCGCTGAACTGGACCTACCTGAACGCTATCGCGCGTGGCGTTTCGGTGATCGACATGGGTGCGCTGGCTTTGCGCAATCTGGTCGATGCGCGCCAGTTTGCGCGCGAGTATGGCTACGACATCGAGCAGCCAGGCGTGCTGGACTATCTGCGCCGCATCCAGCGCGAAGCCCTGGCCTTTGTGCGCGAGCAGTTCCTCAGCCCGGCCCAGCAGGCCTTGCTGCCGCCCGAGCTTGAGGACGACAGCCAACCGCTGCAGCTGCTGGTGCTGGCCTCGCAACGCAGCCACCGCTTCGAACCGAGCCGGCTCTGGGCCTGCGCCGTGCTCAAGGTGATGCACGGCCTGTTCTACATCGACAACAACCTGAAGCTGCGCCACTTTGCCGCGATACGCGAGCAGGTGTTCGCGGGGCTGGATGAGGTGATCCAGGTTGAGGGGCACCAGCAGTACCTGAGCGACGGTCGCATCTGCCTGCCGCTGAGGCATGTCGACCGCAAGCGCAACAAGGGCCGCCACAGCATCCTGCTGAAACTGCTGCAGAAGCCGGAATATGTGGCCGCAGACATCCACGACCATC
Organism: Roseateles sp.; assembly: GCA_015657635.1. Lineage (GTDB taxonomy): Bacteria > Pseudomonadota > Gammaproteobacteria > Burkholderiales > Burkholderiaceae_C > JACDQM01. Next base: position 19,316 of record JACDQM010000089.1, read on the forward strand.
TGGGCGTGCGGCTGACGCTCAACACGCGCATCGAATGCCTGCTGGCACTGGACCTGCTGCGCCGCGCCCATCTGGTGACGCTGACCAATCTGGAGATCAGCCGCACCCGCAACACCCTGGTGGACCTGCTGGCCGCCAAGGAAGTATTCACCCGCCACCGGGCCGAGATCGACCGCAGCCAGGACTATCCCCAAGCCCTGCTGCAACAGATGGACAAGGAACTGGCGGCCATCTCGCAGGGCCAGGCGCAGCGCGACAACCCGCACAGCGCCGCCGATTTCCAGAGCCTGCAGCTCACGGTACGCAAAATGATCCATCTGCCCGCCACCGAGCTGGGCAGCGCGCCAGAGCGCAATGCAGGTGCCAGCGCCGACAGCCTGAATGACGGCCTGATTGCCAGCAGCGGCGACATCAGCTTTTTCTTCGCCTACGAGATCCAGTTGCTGGACGCCGCCAGCTTCGAGAAAAGCCAGCAAGGCGCCGCCAGCCATGAGGCCTACAAGCAGCGCCAGGTGGAAACCGCCCGCCGGCGTGTACTGGGCCTCGAACTGCTGGCCTGGCTGCAAGCCCAGCCTGTTTGAAGCCGGGCGCCAGGCTTGCCTGCCGGCCCGGCCGGCACAATGGGTGCATGACCGAACTCATCATGATCCGCCACGGCGAAACCGACTGGAACCGCCGCCAGTGTTTTCAGGGCCAGATTGATGTGCCCCTCAACGAGTTCGGCCTGGAGCAGGCACGGCGTTTGGGCCAGCGCCTCGCTGGCGAGCCCATCGACGCCCTGATCGTCAGCGACCTGATGCGCGCACGGCAGACGGCAGCGCCGCTGGCTGAGCGGCACGGCCTGGAGCCCCGGTTGATGCCTGCGCTGCGGGAGCAGGCCTTCGGCATCCTCGAAGGCCTGAGCTTCGACGAGATCCGGCAGCGCCATCCTGAAGAGTTCGCGCGCTGGGTCCGCCAAGAGCCGGACTACGCGCTGCCCGGCGGGGCCGAAAGCCGGCACGCCTTCCATCGCCGCGTCATCGATGCACTTCAGGCGCTGGGCCAGCAATATGCCGGCCAGCGGCTCGCCGTCGTCACCCATGGCGGCGTGCTCGACATGGTGTGGCGCAGCGCCAAGGGTCTGACGCTGCATGGCGCGCGGGAGTGCGCGATCCCCAACACCGGCATCAACCGGGTGCGCCTGCAGCGCCAGGCCGAAACGCCGCAAACGCTGACGCTGGAGTTGCTGACCTGGGCCGACGATGCGCACCTGGAGGTGAACCAGGCCGGCTCCTGACCCGAAGGCTTCGCCCTGGAAATTCGATATTCTTGACACTCAAGCCCAAGAGATGCGCCTTATTTAGCGTTTGAATGCCGAAAGAGTTGTTGCTTGCGCGCTGATTTGATCAGTTGTCGCTAAACTTTCATGCTCGACCCCCCCTTTTTGGGGGTGAAGGAATGGGGCATGAAACTGCAAAACATCCGCATCGGCACGCGCCTCGGCCTGGCCTTCGGCTTGACGCTGCTGATCACCGTCGCCGTCAGCCTCTTCGGCGTCATGACGCTCAATCGTCTTGAGGGCGAGAACCGCGCTGTCGCAGAGCGAGAGCTTCGCCGCACCGAGCTGGCGCAGCAATGGTCCGCGGGCATCCGTATGAACTGGGTCCGCACCGAGTCCACGCTCTACGCATCAGACCCCACCTACCTCGCCGCGCTGCAAAAGGACATGGCCGAGACCACCAAGCAGGTCAGCGAAGCGCTGAAGGCTCTTGAGCCGCTGCTGGACGACAAAGGTCTCAAGCTGCTCGCCGGCGTGACCGAAGCGCGCAAGAGCTACTCGGACAGCCGCACCGCACTGCTGGCGCGCCGCAAAGCCGGTGAGGATGTGGTGCAGGAACTCAACGAGCAGCTGCGCCCCAAGGCAAGCGCCTACCTCGCGGCGCTTGCCAAGGTGATCGAGCACAACGAGGAGATCGTCAAAGTCGAACAAGACGAGCTGGTCGCGCAAGCGCGGCTGGGCGAGTGGAGTCTGGCCTTGGGCACCTTGCTGGCGGCGCTGATCGGCGTGACCTTGGCCTGGCGCATCACCCGCTCGATCACCCGTCCGCTGGACGAGGCGGTGCTGGTGGCGGAAGCGATCAGCCGCGGCGAGCTCGACCGCACGCTCGCCAGCGAAGGCAAGGACGAAGTGGCGCGCATGGTGCAGGCGCTCGCCACGATGCAGCAAACGCTGGTGCGCATCGTCGGCGATGTGCGTTCCGGCTCGGAAAGCGTCGCCACCGCCTCGGCCGAGATCGCCATGGGCAACAGCGACCTGTCCGCGCGCACCGAACAACAGGCCAGCACGCTGGAGGAGACGGCGGCATCGATGGAAGAGCTCAGCTCCACCGTGCGCCAGAACGCCGACAACGCCCGCCAGGCCAATCAGCTGGCCCAAGGCGCCAGCAGCGTGGCTGCGCGCGGCGGCGAAACGGTCAGCCAGGTGGTGCAGACCATGCAAGGCATCAGCGAAAGCTCGCGCCGCATCGGCGACATCATACGGCGTGATCGACGGCATCGCCTTCCAGACCAAACATCCTGGCCCTGAACGCGGCGGTCGAGGC
>JACDQM010000090.1 GCA_015657635.1 Roseateles sp.
CCGACACGCTGGGCGGCGCGGCGAGGGACAATAGCCCCTTGTTGACCGCCCCTCCCGCCATGTCCCGCTCCGATCTTCTCGACCTTTTTCTCTCCTGCCCCGCCGGCGTCGAACCCTGGCTGGACGAGGAGGTGCGCGCCATCCTGCCGGGCGCTCGCGTCGAAGTCCTGCGCGGCGGCGTCGCGGTAAAGAGCGACGCCATCGGCGTGATGCGCCTCAATCTCGAAAGCCGGCTGGCGCAGCGCGTGCTGATCGAGCTGGTCAGCGGCCCCTACGGCAATGAGGACCATATCTACTCGCTGGCGCGCCGGGTCGACTGGACGCAGTGGATCAGCGCCGCCAACACGATACGGGTGGACACCACCGCGCAACGCTCGCCGCTGCGCTCGATCAACTTCGCCACGCTGCGCGTCAAGGATGCCATCTGCGACGCGCTGCGCGAGGCCAGCGGCGAACGGCCCAGCGTCGACACCCGCTACCCCGACTTGCCGGTGGTGCTGCACCTGGGTGCCGAGCACGCGACGCTCTATGTGGACAGCTCGGGCGAGCCGCTGTTCAAGCGCGGCTGGCGCGAAGACAAGGGCGATGCCCCGCTGAAGGAAACCCTGGCCGCCGCGATGCTGGCCGCGGCCGGCTGGAAGGGCACGCCCGAGGCCGGCGGCGCGCTGCACGACCCCTGCTGCGGCTCCGGCACCATCGCGGTCGAAGCCGCACAGATCGCCTGCGGCATCGCACCGGGCATCCAGCGCCGCTTCGCCTTCGAGCGCCTGCTGCCCTTCCAGTCGCTGCGCCCGCAGTGGCAGCAGCTCAAGGACGCCGCCAAGGCGCGCGTGCATGCGCCGGCCGTGCCGATCTACTGCAGCGATGTGGCTTTCCGCATGGTCGACTTTGCGCGCCGCAATGCCGAGCGCGCCGGTGTGGCGCAGTACATCCAGTTCAACGGCGGCGACGCGCTGGAGCGCCCGGCGCCCAACCTGCCTGACGGCATGCCCGGCACACTGATGCTGAACCCGCCCTATGGCGAGCGCATCGAGGTGCGCGGCAAGGCCGCGGCGGTGCGCGAGTCCAGCGGCTCGGAGCAACGCGACACCACCGACGAGTTCTTCCCCCGCCTGGCGGCGCACTGGAAGCGCGCCTACACGCAGAACCCGGCCGGCTGGACCGCGTGGATGCTGTGCCCGGACATGAAGCTGCCCAGCAAGATGCGCCTCAAGGAATCGCGCCGCATCCCGATGTGGAACGGCCCGATCGAATGCCGCATGTTCCGCTTCGATCTGGTGGCGGGCTCGGCGCGCAAGATCTGAGAGACCGGATCAGGCCGGCTGGGCGCGACGCTTGCCGGCCAGCCACAGCAGGGCCGCGCCGGTCAGCGCCAGTGGCAGCAGGCTGCCCAAATTCATCCAGGTCCAGCCGCCCGTCGTCACCAGCGCGCCCGAGCTGAACGAGGTCAGCGTCATGGTCGAGTAGATCCAGAAATCCATCGTCGCCTGCGCCGTCGTGCGCTCCTCGGGGCGGTAGGTGGTGGTGAACAGCGTGGTGCCGCCGACGAAGAGGAAGTTCCAGCCCACGCCCAGCACCAGCAAGGCTGCGATGAAGTGCATCAGGTCCACGCCGGACAGCGCGATCAGCACGCAGGCCAGGTTCAGCAGCACGCCCACACCCATCACCGGCAGGGCGCCGAAGCGCTTGATCAGGCTGCCGGTGAAGAAGCTGGGCACGAACATGCCCAGCACATGCCACTCCAGCACCAGGGCGGCGCTGTCGAAAGGATGGGCGCACTGCGCCATCGCGATCGGCGTCGCTGCCATCAGCAGGTTCATCACGCCATAGCCCAGCGCCGCGGCCATGATGGCCACGACGAAGGCCGGCTGGCGCGCCAGTTCGCGCACGCTGCGGCCGGCGGGCGCTCCAGGCGCGGCCTGCGGCAAGGCCGGGAAGCGGATCAGCGACACCAGCGCCAGCGAGGCCAGCGCCACGCCGATCAGCGCCAGGTAGGCGCCTGCAAAGGGTTCGGCCAGCCACTGCTTGCTGGCGCTGGCCAGGTTGGGGCCAGCCACTGCACCGAGGATGCCGCCGGCCAGCACCCAGGAGATGGCCTTTTCCTTCATCGCCGCGGGAACCAGCTCGACCGCCGCAAAGCGGTAGAGCCCTGCATTGGCGTTGTAGTAGCCAGCCAGCACGGTGGCCAGCACCAGCAGGCCGAACTGCCGTTGGCTGACCGCCCAGGCGGCCAGCGCACAGGCGCCCATCGCCGTCAGCAGTCCGAACTGGAAGGCGCGGCGCCGTCCCCAGGCGCGCTGATGTCGGGCCACCAGCGGCGCAAACAGCGCGCCGCCCGCCACATAGCCGCACACCGGCAGCGTCGCCATCCAGGCCTGTGGCGCCAAAGCCAGGCCGACCAGGCCATTGATGGCGATGAAGCAGACGTTGTTGGTGAGAAAGAGGCCCTGGCAGACCGTCAGCAGCAGCAGCTGGGGGTTCATTGCGCCAGTTCCTGCAGCGCCAACCAGGACAGCACCGCCAGCGGTGCCGTGTCGGCGCGCAGGATGCGCGGCCCGAGCTGGGCCGCCAGGAAGCCGCGGCTGACAGCCGCCTGCTCCTCAGCCGGACTGAGTCCGCCTTCCGGGCCGCTGAGCACCAGGGTACGCGTTGCCGCCACCTGGGCCAGCTGTGCCAGCGGCTGGGCTGCTGTCGGGCTCAACAGCCAGCGGCGCTGCCCGGCGCCGGCGGCCGGCAGGGCGGCCAACCAGGCCGCCAGCGTTTGCACAGGCGCGATCTCGGGCAGCTGGGTGCGGCCGCTCTGCTCGCAGGCGGCGATCGCCACGCCGCGCCAGTGCGACACCTTCTTGTCGGCACGCTCGGCGTTCAGGCGCAGCACCGAGCGCTCGCTCATCAGCGGCTGAATCGCACGCACACCCAGCTCGGTGGCCTTCTCGACCAGTGCATCCATGCGGTCGTTGGCGGGCATGGCCAGCGCCAGCGTCACCGTGTGGCCCAGTTCGCGCTGCACCGGCTGCTGCGTCTGCAGATGCACGCGCACCTCGCTGCGGCCCATGGCCAGGACCTCGGCCTGCCATTCGCCACCCTGGCCATCGAACAGCGTGATGGCGCTGCCGGGCTGCAGACGCAGCGACCTGGACAGTGGCGGGCTGCCGCAGGCGGCAGGCTGAGCTCGCCGGGCTGGGCCAGCGCTTGATCGACAAAGAAACGCGGGGGCATGAAAAGAGGCTGCAGCGCAATGGTTCAGAGACAGGAGTGTGCCAGCGCTGCCGGCGCCGCAGCTGGCCGGCTTCAGCGGCGGATGCCGACAGCCTGGCGCAACTCGTCCGCGACGGCATCGCCCTTGGTCTGCACCACACGATCGACCAGGCTGAGCGCGAGATCCTGCAGATCAGCCAGGTTCTGGCACTGCTCGATCTCCAGCGAGAACATATAGCGCTTCATCGCGCCCAGGTACTTGCCGCCAGAGGCGTTCAGATAGGCGTAGAGCTGCTCATGGCTCATGGCCGGGGACTCGCCAAAGGCCGCCAACCGCCGCTGGGCCTTGTCAGCGCCGGGAGACGCTGGCACTGCGGCAGGCGCAGCCACCCGGGCCGGCGCCGCTGCGGCAGCCCCGATCAGCCCCTGCTCAAGCAGATAGGCCAGATCCGCCTCGACCACGCCCTGCACCAGGCTCAGCCACTGGCGCGCCGGCTTGTTGCCGTCGATCACCAGCAAGAGGTTGCGCGCGCTGCGCGACAGTGGCAGGGCGCGCGCCTTGATTTCGGCGCGGCCGGCATCGGTCTTTTGGTACGCCTGGTCCAGCATCGCTTGTCTCCCTCCGGATGGAGCATGACTCTAGGGTGCTCTCACCTCTTGCTGGCAAAACGCGGACTTACTTCTTGTCGCGTAGTTCACGCCGCAGCACCTTGCCGACGGGGGTCTTGGGCAACTCGGTGCGGAATTCGACGATCTTGGGGCGCTTGTAGCCGGTCAGATGGGCTTCGCAATAGGCGCGCACCGCGGCCTCGGTCAGCTCGGGGTTGCGCTTGACGATCACCACCTTCACCGCTTCGCCGGCCTTGTCGTCGGCAACGCCCACCGCCGCGCATTCCAGCACGTCCGGCATCTGGGTCAGCACATCCTCGACTTCGTTCGGATAGACGTTGAAGCCGCTGACCAGGATCATGTCCTTCTTGCGGTCGACGATCTTGAAGTAGCCGCGCTCGTCGACGATGCCGATGTCGCCGGTGCGGAAATAGCCGTCAGCGGTCATCACCTTGGCGGTCTCGTCCGGACGCTGCCAGTAGCCGGCCATCACCTGCGGGCCGCGGATCGCGATCTCGCCGGTGGCGCCCAGGGTCGTGACTTCGCGGCCTTCGTCATCCAGCAAGCACAGCTCGGTGCTGGGCATCGGCATGCCGATGGTGCCGCTGTAGGTGGTGCTGTCGGTCGGATTGCAGCTCGCCACCGGCGAGGTTTCCGAAAGGCCGTAGCCCTCGACGATCGGGCAGCCGGTCTTCTCCAGCCACAGCTTGGCCGTGGCCTGCTGCACCGCCATGCCGCCGCCGACCGAGATCACCAGGCCGCTCCAGTCCACCGTATTGAACTGCGGATGGTTGGCCATCGCCAGGAACAGCGTGTTGACCGCCGGGAGGCTATGGAAGCGATGCTTGGACAGCTCCTTGAACACGCTCGGCAGATCGCGCGGATTCGTGATCAGGATGTTGCAGCCGCCCAGGTGCATGGACAGCATCATGTTCGTGGTGAAACCGAAGATGTGATACAGCGGCAGCGCGCAGACGCTCATCAGCTGCTCGCTCTGCGGGATCTTCTTCAGCGCCGGCTGGTACCAGGCTTCGGCCTGCAGTGTGTTGGCCACCAGATTGCGATGCAGGAGCACAGCACCCTTGGAGACACCGGTGGTGCCGCCGGTGTACTGCAGCACCGCGATGTCGTTGGGACCGACCTTGGGTGCGGTGTAGCTCAGGCCGCGGCCCTTGGCCAGCGCATCCTTGAAGCTGACGGCGCCCGGCAGCTCGAAGGGCGGCACCAGGCGCTTCACCTTGCGCACCACGTAGTTGACGATCAGGCCCTTGGGGAAGCCCATCATCTCGCCCAGCGAGGCCAGCACCACATGCTTGGTCGGCACATGCGCCAGACAGGCCTGCAGCGTGGCAGCGCTGGTCTCCAGGATCACGATGGCCTTGGCGCCCGAGTCCTTCAGCTGGTGCTCCAGCTCGCGCGGCGTGTAGAGCGGATTGACGTTCACCACCACCATGCCGGCACGCAGGATGGCCGCCACAGCAATCGGGTACTGCAGCGCGTTGGGCATCATGATGGCGACACGGTCACCCTTCTCCAGGCCCAGATTCTGGAAATACGCGGCCAGCGCACGCGAGGCCTCGTCGAGCTGGCCGAAGCTCATGCTCGAGCCCATCATCTTGTAGGCGGCGCGCTCGGGATACTTCCTGAAGGCGCTCTCCATCAGGTCCACGAGCGAGGGGTAGAGCTCGGCGTTGATCTCCGCAGGCACGCCCGCGGGGTAATGCTTGAGCCAGGTCTTCTCCATCTTTGTCTCCGATTTGAGCCGGGCATTGTCCCTGATGCGAGGGACTGATCGGCCTAGGGGATTCGATAGCGGTTTCTAGAGCTTGGCCTCAAGAAAACCGAACGAAAAAGGGCACCGCCCGATGCGGTGCCCTGCTGTTGGGGAAGCGCTGCTACTCGATCGCCTTGACCATGTCCTCGACCACCTTCTTGGCGTCGCCGAACACCATCATGGTCTTGTCCATGTAGAACAACTCGTTGTCCAGGCCCGCATAGCCCGAGGCCATCGAGCGCTTGTTGACGATCACCGTCTTGGCCTTGTAGGCCTCAAGGATGGGCATGCCGTAGATCGGGCTGCCCTTCACATGCGCGGCCGGGTTCACCACGTCGTTGGCGCCCAGGATGATGGCCACATCGGCCTGGCCGAACTCGGCGTTGATGTCCTCCATCTCGAAGACCTGGTCGTAGGGCACCTCGGCCTCGGCCAGCAGCACGTTCATATGGCCGGGCATGCGGCCCGCCACCGGGTGGATGGCGTACTTGACCGTCACGCCCTTCTCGGTGAGCTTGAGGGCCAGTTCCTTCACGGCATGCTGGGCGCGCGCCACCGCCAGGCCGTAACCCGGCACGATGATGACGGTCTCGGCATTGCCGAGGATGAAGGCCGCATCGTCGGCACTGCCGCTCTTCACCGAACGCTGCTGCTGCGCGCCCTGCGCCGCGGCACCGGCCTCGCCGCCAAAGCCGCCCAGAATCACGTTGAAGAAGGAGCGGTTCATCGCCTTGCACATGATGTACGAGAGGATGGCGCCCGAGCTGCCGACCAGCGAGCCGGCGATGATCAGCATCGAGTTGTTCAGCGAGAAGCCGATGCCCGCTGCCGCCCAGCCCGAATAGCTGTTCAGCATCGACACCACCACCGGCATGTCGGCGCCGCCGATCGGGATGATGATCAGCACGCCCAGCACGAAGGCCAACGCCAGCATCACCATGAAGGCCATCCAGTTCTCGCTGAATGCGAAGAACAGGCCCAGGCCGACAGTGGTGACGCCCAGCACCAGATTCAGCATGTGCTGGCCGGCAAAGCTCACCGGCGCGCCCTGGAACAGGCGAAACTTGTACTTGCCGCTGAGCTTGCCGAAGGCGATCACCGAACCGCTGAAGGTGATGGCGCCGATGGCTGCACCCAGGAACAGCTCGATCCTGTTGCCAATCGGAATCGGCGCGCCCTTGACGCTGATGCCGAAGGCATAGGGCTCGGCCACCGCAGCGATGGCGATGAACACCGCGGCCAGGCCGATCATGCTGTGCATGAAAGCCACCAGCTCGGGCATCTTGGTCATCTCGACCTTGTTGGCCATATAGGTGCCAAGGCCGCCGCCGATCACCAGGCCAACCAGCACATAGCTGAGGCCGAAGGCATTGCCATGGGCCAGCTTCCAGATCAGCGCGCCCGTGGTGAACACGGCAATGGTCATGCCGACCATGCCGAAAAGGTTGCCCTTGATCGAGGTGGTGGGATGCGACAGGCCCTTGAGCGCCTGGATGAAGCAGACGCTGGCGACCAGGTAGAGCAGCGTGACGACGTCGAGGCTCATTGCTTGACCTCCGCAGCTGCCTTCTTGTCCTTCTTGCGGAACATCTCAAGCATGCGGCGCGTCACCAGGAAGCCGCCGAACACATTGACCGCCGCCAGCGCCACCGCCAGCGTGCCCATGACTTTGCCGAGGTCGGTTTCGGTCAGCGCCGCGGCCAGCATGGCGCCGACGATGACGATGGCCGAGATCGCGTTGGTCACCGCCATCAGCGGCGTGTGCAGCGCGGGCGTAACGTTCCACACCACGTGGTAGCCCACATAGATGGCCAGCACGAAGATGATCAGATTGGTGATTGTTGGGGACACGGCGTCCATCTCAGCTCCTCGTGACCTGTCCGTCGCGGCTGACGAGAACCGCCGCCACGATGTCGTCGTCCATCGGCACCTGGAAGGCGCCTTCCTTGGTGATGACCAGCTTCAGAAAATCCAGCACATTGCGCGCATACAGGGCCGAGGCGTCAGCCGCCACCAGCGCCGGCAGATTGGTCTCGCCGACCAGGGTCACGCCATGCTTGAGCACCGTCTTGCCGGCCTCGGTCAGCGGGCAGTTGCCGCCCACCCCGTCAGGACCCTTGCCAGCGGCGATGTCAACGATCACCGAGCCGGGCTTCATGCTCTTGACCATCTCTTCGCTCACCAAGGTCGGCGCAGCGCGGCCAGGAATCAGCGCGGTGGTGATCACCACATCGGCCTGCGCCACGCGCTTGGCCACTTCCACCTTCTGGCGCTCCAGCCAGCTCGGCGGCATCGGCTTGGCATAGCCGCCCACGCCTTCGGCGGCTTCCTTCTCCTCGGCCGTCTCGTAGGGCACGTCGATGAACTTGGCACCCAGCGACTCGACCTGCTCCTTGACAGCTGGCCGCACATCGCTGGCCTCGATCACCGCGCCCAGGCGTTTGGCCGTCGCGATCGCCTGCAGTCCGGCCACGCCCACGCCCAGCACCACCACGCGCGCAGCCTTCACCGTGCCGGCTGCTGTCATCAGCATCGGGAAGAAGCGCTGGTACTTGTCGGCCGCGATCATCACCGCCTTGTAGCCGGCGATATTGGCTTGCGAGGACAGCACGTCCATGCTCTGTGCCCGCGTGGTGCGCGGCGCGGCTTCCAGCGCGAAGCTGGTCAGCCCTGCCGTGGCCAGCGCCTGCAGGCCCTCGCGGTCGAAGGGGTTGAGCATGCCGACCAGCGCGGTGCCAGGCTTCATCAACGCCAGCTCGGCGGCATCCGGGCTGCGCACTTTCAGCACCAGCTCGGCACCCAGAGCCGCTGCACGGTCCACGATCTCGGCGCCTGCGGCCAGATAGGCCTCGTCAGTGGCACTGGCTGCCAGGCCGGCGCCGCTCTCGATGCGCAAGACATGACCCTGGGCCTTGAGCTTCTTGGCCGTTTCCGGCGTGACCGCCACACGGCTTTCTCCGGCCGCGCTTTCGCGCGGAACTCCGATCAGCATGGAATCCTCCTCGGATTTCGATTGATTGCTTGCGGCCAGCTTACACAATAGCGCTCCCCCCCAGTACCCGGGCAAGCACGAAAGCGACACTCAATGAAACACGAACGCTGGAAACCCTCGGTGACAGTAGCCGCCATCATCGAATCCGGCGGGCGCTTCCTGCTGGTCGAGGAGGAAACGCCCGAAGGCCTGATGCTGAACCAGCCCGCCGGACATCTGGACGAAGGCGAGTCGCCGATCGCCGCTGTCGCGCGCGAGACTCTGGAAGAAACGGCCCACCCCCTTCGTGCCCGAGGCGCTGGTGGGCGTCTACATGGCGCGCTTCCAGCGCCCAGCCGCGAAGAGGACGTCACCTATCTGCGCCTGGCCTTCTGCGGGCAGGCCGGCGAGGCGATTGCCGGCCAGGCGCTGGACAAAGGCATCGTCCGCACCCTGTGGCTGAGCCTGGACGAGCTGCGCGCCAGCAGCGCCCGGCACCGCAGCCCGCTGCTGTTGCAATGCGTGGAGGACTATGTGGCCGGCCGGCGCCTGCCGCTGGACGCCATCCATGTCGACCCCTCGGTGCAGCAGCCACTCATCAAGACCTGAGCCTGACCCGGCCCGGGCGCTTGCGGGACAATCGGCCCCATGAATTCCCCGAAGCAACGCATCGTCGTCGGCCTGTCCGGCGGCGTCGATTCCGCCGTTTCCGCCTATCTGCTGAAGAAGGCCGGCCATGAAGTGGTCGGCATCTTCATGAAGAACTGGGAGGACGACGACGACAGCGAGTACTGCTCGTCCAATGTCGATTTCGTCGATGCCGCCGCAGTGGCCGATGTGATCGGCATCGAGATCGAGCATGTCAATTTCGCGGCCGACTACAAGGACCGCGTCTTCGCCGCCTTCCTGCGCGAATACCAGGCCGGCCGTACGCCCAACCCGGACGTGCTGTGCAATGCCGAGATCAAATTCAAGGCCTTTCTCGACCATGCGATGCGCCTGGGCGCCGAGAAGATCGCCACCGGACACTATGCGCGCGTGCGAGAGCTCGGTGGAGAGTTTCAATTGCTCAAAGGCCTGGACCCGCTGAAGGACCAGAGCTACTTCCTGCACCGCCTCAACCAGCCCCAGCTGGCCAAGACCCTGTTCCCGGTTGGCGAGCTGGCCAAGACCGAGGTGCGCCGCATTGCCGAAGAGATCGGCCTGCCCAACGCCAAGAAGAAGGACTCGACCGGCATCTGCTTCATCGGCGAGCGGCCCTTCCGCGAGTTCCTCAACCGCTATCTGTCCCATCAGCCCGGCCCCATCAAGGATGAGCGCGGCCGCAAGCTCGGCGAGCATCTGGGCCTGTCCTTCTACACGCTGGGCCAGCGCCAAGGTCTGGGGCATCGGGGGCATCAAGGAAAAGGGCGCGCCGCGCGGCGGCGGCGAGCATGAGCCGTGGTTTGTGGCCCGCAAGGATCTGGACAGCAACACCCTGGTGGTTGTGCAAGGCCACGCGCATCCGCTGCTGCAAAGCCGCAGCCTTATCGCCGACGACCTGAGCTGGTGCAGCGGCGCGATGCCCGCTTTCGGCGGCTATGGCGCCAAGACCCGCTACCGCCAGGCTGACGCGGCCTGTGCGCTGCTGCCCGGCGAGGGCACGATCCGCCTGGACTTCGTGCAGCCGCAATGGGCCGTGACGCCCGGCCAAAGCGCGGTGCTCTATGACGGCGAGGTCTGCCTGGGCGGCGGCGTGATCGCCGAGGCCATCGCCTGAGACTGGCGCCCGCCATGACCAAGGGCACATGAGGCTGGCGTCCGCCTGTGGCACGCTCGCCGGTTGCCCATGACCTCCAACACACCCCAGCCCCGCCTGCTCGAACGCCTGGCCCAGCCCGGCGTGGTGCTGCGCGTGGCCGCGCTGGCCCTGTGCGCACTGGAGCTGGGCTCGGCTCTGGCCGGACTGCTGGGGCGCCCCACCGAGCCCTATGACGGCCTGGTGGCCACCCTCTACACGCGCCTGGGCGGCCAGCCGCAGGACCGCCTGCTGCTGTTGATCGGCCTGGGCTTGGCCTGCGTGTTCGTCTGGCGCTTCTGGCGCCTGGCCAGCCGCAGCCGCATCGATCAGCCACCGCGCGGCGCGCTGGGCGAGATCGCGCTGCTGGCCGGGCTGGCGTTGCTGATCACGCCGGGCCTGCCCTTTCTGGTCACTGCGCTGGCCGCGGTGCTGCTGCGCGCCCGGCCGGCCGTTGCCTTTGCCGCAGCCCAGGTGCTGCTCAATCTGGCGCTCTACTGGCTGTCGCCCAGCAGCGGCCAGCGCCTTGAACAAGTGACCGGCGGCACGCCCTGGTGGGCCGACACCTTGAGCCTGATGCTGGCCATGGTGGCGCTGCATGGCATGGCGCTGGGCCTGGGCCGCATGGCCGCCGCCGAAGCCGAGAAGCGCCGCTGGCTGCAGGCCATGCTGGCCGAAAAGCGCAGCGCCGAACAGCTGCAGGCCGAGCAGCTGCGCTACGCCGAACGCCAGCTGATGGCGCGCGAGCTGCACGATCTGATGGGCCACCACCTGACCGCACTGAATCTGCAGCTGCAACTGGGCAGCGCTCTGCTTGAACGCGCCGACAGCGCCAGCGCCAGCCAGGCGGTTGAGAAGGCACGCGGCGTGGCCGCCCAGCTGCTCAGCGAAGTGCGCGTCGCCGTCTCGGCCGAGCGCAACTCGCAGCGCATCGATCTGAGCGCGGCACTGCAGGCGCTGGCCGACGGCATCAGCCAGCCGCACATCGTGCTTGAGCTGGATGCCAGCGTGCGTGACCTGAGCCCGCGCCTGGCGCATGCGCTGCTGCGCTGTGTGCAGGAAGCCGTCACCAACGCCGTGCGCCATGCGCGGGCGCGGCAGCTGCGCATCAAGCTGGGCCTGTGCGCCGACGATCAGCAGATCTGCCTGCGGGTGGAAGACGATGGCGACCGTGCCGTCCATGCCGTGCCCGGCAACGGGCTCAAAGGCATGGCCGAGCGCATGAACGAGTTGGGCGGCAGCATGCAGCTGCTGCCCGGGCCTACCGGCCTGACCCTGGAGCTGCGTTGCCCGAGGAGCGCGTGATGATCATGAAAACCGAATCCCTGCCCATCAAGGTGTTGCTGGTCGAAGACCAGCAGCTGGTGCGCGAAGGCCTGAAGGGCTTGCTGGCGCTGCACAGCGAGCTCAGCCTGGTCGGCGAGGCCGCCGACGGCGCCGAGGCCGTGGCGCTGCTGGCCGAGATGGCCCCTGAAGACATGCCCGATGTGCTGCTGTCCGACATGCGCATGCCGCGCCTGGACGGGCTGGGGCTGATCCGCGCCCTGGCGGCACGCGGCTGGCCGATCCCGGTGCTGCTGCTGACCACCTTCGACGATGCCCAGGCCTTCGACGAAGCCGTGCGCGCCGGCGCCAAGGGCTTTCTGCTCAAGGCCATCAGCCCCGACACGCTGCTGCAGGCCCTGCGCGACGTGGCCTCCGGCGGCACCGCGCTGCGGCCCGGCATCACCGAGCGCATGGAGCGCCATGCAACCCAGCTGGAGCGCAGCTTTGTGGCCACCGAGCAGCCCGATCCGCTGAGCCCCAAGGAACTGCAGGTGCTGCGCCTGGTGGCCAGCGGCCGCAGCAACACCGAGATCGCCGCGCTGCTGGGCAATAGCGAAGGCGTGATCAAGAACCACTGCTCGGCCATCTTCTCGAAGATGGGCGTGCGCGACCGCACGCAGGCGGTGCTGCGGGCGATCGACCTGGGGTGGATCTGATGCTGCGCAGGCGCTGAGCTCAGGCCTGCCCCAGCCGCCCAGCCCAGAAGTCGATGCAGGCGCGGATCTTGGGCAGGCGCTGACGCGCGCTGCTCATCACCGCGTACAGCGGCACCGTCTGCGGGTCGATGCAATCCGCCAGCACCGGCACCAGCAGGCCGCGCGCCAGCAGCGGCGCCGCCACGATGGTCGACAGGCGGCCGATGCCCAGGCCTTGCAGCACCATCTCGGCGGCCAGTCCGGTGTCATTGCAGCACCAGAAGCCTTCGGCAACATGCTTGCTCGCCTGGCCCTCGATCACGAAAGGCCAGTGGTTCAGATGCGGCGCGGCGCTGTTGGTGATCAGGCGGTGCGCAGCCAGCTCATCAGGGTGCGCAGGCAGCCCGATGGCCTGGGCGTAGGAGGGCGCCGCATACAGCGCACGGCCCAGCGTGCCGATGCGCCGCGCCACCAGATGTTCGGGCAAGGCGGCTGCGGTTCGGATGGCGATGTCGAGACCGTCGCGGACCAGGTCGGCCAGGCGATCGCTGACCTCGAGATCGATGCTCAGCCGAGGGTGACGCCGATGCAACTCGCCCAGGCTGGGCACCAGCAGATACTGCGCCACCACGGTGCTGGCGGCCACGCGAACCCGGCCGCTGGCCGCGCCGGCTCGGCTGCTGAACTCACCCTGCAACTCGTCGAAGGTGCCGATGATGCGCTGACAGTAGGCCAGGAAGGTCTCGCCCTCGACACTGAGCGTCAGCCCATGCGTGGAGCGATGCACCAGCCGCGCGGCGCAGCTTTTCTCGATGCGCGACAGCGCGCGCGAGACCTGGCTCACCGGCACATCGCGCTCGCGCGCCACGGCGGACAGCGAGCCCAGCGCGGCGACACGACCGAACAGCTTCAGATCATCGATGGCCAGTTCATCCATGGCCGACATGGTAGGTGCAGTGCCCTTGCAGCGGGTGCAAGACCGCTTTGTGCCGGCCGCTGTTTCGCGCTGGCGCGGTGCTCCCTAGAGTCCAGCTACCGAATCAAAGGAGCCCACCATGACACACCCCCAGCACCCCTTGAGGCTCAGCCCACAACAACATGCGGCGTTGATGGCGGCTGCCAAGCGGCAAGCGGCGCAGCTGCACCGCGAGGCCATCAACGATGCCATTTCCGGCTTGCTGACTGCTCTACGACGCGGGCTGGCTTCTGCCGTCAAGCCGCTGCGCCAAGGCGCAGACCGCATCCATCACGGCCTCAGGCCGTGCGCTGACTGATCACCGGGGCTTCGTCAAACGGCACAAACACCCACATCAGCAGATAGATCAGCAGGCCGGTGCCACCGCAAAGCAGCAGCAGCGCAAACACCAGGCGCCAGAACCAGGCCGCGATACCGCTGAGCTGCGCAATGCCACCGCAGACACCGCCCAACCAGCGGTCCTGGCGGCTGCGGCGCAGGCTGTTGATCACGCTCACCGCCGGGTTGGCAGCGGCGCTGCTGTACGCAGTCGCCTCGCCATTCAGCAGGCGCGCCTTGGCCCGGGCAAATTCTTCGTCGCTCAAAGCGCCGCGTTCATGCAGGTCGGCCAGGCGGGCCAGCTCTTCACTATCGGACATATCGCGCTCCTTCAAGGCTGAATCGATGGGATGGCTTGAAGCGTAAGGCGCAAGGAGGCTGTACACCAGCCACTTGCGACAAAGCGTGCCGAGGTCGGTTCAGAACAGCAAGATGGCCGCACCAAGCGTCGCGGATGTGCGCTTGCCAAGCCCACCGGCTTGGGCGAGCATGGGCCATGAACTGCACACCACAACACAGCACCTCGGCCTGGCAGCGGCGGCTCATCTTGCGCGGCGCGGTCGCGGGCCTATTGGCCCTGGCATTAAGCGCTTGTGCGAGCGACGCCCGTGCGCCGGCCAACACCAGCCCCGATCTGCTGGCGAAGATCGAAGCCGAGATCGGCGATGCCGGCTGCAGCAGCGACCAGCAGTGCCGCACGCTGGCACTCGGTGCCAAAGCCTGCGGTGGGCCGGATCGCTACATCGCGTGGTCCACGGCGCGCAGCCATGCCGGCAAGCTGGCAGCACTGGGTGAGCGCTACAAGGCGGCACGCATGGCCGAGAACGCGCGCAGCGGTGCGATTTCGAACTGCATGTTCGAGATTGACCCTGGCGCTCAATGCAAGGCGAAACGCTGCCAGCTGGGTGGTGCCAGTGGCGGCGGCACTTTGCTGCGCTGAGCCGGCCAGCGCCCAAGCAAAACGGCCCCTCGCGGGGCCGTTGTCATCAGTGGCGCTCCAAAGGAGCCGCCTGCTGCCGCTCAGAAAGGTTATTGCCACCTAAAGTTGTTGCTAGCCGCTTCCGAGTGAGTTAGTGACTGGGGTCGCGGCGCTAGGGAAGGTCTGTGGCTGCAGACTCAGGCCTGGTGCACACGGTGCGCGGCACGACCGGCAGCGTCAATGATGTGACCGAAGCCAATGCGCTGCTGCACGGCGACGAGGCCGAAGCCTTTGGCGATGCGGGCTACCAGGGCGCGGACAAGAGAGCTGACGCCAAGCCGGGTGTGCGCTGGAACATTGCAATGCGACCCGGCAAACGCAAGACACTGGACAAGAGCCGGGAGTCGAATCGCCTGATTGATGAGGTGGAGCGCCTGAAGGCGAGCATCCGGGCCAAGGTGGAGCACCCGTTCCGCGTGATCAAGCGCCAGTTCGGCCATGTGAAGGTGCGCTATCGCGGGCTGGCCAAGAACACGGCGCAGTTGCACACGTTGTTTGCGCTGTCCAACTTGTGGATGGTGCGCGGCAAACTGGGCGGAGCAACGGCATGAGTGCGTCTGAAAGCAGCCAAATGGCCTGCGCAGGCCGCCCGCGAGCGGCAAAGGGTCGAGAAATCCGGCCGACATGAAAGTCCGAGCGTCAAAACTCAGCCTGCGTGCATGCCGGCCACAGATGTGGCCGCTTTGTGCAGATCTTCCCTAGCGAACTAATAGCAAAGAATAATTATTTGCCTGGCAACTCAATATTGTCCGGAGCAGCGCCGCCCACAACGACATGGCCGTCGTTTAATACAAAGGTGACTACCTGAATTTGCAGCTCAGCGGTTGCTTGCGGCGAACCACCTTCAGGCCTCAACAAGGATGTATGGCCACCAGCAGAAAGTTTGATGTAACCACGGCCTAGCTGGGTACTGCCGACCCCTAACTGAGTCGCGCCCAACAAACTCGCCATAGCTTTTGTTCCCATCAATGGCGCACTGGCTGCCCCATTCGGAATTACTGCATCACCATTAATTTGCTGCACCAAGGTGGGCACACCGAGCTTCGCCAGGCTTTCCATAAAGTTAACCGGATCACCTGAATCCATTGCGGTTTGCGCCGCGTAGAGGAAGCGCTCGTAGCTGGTCGTGCCTACGTTTACCCCGCTACTCGCCAATCCACCATTTATCACCGGAGCATAGGTCATGGAGTTAACCAAGACCTGCGCCACCTGTGTTCCAGCCGCGCTGGTCAGCAACCCACGAACAGGTTTCAGGTTGGACACCAATCCCGCTTGTCCATCATTGGCAATCGCCATCTGGTTCACCGTGGCAAACACACTGCCCAATGTGCCGCCGAGGGATACGCCCACAACATAGACGCGCTTCACGTCCAAGCCGGTGGCGACCGATTTGCGCATTTCAGTATCCAACTTGCCCAGGCTCGCATTCAGGTTGAGCAAATCCATTACTGCCTGGCGATTGTTGTCGCGCGTATTGGGCAGATACCCCAAGTTAATAAACTGCGTACCCGAACCATCAATTGTGCCGGGAGTGGTGAAGTTCATCGGCACCGGCACACCGCCGGAACCTGCCACATTGAAATGGCGCTCATGAGGCGCGTTGGCGCCATACAGCGTGGCAAAGGGAATCGACTTACTCTTTTCCACATTCAGCACATTGACCAGAGCACTGTTGGCGGGAACACCGTGCACCGGCAGATCAATCGCCACCGTGGCAACGCAACGGCTCGCCAGGGTATGCGCCAATGCGAGCACAGAGGTGCGGTCGCTGGAAATGCCATGCACATAAATCACGGTAGGGTAGCCAGTCACACCATAGATCTGGCCGCAGTTTGCAGCCCCGGCATAACCGGGAACCCACTTGTCTTGCGGCAAGGTAACTTGCAGGGGAACCGATTCATCGCCTGTCTTTGCAGCAAACGGGTAGCGGTAAGTCACGTTGTAACTACCATCCACATCCACCGGTAGTTTTTGCCCCAAGGCTCCTGCCAAGGTCAAATCAGGCTTCCAGTTCCGCTTCAAATATTCGCCAAACGGCAAACCAGTGGCGGCAGTTTGGTAGTAGGGCAACTTGATATAGCCGGTGTAAAGCTTGCCCACACTGGCCGCAAGCGCACTGCTGATGTTATTGAAGTCGATTCCCGTCAAACCGGAAACCCCCAGGTCACGCGCTTTGGGAGTAGACAGCAGATTGAGCGAGTCCAATTGCACGGCGTTAGCCACTGCAGTTGTTGCAGGGACACCCGCCTTGATCTGGGTACTGGCTATGGCTGCGCGGGGCGCCGCCATAGCGACCAGCGGTGTTAGCGGATCGGTAGTGGTGAAGGTGTAGGTCAACACCAATTTTTCTTTGGCGGCCGCTTCGGTGAGTTGGCCTCCACTGGCTGCCGCCAAAAACTTGCTCGCAATGGTTTCCCACCCAGCAATCGCATTGCGCACCGGCACAAGTGCCGGTGCGCCTGCAGCAAGGGTGTCGGAACCCGGGTCGCGCAGGGCGTTGTAGGCCCAAGAGCGAGTCAGGGCTGAATCGGCACCGTCCTTCAAATCATTCGTCAGTACTACCAGGTACTTGGTTTTGGGTTTGAGTGGTTTGGTGGGGCGAATGCGCAGGGTGTTATTGGCGCCACCGTCAAGCGACACCACCTGTACATCAAAATTGGCCGAACCGGTCACACCCACGATATTGGCAAAATCGAGCGCGTCTTGGCCGTTTGCATTAAGCTCAACAAGAAATACAGTTTTACCAGCAACCACACTCGCCGGGCTCAAACTGCCACTAATCAGCACATCAAAGAACGCTGACGACGAGAAACCGTCCATCTGATTCACGGCCATACGCACCGGATCAGTAGCTGCACCTACATCCGCCGTGCCATCGGTCTCTTTGGCCTTGGCAAAAACCAGGTCAGTATTAAACGGAAGGTCAGATAATATGGGGTCAAAACGGGGATAGGTGCCCACCCGATTAAGGTCCGGGCCTGTGGGCGCAGGTGCTTTGTCGGCATCGTCACCTCCGCCACAGCCGTGCAAAACCAGCAGGGCAAGGGATAGGGAAGAAAACAGGAAGACGTTTGACTTATTTTTCATGACAATTTTCTGAACTGACGTTTCCCCTGGAAATCAGAGTGCATACCCCGATCATCAGGCGGAAGATTGACGCTGCGGCGCCACTCAGCGTTGCTCGAACTGCATCGGGCTGAGGTAGCCCAGCGCCAAATTTAGTCTCGAATACTTGTGTAGAAGACGATCCGGTCCATGACGACATGGCTTGCCTCATCGTGCGTTGCGAATCTCCGGCCATGGAGGCAGGCCGTCGTCTGTCGCCCCAGAGGCACTTGAGCAGTAACGCCTGAGTGTTGATAAGGAAAAAGGCCCGCATCCTCTCGGAGCGCGGGCCTGCAATCAACAGAAAAACAAAAAAAGGGCCGGTTAGAACGGAATATCGTCGTCCATATCGTCGAAGCCGGTTGCCGGCTTCGCGGCCGGGGCCTGGCGAGGTGCAGGGGCCGGGCGGGCTGCGGCGCGCGGGGCCGGGGCTGGGGCCGGCGCGTCGAAGTCGCCACCACCGCCCATATCGTTGCCACCACGGTTGCCGCGGCTATAGCCGCCGCCACCGCCCATATCGTCGCCGCCGCCACCGCCGCCTTCACGGCCGCCCAGCAATTGCATCTGCTCGGCGATGATTTCGGTGGTGTACTGCTCCTTGCCTTCCTTGTCGGTCCACTTGCGGGTCTTCAGACGACCCTCAACGTAGACCGGGCGGCCCTTCTTCAGGTACTCGCCGGCAATCTCGGCCAGGCGGTCATAGAACACCACGCGGTGCCATTCGGTCTCTTCCTGGCGCTCGCCGCCTTCGCGGCTCTTCCAGTTGCGGGTGGTCGCCACCGAGACATTGCAGACCGCAGCGCCGCTGGGCGTGTAGCGCACTTCAGGGTCGCGCCCCAGATTGCCGATGATGATGACTTTGTTGACCGAGGCCATGCTGCGCTCCACTCGCTGATTCGTTCGTTGGTCGGCGGATTATGCCGTTGCCGCTCCAATCAGCCTGCAAATCGGCGCCGGCTGCCCGCATTTGGGTCAGCGGGAGCGGCGCCTGGTCGCCCACCCAGCCAGCAAACCGCCACCTTTCCCTAAGATGGCTTCATGGCAGTACATCCCACCCCTCCAACGCAGGCCCGGCGCGACGGCATCGACCGCCCGCTGTGGCTGGGCTATGGCGGTGCCTGCCTGCTGGCCTGGATGCTCTATGTGCTGGCCGGCACCGAGCTGCAGCCCGGGCTGTGGCAGTTGTGGGAAGCCATCTACCAGGCCAGCCTGAGCCTGTGGGCGCCGATGTTGATGGGGCCGGCGATCTACCCCTGGGTGCGTTGGCTGCAAGGGCGCACGCCCGCCGCGGGCACGGCCTCGCTGCTGCTGGCGCATGCGCTGGCGGCCCTGCTGTTCGGGACGCTCTGGCAGGCCGGTGATTTCCTGGTGGCCTGGGCCTTGTTCGGCCCCGACCACGCCTGGGCGGTGCTGCGCCAGACCGTGTTGTGGCGGGCCATCTGGGGGGTGTTCGCCTACGCGGCGATCGCCACCGGCTTCAACGCCCGCCTGCAGGCAAGGCAGGCGCGCTCCGCGGCCCTGGCTGCGGCACAGGCGGAGTCCGCGCTGGCGCGCGCCGAGCTGGCCGCCATCAGCGGCAAGCTCAACCCGCACTTTCTGTTCAACGCCCTGAATTCGCTGATCGCGCTGACACGCAAGGACGCGCAGGCGGCCGAAACCGCACTGCTGCGCTTTGCCGGCATGTTGCGCTATGTGCTGGCAGCCAAGCGCGAAACCAGCGACCGTGTTGCCTTGGCCGAAGAGCTGGACTTCGTGCGCGACTACCTGGCCCTGGAAGCCCTGCGCCTGGGCAGCCGGCTGCAGCTGGACTGGCAGATCGACCCGGCCACGCTGAATGACGAGGTGCCGCCGCTGACGCTGCAGCCGCTGGTCGAAAACAGCGTGCTGCATGCGGTGGCGCCGCGCACCCAGGGCGGCACGATACGCATACGCAGCAGCCGCAACACCCTCAACCAGGGGCTGGAGTTGCGCGTCGAAGACGACGGCCCGGGCTGCGACCCGCGCACGCTGGAGCCCGCTGCAACAGCTACTGCAGGCGCGCGGCGCGGCATCGGCCTGGAGGCGCTGCGGCGGCGCTTCGCACTGGATTTCGAGGGCCGGGCACGCCTGCGCATAGCCACCGCCCCCGGCGCAGGCTTTCGAGTTGATCTCTGGATACCGCAATGAACCCAAGCAGCAAGACCGCCATCACCACGCTGATCGCCGAGGACGAGGCCCTGGCCGCCGAGAGCCTGGCCGAGTGGGTGCGAGGCATGCCGCAGCTGGAGCTGCGGGCCGTCTGCAGTGACGGGGCCAGCGCGCTGGCGCAGATCCGCGCGCTGCGGCCGGAGCTGGTGCTGATGGACATCCAGATGCCCGGCATGACGGGATTGCAGGTGCTGCGCGCGCTCGCCGACGAGGGCTTGCGGCCGGCGTGATCTTCACCACCGCCTATGACGAGCATGCGCTGACCGCCTTTGAGCTGCATGCGCTGGACTATCTGCTCAAGCCCTTCTCGCGCGAGCGCTTCGTAGACGCGGTCGAGCATGCCCTGGCCAACAGCGCACCGGCCTCGGTGGGCACGGCGCTGGAGGCGCTGCAGCAGCAGGACAGCGGCGAGCCCCTGACCCGTGTGCTGGTGCGCGACCAGGGCAAGATCTTTCCGCTGCGCGTCGATGTGATCGAGCATCTGCGCTCGGACAACAAATACACCGCGCTGACCAGCCGCGGGCGCAGCTTCCTGGTGCGGCTGCCGATCGCCAGCTTCGAGCAGCGCCTGGACCCGGCGCGCTTCCTGAAGCTGCAGCGCGGCAGCATCGTCAACCTGGACTTCGTCGAGTCGATGACACCGGATGACAACTCGCAGCTGGTGGTGTTGATGCGCGATGGCACCCGGCTGACGGCCAGCCGCGAGGTCTCGAAGCGGCTGCGGGAGCAATCGCTGTGAGCGCCGCCACCGCTTTGATTCGCCTCAGCCGCTGGCTGGGCTTCGCCGCGCTGGCGGCCTGGGCCCCGCTGCTGAGCGCTCAGACGATCGTGACGCCGGCGGGGGTCGAAGGCCAGATCTACACGCCCGGCGACTTTGATCGCTTGGAAGTCGCCGGCTCGGCCCAGGTGCGGCTGACCCAGGGCGACCACGATCAGGTCTTCATCGTCGGCGGCCCCGAGGTGCAGAAAAGCATCGAACTCGCACTCAGCAAGAACCGCCTGGTGATTCGCCCCGCCGGCGGCTGGAAGTTCTGGAACAGCTCCCGACTGCAGATCAAGGTGCTGGTGCGCCAGCTGAATCAGCTGGTGATCTCGGGAAACAGCGATGTCCATGTGCCCGGCCCCCTGCAGGCACAGCGCCTGAGCATCCAGATTTCAGGCGCCGGCCAGGCGCGTTTTGACGAGCTGTTTGCCGAGCAGCTGCGCTTTTCGATCTCGGGTGCCGGTGACGGCCAGCTGAGCGGCAAGGTGCATGACCTGCAGCTGCAGGTGTCCGGCAAGGGCAAGCTCGTGGCTGATCAGCTACGCAGCGCGCGCGCCGTGGTTGGCATCAGCGGCATCGGCAATGCGCGGCTGTGGGTCAGCGACGAGCTGCGCGTCAGTGTTTCGGGCATCGGAACGGTGGAGTACTGGGGCCAGCCCGAGGTGCAGCGCGCTTCCAGCGGCATTTCCAGCATCAAGGCGCTGGGCGACAAACGCTGAACCTCGGCCCGGCTCACTGGCCTTGGCGATGCTGCTGTTTCTGCAGGTACATGCGGCGGTCGGCTTCGGCCAGCAGGGCTGCACCACTGATCCTGGACTCCGGTGTCGCATCGGCAAAGCCGACGCTGTAGGCCAGCTCCCAGCCGCGTGAGCCATCGGCGTTATAGCCCTGTACGGACCTCGCGAGCCGTTCGAGCGCACGCTCACGCTCAGCCAGATCGCTGACGCTGAGCAGCACGACGAACTCATCGCCGCCCAGCCGCCCCAGCAGATCGGAGCTGCGGAAGGTCTGCCGCAGCAAATGGGCGAAGTCGGCCAGCACGCGGTCACCCACCGCATGCCCATGCTGGTCGTTGATGTCCTTGAAACGATCCAGATCGAAGAAGAGCAGCGAGGCCGACCGGTTCAGCCGACTGCACAGAGCCAGGGTCTGGTCCAGCAACAGCTCGAAGCCGCGCCGGTTGCTCAGCCCGGTCAGCTCGTCAATCATGGCCAGCTGCACCATGGCCAGCTCATGCTCGACCATCCTGGCCATATCAGCCAGCAGCGCGAGCTCGTCTTCATCCAGACTGCGCGGCTGGCCGTCGATCAGGCACAGCGTGCCCACCTTCTGCCCATCCGGTGCCGCCAGCGGATGGCCCGCATAGAAGCGGATGAAAGGCTCTCCGACCACCAGCGGGTTGTCGGCAAAACGCACGTCCAGCATTGCGTCCGAAACCACCAGGGGCTGGTCCTGCAGGATGGCGTGACCGCAGAAGGAGATGTCGCGCGGGGTTTCACACGCATCCAGGCCCTGAGCGGACTTGAACCATTGGCGATTGGCATCGACCAGGCTGACGAGCACCGTCTGTACGCCGAACAGGCGCTTGGCCATGCGAGTAAGGCGGTCAAATCGCTCTTCAGGCGCTGTGTCGAGCACATTCAGCGCGCGCAGCGCCGCCAAGCGTTGCGCCTCATTGCCAGGGATGGGTGCTTCTAGCATCAACGGCGTGACAGGTGTCGACAAGTCTTTTCTGCGTGCATTCTCGCTCTGTCTCAGCACGAGGACAGGAACAGCTTCATTCCCACCTGTGCCGCAATCCTGGGACGCGCCACACCGCGCGGCGACGGCTGTTTTTTGCCCACAAGCCATCTCCTGGACAATGGCGCCCTTCATGATCCCGTCAGCACATCATCCCGCCCCGCAGGCCATCCTGCAAGAAGTCTTCGGCTACAGCGCCTTTCGCGGTGCCCAGGCGCCCATCGTCGAGCATGTGACAGGCGGCGGCGATGCGCTGGTGCTGATGCCCACTGGCGGCGGCAAAAGCCTGTGCTACCAGATTCCGGCCATCGCACGGCACCGCGGCGGGCAGGGCGTCAGCGTGGTGGTGAGCCCGCTGATCGCGCTGATGCACGACCAGGTCGGCGCGCTGGAAGAGGCCGGCGTGCATGCGGCCTTCCTGAACTCCACGCTCAGCAGCGAGCAGGCCCAGCATGTGGAGCGCGAGATGATGAGCGGCCGGCTGGTGATGCTCTACGCCGCGCCCGAGCGCATCACCAATCCGCGCTTTCTGGCGCAGCTGGAGTCGCTCAACGAACGCGGCCTGCTGAGCCTATTCGCGATCGACGAAGCGCATTGCGTCAGCCAGTGGGGCCACGATTTCCGCAGCGAATACCTGGCGCTGTCGATGCTGCACGAGCGTTTCCCCGACGTGCCGCGCATCGCGCTGACCGCCACCGCCGACGACATCACACGCGCCGACATCATCGAGCGCCTGAAGCTGGAAGAAGCGCGCGTTTTCATCAGCAGCTTCGACCGCCCCAATATCCGCTACGCCATCGTCGAGAAGGATGCGAAGCCGCGCGAGCAGCTGCTGCGCTTCATCCGCGACGAGCATGAGGACGAGGCCGGCATCGTCTATTGCCAGAGCCGTAAGAAGGTCGAGGAGACCGCCGCCTGGCTGGAGAGCGAGGGCCTGCGCGCCTTGCCCTATCACGCCGGCCTGGACGCCGCAGTGCGCCAGCGCCACCAGGACCGCTTTCTGCGCGAGGACGCGATCGTGATGGTGGCCACCACCGCCTTCGGCATGGGCATCGACAAGCCCGATGTGCGCTTCGTCGCGCACCTGGACCTGCCCAAGAACATCGAGAGCTACTACCAGGAGACCGGCCGTGCCGGCCGTGATGGCGCGCAGCCGAGTCCTGGATGACCTATGGCCTGGCCGATGTGGTGAACCAGCGCCGCATGATCGACGAGAGCCCGGCCGGCGAAGACTTCAAGACCATCCAGCGCGGCAAGCTCGACGCGCTGCTGGCGCTGGCCGAGGCGACCGATTGCCGGCGCGTGCGGCTGCTGGGCTACTTCGGCGAAGACAGCAAGCCTTGTGGCAACTGCGACAACTGCCTGCATCCGCCCGCCACCTGGGACGGCACCGAGGCGGCGCGCAAGCTGCTCTCCTGCATCTACCGCTTCCACCAGAACGGCGGCCAGCGTTTCGGCGCCGGCCACCTGATCGACGTGCTGCGCGGCAAGGTCACCGACAAGGTCACGCAGTATGGCCATCAGCAGCTGTCGACCTGGGCGATCGGCGCCGAGCTGAGCGAACAGCAGTGGCGCGCGGTGCTGCGCCAGCTGATTTCGCTGGGCCATGTGTTCACCGAAGGCGAGTACCACACGCTGGCACTGGCAGACACGGCCCGCTCGGTGCTCAAGGGCGAGGTTCAGCTGCTGCTGCGCGTGCCCAGTGCCGCACCGAAGAAGGGCCGCACGACCCGCGTCGCCAGTGGCAAGACGCGCAGCACGGCCGACGCGCCGGACCTGGACTTCGAGGCCCAACAGCGCTTCGAGTCACTCAAGGCCTGGCGTGCCGAGGTGGCCAAGGAGCATGGGCTGCCGGCCTATGTGATCTTCCAGAACGTCACGCTGGCCGAGATGGCGCGCCAGCATCCGCACAGCCTGGACGAACTGGCCGGCATCAGCGGCGTGGGCAGCAAGAAGCTGGAAGCCTACGGGCGCGAGATCCTGCGCGTGCTGGACGCCAGCTGAGGCGCAGGCAGCAGACAAGAAATGCAAAAGCCCGGCAACGCCGGGCTTTGCGAGGGGCGCGGGCGAACCGCGCCGACTGAGACAGCGACCCTGCTTCAGCAGACCGTTTGTGCAGAGCAGCTGGTCTTGGCCAGCGCCAGGCGCTGCTCAGCGCCGATGCTGCGGCCTTCGATGACCACTTGCGGCAGGCGCACCACCTGCATGCCGCCCACCGTGCGCTTGCCCTCGATGACGACGCGCTCCAGCTTGACGACCTGGGTGGCCGGGGCGGTTTCGGCCTGGTAGCTCACTGCGGCGGCAAGGGCCAGGCAGATCGCGGCGCCGAAGAAGACAGCTTGGTAGCGGGTATGGTTCGTCATGATGGGCTCCTGGGGGTTGGCTGTGTCAGTGATTGCAGTGTCGTCAGCGGCGCGCGCTCGTTCCAGCCACAAGAGACGGACAGGCCGTGCTGACGGCTGAACTGCGGCCCCGCGCGATGAACGTCAAGCCGGGCCACCGCCTCGATGGGCGCCGCGCGGCTCAGCAACGCGGCTGGGGCAGCCTGGCAGCGCCCTCAGCCAAGCAGTCACCCGACGAAGCAGCGCAGCTGCCGACCGGCACTCGCGGGTAAACACCGGGCTCGCTTCGGGCTTGCCCCGTCAACCCGGCCGTCGGTCCCCGCGTTGGCAAGGCTTCGCCTTGTTCGAAAGCCCCTGATGCGCCACCTGCCTGCCCCCCACTCGTTCAGCACCGTCTGCGGCGCTGCCCTGTTGTTGTGCATCTCGCTGGGCGCCCAGGCGCAGAGTGCTGCGGCGACAACGACCGACAAGCTGGGCCGCGTCGAGGTGACCGGCTCGGCGATCAAGCGCCTGGAATCCGAGAGCGCGCTGCCGGTGCAGCTGATCACGCGCGAGGAGATCAACAAGGCCGGTGTCACCACAGCGGCCGAATTGCTGAGCAAGATCTCGGCCGCCTCCGGCAACCTGACCGACGGCGCCAGCATCCATGTGGGCGGCTACGACCAGAAGGGCTTCAACTCGGCCAATCTGCGCGGCCTGGGCACCTCGTCCACGCTGGTGCTGCTGAATGGCCGGCGCATGGCCAACTTCGCCTCGCCGGGCGACGACGCCGGCGTGGACCTGAACAACATCCCGGCTGCCGCGATCCAGCGCGTCGAGGTGCTGCTGGACGGCGCCTCCGCGTTGTATGGTGCCGACGCCATCGCCGGCGTCATCAACTTCATCACCCGCCAGGACTTCCAGGGCCTGGAGCTGAACGCCCAGGCAGGTGCCACCCAGGAAGGCGGCGCCGGCAAGCGCAGCGCCAGCATCGCCGCCGGCTGGGGCGATCTGGGCCGCCAGGGCTTCAACGTCTTCGGCGTGCTGGACGCGCAGCGCACCGGCCGGCTGTCGACCTCGCAGCGCGAGTTCATCGGCGAGCTGCAGATCCCGCAACGCCTGGGCCACCTGCTGTCGGGCTTCACCAGCCCGGCCAATATCCGCCTGACGCGCAACCAGCGCGACCATCTGCAGGACCAAGGCTTCACGATCAATGGCAAGCCCATCGTCAACCGGCTGATCAACCTCAGCCAGCCCAAGTGCGCGCCGCCGGCCAACCTCTACCTGCCGGCCGGAACCGGCGGCGAGGACGCCTGCACCTACGACTACATGGGCGACACCGAGCTCTACCCCAAGGCCGAGAAGCACAGCTTCCTGGGCCGCGGCGTGCTGCAGCTGGCCCCCGGCCACCAGGCCTATGCCGAGCTGACGCTGTCAAGCGCCAAGACCCATTACGTCGGCTCCTCGGCACGCGTGACCGGCTATATCGACTACAAGAAAGTGCCCCAGCTCGCCAACACCGGGCTGGACCAGCTGCTGGACGACGACATCCCCGGCGAGCTTGAGCTGCGCATGCGCCTGAACGAGGCCGGCCGCCGCACCAGCGAGCTGACCAGCCAGGGCCAGCGCGTGGTCACCGGCTTGACGGGCGCACTGGCCGGCTGGGACTACGACATCGCGCTGAACCACAGCGTCAACACGGTGCGCGATCGCGACACGCGGGGCTATGTGCTTTACGACAAGCTGCTGGATGGCATCGCCAGCGGCTTGATCAACCCCTTCGGCCCGTCCAGCGCGGCCGGCCAGGCGCTGATCGACAGCATCCAGGTCAATGACGAAGTGCGTTATGCCCGCGGCACCATGGATGTGCTGGACTTCAAGGCCTCGCGCGCGCTGGGCCAGCTCAGCGGCGGCCAGATGATGCTGGCGCTGGGCGGCGAAGTGCGACGCGAGAAGGCGGTGTTCCGCCCCTCGGCGCTGCTGATGAGCGACAACATCAACAACGACCGCGCGCCCGAAGGCGGCCAGGCCACCAGCGACAGCCGCAATGTGCGCGGCATCTACGCCGAGCTGCTGGCACCCTTCGCCAAGGGCTGGGAGGCCCAGTTCGCGGTGCGCCGCGACCAGTACCAGGGCGTCGGCGGCGCCACCAGCCCCAAGCTGGGCCTGCGCTACCAGCCCAGCAAGAACCTGTTGCTGCGCGGCTCGCTGGGCGCGGGCTTCCGCGCGCCATCGATGAGCGATCTCTACCGCCCCACCGTCTACGGCTCCACCGCCACGCTGCCCGACCCAGTCTACTGCGCCACCGAGGACAACGACCTCAGCGTCTGCGCCGACAACTGGGACACGCGCCGCTACAGCAACCCCAATCTGAAGCCCGAGCGCAGCCGCCAGGCCTCGCTGGGCCTGGTGTTCGAGCCGAACGCGCACTGGACCACCAGCATCGACCTCTGGCAGATCCGCCGCAGCAAGCTGATCAGCGAGATCGGCGACGACGTGATCCTGGGCAATCTGGACAAGTACGGCAGTCTGGTGCGCCGCGACGAGGACGGTCTGATCGACTACATCGAGCTGCGCAAGGAAAACCGAGGCGCGCAGAAAGCCGCCGGCCTGGACCTGGTGGCGGACCTGCACGGCGTGAAGACCGCCTGGGGCCAGTTCGGTGCCAAGCTCTCGGCCACGCTGATGCTGCAGTCCAAGCTGCAGACCGCGCCTGGCGATCCCTTCATCAGCAATCTGGGCCGCTTCGTCACCGAGCAGGTGGTGCAGCGCTGGCGCCATCGCCTCAGCGTCGACTGGGAGCGTGGCGCTTGGTCGGCGATGTTGGGCAACACCTACTACTCGGGCTACCAGGACCAGAACTCGGCCATCAATATCGATGACGGCAGCATCGTCGCGGCCAACCGCGTCAAGGCCTATTCGCTGTGGGATGCCTCGGCCGGCTATCAGTTCAACGAGCGCCTGAAGCTGCGCGCCGGTGTGCAGAACCTCTTCAACACCAGCCCGCCCTTCTCGAACCAGGCCTACTACTTCCTTTCGGGCTACGACCCCAGCTACACCGACCCGCGCGGCCGCTATGTCTACCTGAGCCTGCACTACGCGATGAAGTGAGCGCCATCCGCGCTGCACGCCAAGACAAAGGCCCGGCAATGCCGGGCCTTCTTTCATCTGAGCGCAGACACAAGCGCGCCTGGCGGCGCAGCAAGTCTCAGCACAGCGTGCTGGTGCAAGCTGCCTTGGTGGCAGCCAGGCGCTGCTCGGTGGCCACGCTACGCCCCTCGATCACGACCTGCGGCAGACGCACGATCTGCTGCGTGCTCTCGGCTGCCGGCACTGCGCGCTTGCCAACCACCACCACGCGCTCAAGCTTCACCACCCCGGGCTGGCTCGCGCTGCCGGCGTCGACCTGATGCGTCAGCGCCAGCGTGGCAGCGGCGACGAGTGCGAGGACGATGGTGGCAACAAAAGTCTTGGTGGCGGTGCGGCTCATGGTGAACTCCTTGGTGGCTTGGCTGGCTTGATTGCCTGTCTCAGTGATTGCAGTTTCGGCGCCCGGCCCCTGCTGATCCAGCCGCAAGCGACGAGTTGCACGCTGACGCGGATCAAAGGCCGCCAGAGACGATCAATTGAAACCCGCGCCGGCCGAAGCCGCAGCGTCTGGTGGTCACCATTGAAGTTAGCTTGCCAATGCCAGGCAGGCGCTGAAATGCACAGAGCCCGGACAAGCCGGGCTCTGCTCAAGGGTTGGAAGCGCTGCGACTCAGGCGCGCCTGGCTCGCGCGCGTTGGCCGGCCGGCAGCTGGGCATGCACCGCGGTCGGCGCCTGGGCATTCGGAGCGACCACCGGCGCTGGCACCGTTGCCCCTGCGGCGCGTGTCAGCGTCTGCGCCGGTGTGGTCTGCTCGGCAAGCCAGAGGCCGATGACGGCCGCGCCGGCCACGGCGACGAGGGCGGTCAGGAAGGTGCTGCTGCTGTTGTGATTGCGGCTTCTCATGGCAGGCTCCGAAGATGGCCAGGCTGTCAGTGCGGCTCTACTGTGCAGAGGTCCGCAGACGCCTGCCAGCGGTGGGCGACGAACTGCGAATCCCGGGCGCCGGCTGGCACATGGCGGGGACGAAATGCAGGCGGCGCAGAGCCGAGTCAGGGGCGCAGGCTCGCTGCGACCTTGACTCGGCTCTGGCACACGATGGGATCAACTGACTGAAACATCGGCCGACCTCAGATGCCCGGGGTGGACTTGGCAGCCGCCAGGCGCTGGTTGTTCAGGCTGCGGCCCTCGACGATGACGCGCGGCAGCTGCACCACGCGGGTTTCAGCCTGCACCGACTTGCCGGTGATGACGACCATCGGCAGCTTTTCGATGCGCTGTGCAGGCTGGGCGTGGGCGATGCCGGCGCTGGTCAGGACGGCGGCGATGAGGGCTTGGATCTTCAGCTTCATGATGGACTCCTTGTCGGTGGACTCGAACCCCTGATTGGGTGTCGATGGAGTCAGTGTCGGCGTCGAGGCAGCGGCCTGCCAGGCCGATGAGACAAACTGCAAGCAAGGCGTGCCTAGCTGCAGAAAAGCCCGATGAACGGATCGTCCGAAATGCGGAGAACCCAAACATAGAAGCAAGAAGGGGCGATGGACAGCAGCGTCCATCGCCCCAGAGCGAGGCCCTCACGGGCACCCGATCCTCCTCACGGTTCAGTTCATGCCGGCCAGCTTCACTCCGCGCCGCCTTCAAAGCTGAGCACAACGGCGCGCACTTGATTGGGCGTGACGCCGGCCTGCTGCTTCAACGCGGTCAGGCTGAAGGCGCTGAGCAGATCCTGGCCCAGTGTCTCGGCCCGGCGCGGCGCCGAAGCACGCAAGGTGCCGTCATCCATCAACTCGATCCGCAGCCATACCCTGTCGCCGTCGGCCAGCTCAAGCAGGGTCTCAGCGCGCTGACGCACCAGGACCTTGCCTGAATCCAGCGGCGGCACGGCGACGGACACCGGACTCAGCGCCATGCTGTCGCCCAGATCATCAACCCGGAACTGAGCCAGTGCCTGGGGCTTGACGCTCCCCCCCGCATCCCGATAGACCGGCAGCAGGCTTTGGCGTGGCTCGCTGAAGCCGACACCTCCCGTCGCCAGGCTCAGCTGGCCTTGATGGCTCAGCACCTGCTCGGTCGACAGCGAAGCGAGCATGCCGGCAGCCCCGTTGGAAGAGGCGCCCGGACGGCCCGCTGAGGCGCCGAAGCCTGCCACATCTGCAGCCAAAGCGACCAGCCCCGCGCTGCCGCCAGCGCTGGTCTGCGCGCCAGAAAGTGGCAAGCCAGCTGCGACCGCGCCACCCAGACCACCGTCCGTGCCACCGTTCTGCGTGCCATTGCCGCCGATCGGCTTGATGATCAAGCCGGACGTTGCGGCCTGGGCTGGCGAAACCGTGATCGATGCCTTGCCCTGCTGCTGGCTGGCCTTGAGCTGGTAGTTGGCGGCGTCGGCGCCGTCCAGGGCCAGCGCGATCTGCACCGGCTTGCCTGCTGCGACTGAAGCGTCATCAAACAGGGCCTGGCCTTGCAGTCGGACGCTGTCGCCGGCGATCAGGCCGCTCAACGCGGGCAGCTGCAGGCCGGCATCCCGCTTGCCGTCATAGGCCTTGTCCTTGACGATGACCGCGCCCAGGTCCAGCACCTTGGCATTGATGTCGCCCTTGGCCCTCGCCGTGCCGGAGGCCAGCTGGTAGTTGCCGGCGTCCGCACCGCTCAGTGCCAGCGTCA
>JACDQM010000091.1 GCA_015657635.1 Roseateles sp.
GGCAACTTGGCCAGCGCCTCGTCCAGCGCCTTCTGCAGGCCTTCAGCCAGCGCCACGCCGGGCACCACCATGTCCAGAAACAGCGCTTCGGCCTTGCCATCGGGCAGCTTCTTGAGCTGCGGCACGACCGACGCGTCGGCGCCGACGCCAGCCAGCTTCTTCAGCAGCGCGGGCGTGGCATTGCCGCTGGCGTCCAGCGCCACCGCCACCGGCATCAGCTTCTGCTGCACCGAGCGGTCGGCCGCCTTGGGCGCCACATCGTTCAGATGCACGGCCAGGCGGCGCGGCGACGCAAAAGGCGTGGCCACCGCGTCTGCAGCGGCCAGGCCCTGGGCCTTCAGGCTGTCGGCCAGCACCGTGGCAAAAGCCTCGCCCAGCTTCTTCAGCGCCTTGGGCGGCAGTTCTTCGACGAACAGTTCAAGCAGCAGGTTCTTGTTCGATGCGCTAGTCATGACTCAGGCGGCCTTCTTCTCGTTCTTCTTTGCGATCTGGGCGACCACTTCGTCCGCCCAAGCCTTGGGCGCCATCGGGAAGCCCAGGCGCGCGCGGCTGTCCACATAGCTCTGCGCCACAGCGCGGGCCAGATTGCGGATGCGGCCGATATAGGCGGCGCGCTCGGTCACGCTGATGGCGCCGCGGGCGTCCAGCAGATTGAAGGTGTGGCCGGCCTTGAGCAGTTGCTCATAGGCCGGCAGCGCCAGCTGCTGCCCCATCAGGTGCTGGCTCTGCTTCTCATGCGCAGCGAAGGCCTGCAGCAGGAAGTCCACATCGCTGTGCTCGAAGTTGTAGGTGCTCTGCTCCACCTCGTTCTGGTGGAACACATCGCCGTAGCTGAGGCCGTCCGTGTAGACCAGGTCGTACACCGATTCCTTGCCCTGCAGATACATGGCCAGGCGTTCCAGGCCGTAGGTGATCTCGCCGGTGATGGGCTTGCAGTCGATGCCGCCGACTTGCTGGAAGTAGGTGAACTGCGTCACTTCCATGCCGTTCAGCCAGACCTCCCAGCCC
The DNA here is from genome assembly GCA_015657635.1 of Roseateles sp. Taxonomy (GTDB): domain Bacteria; phylum Pseudomonadota; class Gammaproteobacteria; order Burkholderiales; family Burkholderiaceae_C; genus JACDQM01. Next base: position 1,009 of record JACDQM010000091.1, read on the forward strand.
AGGCCCCAGCAGCCGAGCGTGGGGTTCTCCCAGTCGTCCTCGACGAAGCGCACATCATTCTTCTTCAGATCGAAGCCCAGCGCTTCCAGCGAGCCCAGGTAGAGCTCGAGGATGTTGGCCGGCGCGGGCTTGAGCACTACCTGAAACTGGTAGTAGTGCTGCAGGCGGTTGGGGTTGTCGCCATAGCGGCCGTCCTTGGGGCGGCGGCTGGGCTGCACATAGGCGGCCTTCCAGGGCTCGGGGCCGAGGGCGCGCAGGAAGGTTGCGGTGTGGCTGGTGCCGGCCCCGACCTCCATGTCATAGGGTTGCAGCAGGGCGCAGCCCTGCTTGGACCAGTAGTCCTGCAGGGTCAGAATGATTTGCTGGAAGCTCAGCATGGATGCGTGTCTGTCGGTGAGGGGCACAAGGGCCCGATTCTACGAGGCGCGGCGGCGCAGCCAGGCAGCCAGCAGGCCGGCCGCAGCCAGCACCGCCAAAGGCCACAGGCCCAGGCGTGCCAGCCAGCGCGCATAGGGCGTGCTGCCGCTGCGGCCCTCGACGCTGGCTTCCAGCAGCGCGGTGCGCGCAGCCGGCAGGCGTGCGACGACCTTGCCCTTGTGGTCCAGCACCGCAGTCGCGCCGGTGTTGGTGGCACGGATGAAGGGGCGCTGGAACTCCAGCGCCCGCATCTGCGAGAACTGCAGATGCTGGTCCTGCACCATCAGCGTGCCGAACCAGGCCAGATTGCTGACGTTGATCAGCACGGTGGCCGCGCTCTCGCTGTCCTGCACGCTGTCGACGAAGTCTTCGCCGAACAGGTCTTCGTAGCAGATCAGCGGCCGCAGGCGCTGACCGGCGACGCTGAAGGGATGCTGGTGATCGCCACGGGCCTGATCGTCCATGGGGATGCGCATCGCGCTGACAAACCAATGGAAGCCCGGCGGGATGAACTCGCCGAAGGGCAGCAAGTGACGCTTGCCATAGGCATAAGGGACTTTGGTGCCGGGCGCCAGCGCCAGCAGCGAGTTGACATAGCCCTTCTGCTCATCGCCCAGGAAGACACCCAGCAGCACCGGCCGGCGCTGCGCGGCGCGCATCAGGCGCTCCAGATACTCGCGCGGCAGATAGGAGAGCGGCAGCGGCACCACCGATTCCGGCGTCACCACCAGCTGGCCGCGGGCGGCCTCGATCTGGCGGGCCAGCAATTCCATATTGGCGGCGATGCGCTCGCGGTCGAACTTCTGGTCCTGCGGCACATTGGGCTGCAGCAGCGAGACCCGCAGGCTGCCGCTGCTGCGCGTGAAATCCTGCGGCAGCAGCTGGCCCACCAGCAGCAGCCCCATCACCGCAGCGGCTGGCTGCCAGTGCTGGCGCGACAGCGCCGCGAAGGACGCGGCAGCACCAGCGGCTAGTGCGGTGATGCCATAGACGCCGACCCAGGGCGCCCAAGGCTGCAGCAGGCCGCTGGTGTGCGCATAGCCGCTGGCAATCCAGGGGAAGCCGCTGAACAGCGTGGCGCGTGCCAGCTCGGCCAGCAGCCAGCAACTGGCCCAGGTCAGCGCATGCCAGGGGCCGCCACGGCCGCGCAACCTGGAGGCCAGCGCCAGCGCCAGCGCGTAGTAGCCGGCCAGGAAAGCCGCCAGCAGCAGCACGGCGGCAGCCGCCAGCAGCCAGGGCAGATGGCCGTACTGATGCATGCTGATGTGCAGCCACCACAGGCCCGAGACCATCCAGCCCAGGCCGAACATGCCGCCGATGGCGGCAGCACGGCGCGGGCTGGCGCCCCAGCTCAGATGCGCCAGCCAGGCCAGCGCCATCAGCTGCAGCCACCAGGCCTCAAAGGGGGCAAAGGATGCGGTATGCAGCACCCCGGCAGCCAGCGCTGCCAGCAGGAAGCGCCGACGCATCAGCTCTTGTCTTGCACGACGGGCGCGCGGGTGACCTTGAACCAGCGCACGGCACCGCCGCGCGTCAGCATCACCGAGAACTTCAGCCCGCCCACCTCGACCGCCTCGCCGCGGCGCGGCACGCGGCCATGCTCATGCGCCACCAGGCCGCCGATGGTGTCGAAGTCTTCTTCCGGCAACTCGACCGCAAACGCCTGCTTGACGGCGGCAATGGGGGTATCACCGGCCACGCGCTGGCTGCCATCGGCCAGGGTGTAGATGCTGGATTCGCCGTCCTTGTCGTCGAACTCGTCCTCGATCTCGCCGACGATCTCCTCCAGCACGTCCTCGATGGTGATCAGGCCAGCGGTGTTGCCGAACTCGTCGATCACGATCGCCAGATGGTTGCGGTTGGAGCGGAAGTCACGCAGCAACTCGTTCAGGCCCTTGCTCTCCGGCACGAAGACGGCCGGGCGCAGCAAGGCGCGCAGGTTCAACTCCGGTGCGCGCTGGATCTTCAGCAGATCCTTGGCCAGCAGAATACCGATGATGTTGTCGCGTCCGCCCTCGAAGACCGGGAAGCGCGAGTGCCCGGTGTCGATCACCAGGCCCAGCAGTTCTTCGTACGGGGCCTCGATGTCGAGCAGGTCCATGCGCGGCGCGGCCACCATCACATCGCCGGCGCTGAGCTCGGCCATGTGCAGCACACCTTCGAGCATCAGGCGCGACTCGGGCGCGATCAGCTCGCGCGCTTCTGCCTCGGCCAGGGTTTCAATCAGTTCGCGGGTGGAATCCGGTCCGGGGTGGAGGAATTCCAGCATGCGGTCGATCAGCCCGCGATTCGCGGCACTTCTCGAACTCCCTCCCTTGGAGGGGCGACTAGGCTGAGGTTCAGACACAGGCTTCGTGTCGCAGTTGAGGGACGCACAGAATAACCGATTGACATCGCCCGGCGCTTGCAACACAGTCAGCCGCCCCAATATGGCGGCCGTTCTGCCACTGTCTCTCGAGCATCACACCATGTCACAAGGTCTCATTCCCGCCACCATCCTCACCGGCTTCCTGGGCTCAGGCAAGACCACCCTGCTCAAGCGCGTGCTGCAGGAGAGCCACGGCCAGAAGATCGCGGTGATCGAGAACGAGTTCGGCGAAGAGAACATCGACAACGACATTCTGGTGGCCGAGACCACGGAGCAGATCATTCAGATGAGCAATGGCTGCGTCTGCTGCACCATCCGCGAAGACCTGCGCACGACGCTGTCCGATCTGGCCGCAAAGAAGCGCAAGGGCGAGCTCGATTTCGACCGTGTCATCATCGAGACCACCGGCCTGGCCGACCCCGGCCCGGTGGCGCAGACCTTCTTCATGGATGACGAGATCGCCGAGAGCTATCTGCTGGACTCGATCCTGACCCTGGTCGACGCCAAGCACGCCGAACAGCAGCTGGACACGCGCCAGGAAGTGCGCCGCCAGATCGGTTTCGCCGACCAGATCTTCATCAGCAAGGCCGATCTGGTCGAGCCCGCCGCGGTGGATGCCCTGATCCACCGCATCAAGCACATGAACCCGCGCGCGCCGGTGCAGACCGCGCATTTCGGTCAAGTGGCGCTGGCCCAGGTGTTCGATCTGCGCGGATTCAACCTGAACGCCAAGCTGGAGATCGACCCCGACTTCCTGAAGGAAGACGCGCACGATCACGGACACGACCATCACCATGATCACGACCATGAGCATGGCGAGCATTGCGATCACCCGCACCACCACCATCACGACGACGATGTGAAGTCCTTCGTGTTCCGCTCCGACCGCGCCTTCAACCCGGCCAAGCTGGAAGACTTCCTGGGCGCCATCGTGCAGGTCTATGGCCCCAAGATGCTGCGCTACAAGGGCGTGCTGAACATGAAGGGCACCGACAAGAAGGTGATCTTCCAGGGCGTGCACCAGCTGATGGGCTCGGATCTGGGCCCGAAATGGATGCCGGGCGAAAAAAGAACGAGCAAAATGGTTTTCATCGGCATTGATCTGCCCAAGGACATCCTGCTACAAGGCATGGAAGGCTGCCTCGTTTGATTGAAGCGGTCCGTCAGCGGAGATGCAGGATGGCGTGGCTACAATCCGCCCGCCCGAAAACCGACGGTATCGCACGCACACTGGATGCACAGCATTCCAGCCGAGCAACGCAGGCATGAAGCTTGAGCGAGGAGACGACACGTGAGCAAGACCCCGGCCCCAAAGAACACCCTGACGCCGGCCCCCAAGGCCTCAGCCGAGGGGCGGCCGGCATCCAAGGCCGGCAAAGCAGCGCCCAAGCCCAAGGCCGAAGTGCACGAACCGTCATCCGTGGCCACCCTAGAGGCGGCAACCCCCATCCAAGGCAGCAGCCGGTTTGCTGACCGATTTGCGCCCCCGAAGCCGCCAACGCGACACATGAGTACTCCCGAGATCGAAAGCCCCCGCACCCCTGTGAAAGCCGACCCCAAACTCGCCAACGCCTGGAAGACCAAGGCCGGCAAAGACCTGAGCGATGCCGAAGTGCTGGCCATGCCTGAGTCGGAGTACATGAACGACAAGCAGATCGAGTTCTTCCGTGCCAAGCTCACCGAGCTGAAGGACGGCGTGCTCTCGAATGCCGGTGAAACCACCGAGCACCTGCGCGAAGACACCTCCATCGTTCCTGATCCGGCCGATCGCGCCACCATCGAGGAAGAGCATGCGCTGGAGTTGCGCACGCGCGACCGTGAACGCAAGCTGCTGAAGAAGATCATGCAGTCGCTGTCCCGCCTGGATACCGGCGAGTACGGCTACTGCGATGAAACCGGCGAGCCTATCGGCCTGGGCCGGCTGATCGCACGCCCGACTGCCACGCTGTCGCTGGAAGCCCAGCAGCGGCGCGAGCTCAAGCAGAAGATGTTCGGCGATTGAGCCGCTGAGCCGCCGCGGCCTCATCACGCAAGAGTACGGAGCGCATGTCAGACCCCAAGGACAACGAAAGTTTCTTCCGCAAGGTCGCGCGCTTCGTCGCCAATCCGACGACCGACTGGACCGAGATCAACTCGCGCCAGGACGACCCCGAGGGTGACCAGGCCAAGGCGGAACTGCGCGCGATGGTCGAGCGCAAGCGCCGCAACGACTTCGTGCGCAAGCGCGAGCTCGACATGCTGCGCCGCATCCGGCGCGAAGGCCTGAGCCCGGAACAGCTGGCTGCCCTGGGCAGCAGCAGCTCGCGCCTGGACGAGATCGAGCGCGGCAGCGACCTGAACTCCAAGATCGATCTGGGCGTCAAGGCCAAGATCGACCAGATCGAGCAGCAGATGGTGGGCGAAGGCTTTGCACCCACGCAGATGCAGCAGCAGCCCAGCAGCCATCCGCCGGGCTTCTTCGAAACCAGCACGCGGCCGGTGCATTTCGCCTCGACGCTGGCGGCCGATGCCGCGGACCTGCCGCCGTCCGCGCCGCCGCCGCCGCCGCGCGCCGCACGCCCAGAGCATGGCTCGGCCGCATCAGCCGTGATGGGCGCCGGCCTGCCGCCACTTTCGGATGCGCGCCCCAGCGTGTTGCCGGCGATGGACTTCCCCATGCTGGACCTGCCCAGTCCGCCTGCGGCCGAGCCCAGGCCGGCACCGCCGCCGGCGGCTGCAGCGGCCCCGGGCGTCGGGCTGAGCTTCAATATCTCGGTCCAGCCGGCGCTGGAAGTCAACGAACTGGTACACGACCCGGAGCTGGACGAGGCCGTGATCGCCTTTGCCAACGCCGACTACGCCCATTGCGAACAGGTGCTGGCGGCGCTGGTGGCGGTAGGCGGCCCGCGCCATGCCCATGCCGAAACCTGGCTGGTGCTGTTCGACCTCTACCGCGCCACGGCGCAGCAGGCCAAGTTCGAGGCGCTGGCGCTGGACTATGCGCAGCAATTCGGCCTGTCTTCACCGCAATGGTTCTCGCTGCCCAAGCTGGTGGCCGAAGCCGCGATGAAGGAGCGCCGTCCGATGGGACAAGCCGGCGGCGTGTGCTGGGCGGCACCCGAGTATCTGGAAGCCGAGGCCGTGTCCCAGCTGGCGGCGCGCTGCCAGAACCTGCCGATGCCCTGGGTGCTGGACTGGGCGGCACTGCGCCAGCTCGACACCGAGGCCTGCGCCAAGCTGCGTGACCTGTTCCGCCAGTGGGCGAAGCAGCAGGTGGATCTGCGCTGGCTCTCCGGCGATCAGTTTCTTCAGCAGCTCAAGGAGCTGGCGCCGGTCGGCATGCGCGACGTCGACCCGGTCTACTGGATGCTGCGCCTGGAAGCGCTGCGCCTGGTGAACCGGCCCGACCAGTTCGACGAGGCAGCCATCGACTACTGCGTCACCTACGAGGTCTCACCGCCGTCGTGGGAGCGTGCCGCTTGCCGGGTGCGCGTCAGCGGCGCCAGCCTGTCGACCACCGGCCCGCTGTCGACCGTGTCGGCCGAGCCGACGACCAGCTTCCTCGAATCGACCATCACCGAACAGACCCAGCTCAGTGCCCGCGTGCAACTGGAACTGTCTGGCCAGCTCAGCGGCGACATCAGCGAGACCCTGCAGCTGATGAGTGCCTAGCTGGGTGCGGCAAGCCAGATCGAGATCGCCTGCCCCAAGCTGATCCGCCTGGACTTCATGGCCGCCGGCGATCTGCTGAACTGGGTGCTGCAGCGCCGCGGCGAGAACCGCGCCGTCACCTTCGTCGACGCGCACCGGCTGGTCGCGCTGTTCTTCGGCGCGATGGGCATCAACGAGCACGCCAAGGTCAAGGTCCGGGTGAACTGACACCCGGCCCGCCGCCGCCCCGGCAGCGCCGGATCGATGGTGTTGGCACGCCAAGCGCTGCGGTGGTTGAAGCGGCCGCTGGCGCCCCCATCTGGAGCACCCATGGACTCATCCCACAACAATCCCCCC
>JACDQM010000092.1 GCA_015657635.1 Roseateles sp.
GCGAGGTCTTGCCGGCGCCGTTGTGGCCCAGCAGGCCGACAACCCGCCCCCTTGGGAATGCTGAAGCTGATGTTGTCGACAGCGGTCTTGCGCCCATAGCGCAGGCTGAAGTCGCGGGCTTCGATCAGGTGTTGTGCGGTCGCAGTCATTGCGCCTCCCAGTTCAAATCATTGGCGGTGAGTCCGAGGCGCTGCAGCCGGGCGCGCAAGGCCGGCCAGTCGCGCTGCAGGAATTGATCACGCTCGCTTTGCAGCAGACGGTCGCGAGCGCCGGGCCGGACCACCATGCCGATGCCGCGCTGGCTTTCGACCAGGCCCTTGTCGACCAGGGCCTGCAAGGCGCGGCTGACCGTCAGCGGGTTGATCAGGTAGCTGTTGGCGAGGCTGCGGACCGAAGGCATGAGATCGCCTTCGGGCGGAGAGCCGTCGAGCAACTGGGCCGCGAGGCGGTCAGCCAGTTGCTGATAGATCGGTGATTGGTCATTCCAGCTGTGCATGGCGCGAGTCCGGCTGTGTTGCTGATGTAGCACACCATAACAAGCCGGTCGGCGCCGCCCCAGCGGCGGGCGACAGTCTGCACGGAACGGGGGACGAACTGCAGGGCCGGTGTCGGTTTGCGCTGAGTCTGGAACTGTTTGCGCTTAACTCTGAATTCAAAGGCGCATTTGAGGCCGTCGACACCGGCGCTAGATATGGTGTATTGACGGCCCGCGACCCACTACATATAGTGTAAGCTGGATGCAAATCCAGTGACGCACTTTTGGATTCCAAGGAGCTTTCATGGGTACCAACACCAAGTCCACTTCCCGCGGAGTCGCCTCGCTAGCGGGCAAGACTCTCCAGAGTGGGGCGGCAAGCGCCGTTCAGCGTTCGCTCGCCGGATCCGCGTTGCGCCAAGCCGGCACGGCCGCTCAAACCGGGGCGAAGACCGAGGGTAAGGCGTCCAGTGCTTTGGACAATCCGCGCTCGTCGATGACGACCAAGGCGCTCGCAGGATCGGTCGTTTCTCAGTCGAACAAGAGGCGCTGACCACCGGACGCGCGCTGTGTGGCGCTCAGGTCGCTGGGGTCCGTGGCAGAACCGCTACGACCAGCTTTCACCCGTGCTTGCGCCTGCTGCAGCACCAGTTCCACGGCCAAATGGGTGTCCCCGCCCTCAGACGTATCGGGAATCGACTGCTGGGAATCATGATGTAGTGCCGCGGGATGTGCTCCTATTAACCTGAGCCCGACGGATGGATCTCGCCCGGCTAACGGATGGCCTTGCCCAAATCAGTAAATACGGGCTCAATCTCTTGCAGTGTTAGAGGCCAGTGGTCGCGAACGTAGTTTGGTTTGGTCGACACAAGTAGATAGGCTAGCAAAATCCAGGGTTGCCGGAACGTGTACTGTAGATCGAAGCGGTCGGCAATCCTTTGGCCGACGAATGGGTACTTTTCTAAGAAGGCGGTCAATTGACTTCGCAAATCTGGACCAAGTTGAGATTTGAACTCGCTTAGAACAAGCGCGTTCGTTTTATCCACTAGCGGGTCTTTTCCGACAAACTGCTGGTACAACTCGCGCATCACGAGCAGGGCAGACCGCTCGAGCTGGTTTGCTTGCTCCAGATCGTGTAGAACCTGTGCAAAGAAGTCATCCACAGCCTCGATGAGGGCCATACTCTTCGCGACTGTTCGCTCTACCTTCTTGGAAACCTCAGCATTGGGGTCTCGCTTGTAGATATTGTCATGCGTCAACTCAGAATGCGCATGCTGCAGAAGCGTGCGGATCTGGAGTTCGCATGGCGTGCCAGCAGGCACCTTGACGTCGTTGACATCTAGGTCCAACTTTGCCTTGAGTACGTAGTGCTTTGACTGGTACGCGAATTCGAGCGGGCGACTCTCGCGGTCTGCTTCGAAATCTTTGTCGAGGCTCCAGATCCAATAGTTTGATGCTTCGACTACACCTGATACTTTCGCAATGTCGCCAGTTAAAAGCACTACAAACCGCAGGCCTACCTTATCCTCGATCTCCAGATACGGATTCTCGTAGTCTTTTGACCTGTGGAATGCTTTACCGAGCAGCGAATTTTCGTCCTTTAGTCGTGGCACGACTGGAATTTTCAAGAATGCCGATGCGTTAAGGCCAAATGCCTCCACGAGTTTTCGCTGAATTTGATCGCGAACGAAGCCACCCCATGCCTCGTAGCATGGTTTCTCAATGCGCCAGCGTTCAATGAACTCAGCTTCGGTCATTCTTGACCTGAGATATCTGCTTTAACTGTCAGTCGAGTCCAGCGGGATCTATTTCCCCGATCATCGGGATCGCCTTCAATGGCCTCGATCCTTACTAGGTCATCAAATCCCTCAGCCGGGGCAATAAGGCGAACCTGGTTTCGAAACGTCAACTTCCTTAAACGAAGAGCGGAATTGACGTCCGCGAGATCCTTTGCGACTGCCACCACGGGGAATTCGGAAGCTTGCATGTGACGTCCATATGCATCCCGAACGTCTCCATCGGCAAAGTAGCTACCGCCGAATGCTGCAACGCTTACTGTCGGCGATTGGTCGGCCCGAAGATAAGTAACAAGTGCATTATTTAGATTTATTCTGTCAGTTTCAGGGATGTTCATTCCCTTGATGAAAGCCTTGGTCAAATCGTGAAACTTCTTCGTGTTCCTTGCGCTGGACTCGAGAAATTTGCATCCCAAGAAACCTTCATAGAAGTATTGCGCGGCCCCATCTCGATTGGACATCGTCAATGTCTCGTCATATATGAATGATTGCCAGCGTTCAACTGCAGCGCCATGGGCAGTAGGTGTCGCTTCGACAAAAAGGCCGATTTTGTAGAGTTTCGTCTGAGCAGTGAGCAGCAAGTCCTTCAGAAACTTAAGGGTCATCACCCCGTTGGCCTGCTCTCGGGTAAAACCATTGTGGACCTCAGCCTTTATGACACCAATCAAGCGCCTTGCGGGGACTCCGGCACTACCTGCGAATGCGACGAGGATGCCGCCTGGAAGGTTGCGGTACTTCTGTGCGTCGGCGAGCAGTTCCGCCGTTTGCTTCGACTGCTCAACGAATAGAGCATCGTCAGAATCCACCAGTTGACATACAAGCGAGAACATTGAGCCGCTGGCAGTCTTGTCGATTGCCATTTGGAGGCATTTCGCAGGGCTAGCCATAGCTGAAATAATGCGGTTGCGCAGCGCATCGATCGCCTCGCCGTTCAGATGCTCTAATGCATTGCCATACTTTGGCGCAACCCGTGCTTTGTCATCGGTTCGCTGGAAGACCTCGTGAATGACAACACGGGTCAACCGCAGATTGAACTGACCCCCAGAAGTTGGACAGCCAGTGTGCGTGCCTATTCGATGACGTGCAACCGGGTTGACCTCGGGGGACGGCTGTGCAGCGATCTCAGTCGGTCGGCGCTGAGCGCCGTGTGACCGGTCATCAGCGCATACCGGTCTCCGCGCGCCAGCGTGATCAGGCTCCGACCCACTGCCCCAACGGCAAGAGCGGATGCTACGGGCTGATGTTGGGCGATCGATGCGGGCCAGAGCTTGAAGGGCGGAGACGTCATGCGCGTCCTCGGCAGCATCGTCTTGCACCGTGGGCCGCCGCAGACCATCAGGACCGACAACGGCAGTGAGTTCATCTCCAAAGCCATGGACAAATGGGCGTACGCGCGGGGCGTCGAACTGAACTTCAGCAGGCCAGGCAGACCGACGGACAACGTCGCGGTCGAGAGCTTCAACGGGCGACCGCGCCAGGAATGCCTGAACGAGCATTGGTTCTTGTCACTGGACGATGCGCGCGCCAAGATCGAGGCTTGACGACAGAACTTCAACGAGAACCGCCGATACTCGGCGTTGGAATGGTCCACGCCAGCGAATTCGGCCGCAGCAGCCGCATGCAGGCGGCTGCTGCGATGTCAAAGGAGCCGGAAAGGTGGCCCGCTCACCACCGTGAGAACCAGGCGGAAGGCGCTCCACCGAATTGTGGTGAATCTCATCGACAACTCTCCAAAGTTCGCCCGCGCGGCAGATGTTTAGATGGAGCGGCAAGACGGCAAGCTAGTGATGTGCGTCATGGACCGAGGTTCTGGGATACCGGCAAGAGATGCCGATAAAATCACGAAGCCGTTCTACCGAGTTGAAGGATCTCGTAGTCGTGAAACTGGCGGCACGAGATTGGGGCTTGCGATCGTTCAGCGGCCTCTGGTGCATTGCCAAGGTGATTTGGAACTGTCGCCCCGAGAGGGCGGCGGGTTCGTCGCGGCCGTCAGAATTCCGTTGTGACCACAATGAACGGACGCCGCAGTCGGTCGTGCGTCGCGTCGATTCCATTCTCTTGCCAAAGAGCTTGCCGGACGCGGCACACGTCTGCCGGCTGGACGAGGTCAACGTAGGCATCCGCTGTTGCGAGGCCAATCGCCAGCAGCGCGCCGGCGACCTTCAGTGTGAACTTCCAGCGCTCAGCCCAAATGCGCATGAAAAGCCCTCTCAGCGCGTGGGCGCGAGCGTAAAGCGGCGCTCATGGTCGGCTTGCTCACGCAGCCTGGCCAGCACCGAAGCCACGATGCGGTCGCAACGCTCACCGTCGAATGCGAAGACGTCGCGCTGCGCGGAGTCAAGATCCTGCGCGAGCGACTCGCGAAGCAGCCCGCGTGCCCGGAAGTAGCGGCTGCGCACCGTCGCTTCAGGAATGCCGAGCGATTGCGCGGCTTCTTCCACGCTCAGCTCCTCAACAGCGCGCAGCACGAAGACCGCCGCGAAACTCTCAGGCAGATCGTCCAGCCTGCGCTCGATGAGGGTGCGCAACTGCGCGCGGGAGAGTGCGTCTTCGGGCTTTTCGGCCGGCGCTGTAACCATGGCGTCAATCTCCGTGTCTAGCGGGGCCTCCTCCACCTCGGACGCAGTGGGAACGAAACTGGCAATGCCGTCGCGGCGCGCTTGCTTGCGCAGCCGGCCCAAGCATTCATTCACCACCAATTGCGACAGCCAGGTTCCCAGCGATGCTTCCCCGCGGAACTTCCCAATCGCGCGGTAGGCTTGCAGATAGGCCTCCTGGAGCGCGTCCTCCGCGTCGCTGTCATGCTTTAGTGTGACTCGCGCGAGGCGAAAGAGCCGTCGGTTGTACTGGCGCATCAGGCGCGCGAAGGCGGCAGAGTCGCCCGCAGCCACCTGCAGCGCCAAGTCGAGATCTGCCTGGCGACCGCTCAGTTCCGGGAGGGAAATCGTCGTGTTCATGGCGTCATTGCACGTTGAGGTAGGCCTTCATCATCGGGTGCAGTGCGCAGACGTAGCCCGTCTGTCCGGGCGTCTTCACCCTTATGCTCCAGGACGCGCCAGGCCCGATGGCCCCCGAGTCGAACGTCCTGCCAGCGGTCGCGGTATGCGGCACCACGTCGCGGTTTACCCATGTGACGCGGTCGCCGCGCTTGACCGTCAAGGTCTCGGGGTTGAAGCGCATACCCTCGATGATGACCGTATGAGTCTTGCCCCAGGCCGCCGGCCCTGCGGCGAGGCAGGCACAGGCGACCGCGGCGGCGCGAAGCCGCAGCTTCATTTCAACTCACCCTGAAGGTGACGAGCGTGCTGCAGGTGGGCATCGATGGCAGGGCGCACTTTCACCAGGAGTGCCTTCAGCTCGGCGTTGCTGGCACTGGGGATGAGCACCTTGTCCAGGGCGTCGAGCACGGCCACGTGGTAGTCGACTTCGCGATCCACATAGGCCTTGTCGAAAGCCGCACCGTCCAGGGTGCGCAGCCGGGCGAGGTTGTCGTCGCCCCCTTTCTGCAGGCTTTGTGCCGTGGGGTTGTCCTGCGGCTTGACCTTCAGCTTGGTGACGAGGTCGACCGCCAGCTTGTTGACACCGCTGTGATCGGTGACCATTTGCTGCGCGAAGGCCTTGACGGCGGCGGACTTCGTCTTGCCCGCGGCGAGCTTGCCGGCATCGACATCCACCTGGTTGGCGGTCACGACGATGGCGGCAATTTGCGCGTCGTTGGGCCCTTCGGCGGCGTGGGCGGCGTGGGTCAGGGTAGCGGCAGCGGCGAGTACTGCGAGGGAGAGGCGTCGGGTCATAGTTGGTGCTGGAGGTTGACGTCGGAAGTGCCGACAGGTGATAGATGTTGCGAATCGCGCGGTCGTTCCCGTCAAAGTGATTTCAGGTATTGCGCGAGGTCTTTGATATCGGACGGTGTGAGGCCGAGGTTGCGCCTGGCGTTGTAGGTGGCACCCACGTCTTCCAGCGTCGCGGCGCTGCCGTCGTGGAAGTAGGGTGCGTGCTGCCACGCCCCCTTCAATGGCGTGGTGCGGTACATCCGTGTAGCCGAACGGCCTGCGTGGCTGGGTGTCTCGGGCTCGGCCATGGAAGCGTCCGGCCCGTGCAGTCGCGCGTTGGCATCGGTGAAGAGGCTGCCGCTGTGGCAGGCAATGCATTGCGCCTTGCCTTCGAAGAGAAGTTTTCCGCGCCCCGCTGCGATGGCGTCAAAGCTGCCGGCAGGCGCCGCCGGTGCAGCGAGTGAGAGCTGATACGCCTGCAGACCCGCCAACTTGGGGCTGACCAAGTCCACGGTGCTGTTGATGGTGGTGGCCGTCGGCATTCGCGGGTCGAAGAAGCTGCCCAGACCGCCCATCTGGGTAACGGCCACGTAGCGGTTCCAGTAGGCAATGTCGTCGCCGTCGCCAGTGAAGGTGATCTTGTGGATGCCGGCCAAGCCATAGGCCGGAGGGATGACAGCGGGCTTGCTATTGCCGTCGATGTTGAAGCGCGCGTCGTACTTCCCCTTGCCCCAACTGGCGAATACCGCCTGGGTGGCCGCGTCGAGTGCGGGCGACAGCGAGACGATCTTGCCGACGTCGAGGTCGCGATTGGCCCAGCCGTCCAGGCGCTTGCCGATGCCGGGTGCGAACGAGTTGTCCACGGTGGAGTGGCACAGCGCGCAGGTCACCCCGAGGCTGCGCAGCTTGAGCACCGCGCCTTCCTTCTCCACTCGTGCCTTGAGGCCGACCACAGCGTCCAGTTGCAACAGGGCGAGTGTGGTCTGCGGGTCGTCCAGCGGTACTTTGCCGGCGGCGAGCGCCTGCTTGAGTGAATCAGGTAGTACGTCGGCGTCGACCTTAAGGCCCACGTCGAATGCCAGCGCCGGCGTGACGGTCGTGGTCACGACCTCATGCATGCGCAACTTGTCAGTCCACTTTGCCTCGTCGCCGAAGGTCTCGTAGCGGAATGTCTGGCGACCTTCTTCGACCAGCTTGCTGTCGGACGGCGCCTCAGGCGCGGCCTCGCCGCTGCTGCCGCCGCAGGCGACCAGCGCCGCGGCGAGCGTCGCTGACGCGCTCCATGTCAGGTATCTCATGGGATCTCCAAGGTTGCGATGCCCGTTAGACGTCACGACCCGCTCCCGCGTTCCCGTCTCAGCGGCCTGTCACACGCCTCAGGCTTAGGAACTCACGGCGCAACGCCGGGTCCCTCAGGAAAGCGCCTCGCATCACGGAGTTGGTCATCAGTGATTCGGCCTCCTTCACACCGCGCCAATGCATGCAGAAATGCGTGGCCTCGATCACCACCGCGAGGCCATCCGGCATCACGCGCCGCTCCAACTCATCCGCCAACTGCGTGATGGCCTCCTCCTGGATCTGCGGGCGGCTCATGATCCAGTCGCAGATGCGCGCGTACTTGGACAAGCCGATGAGGTTGGACGCGGCATTGGGAAGCACGCCAATCCAGGCCTTTCCGACAATAGGACAAAGGTGATGCGAGCAGGCGCTGCGAACGGTGATCGGCCCAACCAGCATCACGTCGTTGAGTCGCGAGACGTTGGGGAACTCGGTCACCGGCGGGGCCGGTTCGTAGCGCCCGCGGAATAGCTCCGTCACGAACATCTTGGCCACGCGCCGGGCGGTGGCGGCGGTGTTGTGATCCTTCTCGGTGTCGATCACCAAGGCGTGAAGCACATCGCGCATCCGCTGCTCCACCTCGCCGCGCAACTCATCGAGTTCGCCGTCTCGGATGAACGCTGAGATGTTGTCGTTGGCGTGGTACTGCTGTCCGGCGTGGATGAGGCGGTGGCGGATTCGATCCGACACTGCCCTGCGGAGCAGCGTGTCGGGGAGAAGGGTCGATGGAGCGTCGGCAAGCATGGGCATCCAATGGTGGAAAGCCGCTAAGACGCCGTGACGCTGCTTCGTGTTCCCGAGTTGGCGACTATTAGTTTTCACCATAGCTCGCTAACGCAGACGCAGACACGACAGGAGTAGGGCTCAGTGCTGCCTGGAATCTCGGTACGAACACGACAATCGATCGCCGGGCGTCCACAGCTACTTCTGTTCTCGGTCGATCCGAGGTAGGTTGCAGGATCCGAGAGCGCGCTCACCCGGCCAGTTCATATGCCAAGGCGGCACTCAAAGGTTGGTTCCAGGGGCTAGGCGACCGGACAGGCGGGTTCCGGGAGTGCGTCCGCTAACGGCAACAGCGGTCACCGGAGTCCACGCCATCGAACGACCGAGATCAGCCTGAAGCGGACGGCCGCTCCCGGACGATGGTGCTGATCTACGCGCTGGCAGCAAGCTCTCGGTACTCGACGGGGCTCATTCCGCCAAGGCCACAGCGTATTCGGTCGTGGTTGTAGTACCGGATATACCCTCGTAGTCCAGCCTCAAGCTCATCCAGGCTGCTGAACCTGTTGACGTGGAAGTATTCCGACTTCAGCGTCCCGAAGAAGCTCTCGACCACGGCGTTGTCCAGGCAGTTCCCCTTGCGCGACATGCTCTGCGTGACGGCATTCGCCGTGAGACGCTGGCGGTACTGCTCCATCTGATATTGCCAGCCCTGATCGGAGTGCAAGACCGGGCGGTCACCCGGGCGGAGCTTCGCAAAGGCTCGATTCAGCATGGCGCCGACCATCGTGAACAAAGGGCTGCGCGAGGTAGCGTAGGCGACGATCTCGCCGTTGAACAGGTCCACGACGGGCGATAGGTAGAGCTTCTTGCCATCGACCTTGAACTCGGTCACGTCAGTCGCCCATTTCTGGTTCGGCCCTGACGCCCTGAAGTTGCGATCAAGAAGGTTCGGCGCCGCCTTGCCCACCTGGCCGCGATAGGACCGGTACTTCTTCGGTCGGACGATGGACTTCAGCTGCAGCTCGTCCATGAGCCTCTGAACGGTCTTGTGATTGATGACGGTGCCCTGCCGCCGTAGGGCCGCCGTGATTCGTCGATAGCCGTACCTGCCCTTGTGTTGGTCGAAGATGGACTTGATGAGGTCCTTCGTGGCAGCGTACTTGTCCTCGGCCGCAAGCGCGGCCTGCTGGTAGTAGAAAGTGCTTCTCGGCAGGCCCGCTGCACGAAGCAGCGCAGGAAGGGGGAACTTCGGCCTCAGTTCAATCACGACTTGCGCCTTCTGCCTGGCGCTGATGCCGCTTGAGATTGAACCAAGGCCTTCAATTTTTTTAGGTAGGCGTTCTCCGCGCGAAGGACCTCCAGCTCGTCGAGCAACGCTTGTCGGCTCAGCCCTTCTTGTTCGGTGTCCTTGGACGGTGGTCCGGCCGGAGCCTCTCGCACCCTGTTGGCTCTGCGGGTGGCGTGATGGGGCATCAAACCGGCAATTCCATCCCTGCTGTACGCGCGCTCCCACTCAGCGATGCTGTTGCAGCGGCGGACGTTGAAAATTGCCCCAGCCTGTCGGCATGACAGTCCGTCTGCCTTCATCCGCTCAAGGACGTCGAGCTTGAATCTTAGGTCGTAGGTTTGCCGCCGCTTCTGCTGGATGCCAGCGATGCCGAGCGCCTCGTAGCCGGCAACCCATTTGCGAAGCGACGCGACATCGACGCCGTGAAGCGCGGCTGTCTTCTTCAAGCCGAGCTCGCCGGATCGGTAGGTCTCAACAGCGTCCAGCTTTTGCTGCTCTGTGTACTTGTTCAAGTTGGGGTCTCCGTGGAGTCCAACTTTCTGGGGTCAGTTCACTTGTTTGGTGGGCACCATCCTGGCCGCCGGCTACCAGCCGATCAAGGTGAGTTGGCCGGACGGATATTCGACGACCTGGTGCAGTTCCGGCTTCTCGACCGCTGAGGCCGCTGAACTCGCCGGCAGCGCGGCCGAGGCCGGCGTTGATGCCGACTGCGCCGGGCCGCAGACCGAGCCCTTCTCCGGCGGCGAGGTGCCATCCGGAGAGGTCGCCACGAACAGGTCCTCGATGGGGCTGATGTTGGCGTCGCTCTCTTCGAAGCCCAGGGTCCACGGAGCGCGCGGGCCGCGAGGTGGCGCCGATCCGACCGGCGAGTGCAGCGGCTGGCCCTTTTCGCCCGCCTTGCCCTTGGCGGAAAGCAGCCTGCGCTCCAGGCCGTAGCGGACGAATTCGGGGCGCATGTCCGGCGAGGCCACGGCGCGGACCAACGGATTGGCCGCATCGGTGTCCAGGGTCGCCGACCAGATCGGCACGGGCCGCCCGCCATCCTGGCACAGGCGTCGTGGCGTTCGCCACTGCGCTTTCTGCGACGGGGAAAGGATCAGCCGAGCGGGCAGCTCGATGGCCGTCTGGAGATCGTCGGGCACCACTCGCAGCGACGCCTCGACGTCGGCCAGGCGCTCCTGGATCGTCCTCAGCGACTTGCCCCAGTCCCTCGAGCGGCCCGGGCCCTGGCGCCGTTCCGCGACCTGGCCGCTGCGGATGCCGAGCGACTTGAGCATCGTGACGTCGGCGCCTGCCGAATCGTCCTCGAGTCCGGACTCACTGACCTCGCGCCGGATCAGCACGCCGCTGTCGTCGAAGGCCGCAGCCTGTCGCGCACGCGGCGTCACCGCCAGGTCATAGTGTCCCCAGTCGGTCAGCGCCTCGAAGCTGAAGGGCAGCCGGGTACCGTTGCTTGCACCGGTCCTGCGGCTGCCCGATCGCCCCGACGGCAGGTGAGCGCCGCCATCTTCGACGTCGATGCCGGGGCGGCTTCCGCAGTCGACATGGAAGGCCAGCCGGGAGGTGCCCGACAAGCGGGCGCGCATCACCTGGGCCGGGTCTTGCGTGCCTTCGAGCACGGCCAGGTAGGCCTTGCGGATGTCGCCGAGCGGATAGTCCGGACTGAACTTGAGGTCCTTGCGGTTGGCAAAGCTGAAGAACTCCATGTCCTGCGGCAGGTAGTCTTTCTGGCCCTGCCGCAGCACCATCTGCTCGGCATAGAAGTCGCGGTAGTCGGCATAGCTCTGCATGACCCCGCACACGGCCTGCTCGATGAGACGCGCCTTGTCCAAGGGCGGCAGCGGATGCGTGTTCTTGTTCGCCGGGTCGAGTGCCGGGATGTACTCGTACACCTTCTGCCAGAAATACCGGGTGGCACTGTTGAGCGAGGGATCCTGCTTGTTGAGGAGTTCCACCAGCCGATCGGCATCGTCCAGCGTCCGCTTCAGCAGGGATTCGATGACGTCCTTCCTCAACCCGTCGTTGAGCTTGCGGGCCTCGGCGGCGAGGTCGGGCGGCAGGTTCAGTGCGCCGATGTAGATGCGCTGCTCCGCGGGCCATCGGCCCTGCTTCTCGAGCTTGCCGAAGAGTTCCGCGAATTTCTTCGAGAACTTCTGGAACGGGGCTTCAGGGTCGTAGGCGGGACTGGTGTTCTTCGCCTGCTCCTCGACCTTTAGGGCGGCGTAGGCCTGGCGCACCGTGACGCGATCCTTGGGCTCCAGTTCGTCGAGCTGGCGCAGCAGCTTGGACAGCGTCGTGCTGAATTCTTTCTCCTGCTCCTTGGTTTCCTGGCTGCCTTCCTGCTTCACCGGGACCTTCACGGTGAACGCAGACGCCTTGAGCGCCACGTCGGGGAGTGGTGCGACGCCCGGCCGGAAGATCGCCTCTTCGAAGACGTGCTGGGGCGGGAACTCGGCCACCAGGACCGGCCGCGTGTCCAGCACCAGCGGGTCGCTCTCCCGGCCCGGCTCGACGCGCCGGCGCACCCGGCAACTGCTTCGGGTGTCGGTGATCCATGCAGCGCCCTTAGCGATGTCCAGGTGCAGCCCTGCGAACATGAACGCCAGCCTCGCCAGGTCGAGGGAGCGTGCGACCTCGAGCCGGGCTTGCGTCAGGTTGATGTGCGCGAGCGGCAGATCGTCGAGGTCCGATTCATTGCCCAGCCACAGGTAGCTGTCGCTGGCGCGCAGGTCGACCCGTGCCTTGCGGACTTCCGAGCCGAACACCGCGCGCAAGCCGGTCGGCGCGAAGCTCAGCTTGCTGAAATCGCATTGGAGAGGCGCAAGTTCGCTCTCCAGAAGCAACAGCGGAACATCAAGCGAGGAAAGAGACTTCCCGAAGCCACCACAGCCGGCAGTCATCAGCGGATGGTGCGTGCGCGCGCTGGCATTGGCTGGATCGATCTCCGCGGCGTCGATGCTCCAGCCTTGCGCGCGAAACCATCCGATGCGCGACTTCACCCACCAGGGACTCGCATCGAGGCGACCGGCGAAGCGAAGCGGCGGGTCGATGGACTGCGACTGTTGCAGCGCGCCTTCGCGAATGCACAGCGGGCCGAACTCGGAAATCTTGCCCGACACGCGCAGGCTGGCCCGCGCCAGCCAAGCCGCACGCGTTGTTGAGACGCCCGCGACATGGCGGCCCCCCGGAGACCAGTCGCGGCGCACATAACGCCACTGCGGCGGGAACGCTAGGGCAGTGAGGTGACTCGCCTTGAACGCTTCCAGGGCTTCCGTCCGGTCGAAAGGCGCGGGATTGGTGTCTGATGCACATGTGGTGGGCTGCTTCGCGGTGGCGGGCGCTCTTGATGGTGCGGTGGGCGGTGGGTTGGACGGCTCCGCGAGGATCGGCATCGCCTCAAGTGTGATGTGCGAACGGCGCGGATCCCCAAGAACCACTGGCTTCGCGGCGGTTTGCAATTCGCCCCATGCCATGAATACCGGGTCGTTCTCCCTACGTTTGCCGGTATCTGCTGCAGAGTCGGCGGACTCGTCGGGGGCCGGATCGCACCAGCCCATGCTGATGCCCTGGTGCGCCAGCAAGGCACCCTCGGCCAGTAGGATCCGGCCGGAAGCTCCGGTGTTGCCCCTCCGGCGTGGGACAAGCGACCACACGCCGTTCTTCGCCAGCATCAATCGCAGCAGACCTTCGACGCGCACGTGGTCCTCTAGGACGCCGCGCAGTGCCTGGCGAAGCACCTCGGCGGCCATGTCGAACAGCAGGCCATAGATCTCGGCCTTGTTCTGATACGCGAGGTCCGCGATTGCGCCGGGCAGCGTGAAGACCACGTGGAAGTACTCGACCGGAAGCAGGTCATCCTGCCGGGCGTCGAGCCAGCGCTGGGCGGCCGCGCTCTGGCACTTCGGGCAGTGCCGGTTGCGGCAGGAGTTGTAGCTCACCTGATCAGTGCCGCAATCCGCCTCGCTCATCGACGGAGCAGCAACCATGGACTCGACGACTCAATCAGCCTCCCCGCTGCGTCAGCGCATGCTCGACGACATGCGCATGCGCAAGCTGGAGCCCAAGACCCAGCAAGCCTACGTGCGTGCCGTGCGCAAGCTGGCCGCCTACCTGCAGCGCTCGCCTGACACCACCTCGGCAGAAGACCTGCGCAACTTCCAGCTGCACCTGGTCGACAGCGGCGTCTCCCCCATCACGCTCAACGCGACCATCACCGGGCTCAAGTTCTTCTTCGACATCACGTTGTCTCGCCCCGAGCTGATGCTCAAGATGCAGCCCGTACACGTGCCACGCACGCTGCCCGTGGTGCTCAGCCGCGAGGAGGTCTCCCGCCTGATCGCGGCGGCCTGGAACCTCAAGCACCAGACGGCGCTGTCGCTGGCCTACGGCACCGGGTTGCGTGCCAGCGAGGTGATCTCGCTGAAGGTCGGCGACATCGACAGCCAGCGCATGACGCTGCGCGTGGAGCAAGGCAAGGGCCGCAAGGACCGCTACGCCATGCTGCCGCCGATCCTGCTGGAGCGGCTGCGCGTGTGGTGGCGCGTGGGCCACGCCCAGGGCAAGATCCTGCGCAACGGCTGGCTGTTCCCGGGCATGGATCCGATGGACCCGCTGAGCACCCGTCAGCTCAACCGCGCCATCCACGCCGCCGCCGATGCGGCAAAGATCGACAAGCGCGTGTCCATGCACACGCTTCGGCACTCATTTGCGACTCACCTGCTCGAGCAGCGGGTCGACATCCGCGTGATCCAGGTCTTGCTCGGTCACGCCAGGCTGGAGACGACCAGCATCTACGCCCACGTCGCCACCGATCTGCTGCGCGAAGTGATCAGTCCGCTGGAGAAGCTGCCCACGTCGTGAGGCCAACGCCGTGGGGCGGCCCTCCCTGGAGGTCGCCGACATCTTCCGCACGCATGGACCCGCCTGGCGAGCCGCCCAGCGCGGCCACCTGAGCCTGGGCCAACTCAAGGTCATGTCGGCCATCGAGCAGTGCCGCAGCGCGGCACTGGGCGGCCATGTCTTGCGCTGCGAGGGTTGCCTCGCCCATCAACTTCGCAGAAACCGCCCTGCGACGAACCATCACACCGTGGCCGGAGTGGCTACCGCGTAAGCGGTTTAGTCCACCAGCTGATCTGGGTCATCCATGGGCCGTGGCCCGAACGGCAGCTTTCATCAACTCTGCCTACCTGCGCGACGTGCTCTAGCGCATCAACGCGCAGCCGAGTGCGGCTCATTGAAACGCGGGGCTTGCTGAGGCCGGCTCTGCGGCCGTTGCTTGAGGCGAGCCCCGACTCCGAACGCCCGGAGTTCCCTGCTACGCAATGGGAGGCGACGCATGCGAGTAGCGCTTCGCAACGACCCGAAGCCTTTCACCAAAGCGCTTGGCCGTCTCGATATCGCCTTCCAACACTTCGTCAACCCCCGCATCGACCGGGGTTGTGGCCATCGCGCCGGAGGAAGAGCCCACATAGTTCAGGTCGTTGCGCAGGGCGGCCTTGGTATTGGAGGGCATCATGCCGGTGCCAACCCATAGGCCGCTGTGTTGCATGGCAAATGTCATGAAGAACTGCAAAGTGGACAGCTTGTCGCCGCTCATGCTTCCGCTGTTGGTGAAGCCCGCGAAGAGTTTGTCTTTCCATTTCTGGGCCATCCAGGCCGCGGAAGAGTCATCGGCAAATCTCTTGAACTGCCAACTCGCGCTGCCCATGTAAGTGGGTGAGCCAAGCACAATCAAATCCGCTGCAGCCAGCCCCATCCAGGCGGACTCAGGCAGGTTGCCTTGCGCATCAATCTCCAGCAATGCGGCCTCAGCGCCTTGGGCGACGGCCTGCGCCAATCGACGGGTATGGCCGTAGCCGGAATGGAAGACAACCACAATGGATGGCATGGTGTGGTGCGCCTTCATTGGGCAGTCTTCCAGCGCCCAGCCGTTTCCAGCGCGTAGTCGTGGTAGCTTCGCAACGAGGTGCCCAGCTCTTGCTGCATACGCTCGACTGCGCCAGCGGAACCCAGCTCGCCATCCATCTGCATGCGCGCCATCATGAGCCGCATGTCATACGCCATCCAGGCGGGTGCAAAGCTCTGGAACCGCGCTTCAAAAGGCTCGATGTCGTCACCTGCGTACTGGACGGTCTTGCCCAGCACATCACTCCACACAGCGGCCGCGGTTTCACCCGACAGGGCTGTTGGCCCCACGACATCCAAAACCTCCGTTGGCAATGGTTCGCTTGCGGCGTCTCGGCGCTGCAGATGTCGTGCGGCAACCTGCGCCACGTCACGCGCGTCCACCATGGAAATTCCTGCACTGCCGATAGGCATGGGATACACGCCCCGCTCCAGAACATCGGACCGAATCAAGGCATCGTCGTTCTGCATGAAGTAAGCGGGACGCAGGATGGTCGCGTGCATTCCAAGCTGTTCGATCATGCGTTCAACCGTGTGCTTTCCAGTGAAATGCGGAACCTCGGTGAAACGGTCGCTGTGCATGACAGACAGGTAAACGATGCGCTCGATACCTGCTTCGCGCGCTAGGTTGAGTGCAATCAGAGCCTGGGTGACTTCGTCTGCGGCCACCGTGTTGAGCAAGAAAAGCGTTCGTGCGCAACCCATGGCAGCGCGCATCGAGTCAACATCTTGAAAGTCCCCCTTGACCGCCGTAACGCCCGGTGGGAACTGTCGCTTTTCTGGTGTTCTGGTGAGGGCGTGAACGTCTGCGCCTTGCGCGGCTAGAAGCGCCACAACTTGTGAGCCGATAAGCCCCGTGCTGCCCGTAACGAGTATGGTCATTTGAGTTGCTTGAAAGTGTGTGATGGCTTGTTGGAGCAGGTCTGCGGCCAGGCAAGGAAGCGATCCATGTGTCCTCGCTCGAACCGGCAACAAGCTGAATTCTTTATGGTTTAACCTTGCGCAAATAGACTCGTTTTGTAGACATCGGCGTACACAAATATGAACAATGAAAGCTACTCGATCGATGATCTCCAGTGGTTCATCAAGATCGCGGAGGCAGGGAGCCTCTCACGGGCTTCTCGCCAGCTGGATGTTCCAAAATCAACTTTGTCGCGCCGCTTGGCGCGCATGGAGACGGCAGCAGGGGTCAGCCTCGTCAAGCGCAATACCCGAGCCTTTGCATTGACCGACGCTGGCCAACGCCTGCTGGACGGAACAAGTCCACTGATCCATAAACTGAACGCCGTCACCCATGACCTTTTTTCTCAGGATCAAACGCCAAGCGGTCGCGTTCGTCTGGCCGCGTCAGCGACATTTGGCAAAGTCGTGCTGCTTCCGCTGGTGACTGAGTACCTGTTTAAACACGAACATCTGGAACTGGATGTCAAGCTAAGCAACCGCCACGTGAACATCGTCGAAGAAGGCATTGATTTGGCGGTGCGCATTGGCGAACTTGTCGATTCCAGCCTGAAGGCCCGTGCCATCGGCACCGTACGCCCAGCCCTATTTGCAAGCCCCGCCTATGCAAGCCAATACGGGTTGCCGCAGCATCCAAGTGAACTCAACGCGCACGCTGGCCTTCTGCAGTCGAGGGAGGCCGCAGAAATCAAACTGCATTCGCGAACTAGAACCGCAAAAGGACTTTTGCGCTCACGTTTAATCATCGGACCTTCCGACGCCTTGATTGCCCCCGCCCTGGACGGACTGGGAATCGCCGTGCTGCCCGAGTTCCAGGCTGCGCCGCTGGTCGCATCAGGTCAATTGGTCAGGGTGCTGGAAGGCTGGCAAATGTCCCCGCTGAAAGTCCATCTGATCTACCCCATGCAGCGCCATCAATCGCCAACAGTTCGGGCACTGATGGCGTTTCTTGTGGAGCAGATCCCCAAAAGGTTGAAGTCACTGTCGATCTGAATAGCTCGAGTTAGCTAGACACTTCTGGGCTGTCGGGACTAGGGCTTTGGGAGTTCTGTCTCTACGCCCGGCAGCACGACACAGAAGCGCTCATGGAGAAGCTTGCAGCAACGGATACCTGTTCAGTTATGAATCCGGCGCCAGCTACTTGAGGCGTATTCCATCGCTCAACCAGACCCGCAATGGCGCCTGCCAACACGGTCCGATTCCCGCGAACGCTAAATGTCAACTTCCCGGCGTTTCACTCAGGCTGGGCCGTCTCCGGTTAGGTGTCCAGACCCGCGTGGTTATAGACAGCGCGGTTGAACAATTCAGGTCGCTGAACCTGCCATTTCTGAAGCGCCTGGATGGGTGACAGGTGGTGCAGCGCGCGCTGGGGAATGTGATGGTTGTACGTCTTGCAATAGGCCAGCAACGTCGCCTCCAACTCGGCCGCACTCTTGAACCGGGTTTGCTGCACCACCTCGCTGATGCGGCCGTTGAAGCGCTCCACCATGCCGTTGGTCTGCGGATGGCGTGGCGGGCACAGCCGGTGCTCGATGCCCAGCGCCTTGCAGCGCACGTCGAAGTGATGCTGGCCCGAGGGCTCGCGTGCCTTGCTCGTGAAGCGGTCCGTGAACTGGCTGCCGTTGTCGGTGAGCACCTTGGCAATCTTCATCGGTGCCGCCGTGTGAACACGTTCCAGGAAGTCCACGCTGTTGGCCTCGCCCTGGTCTGCGTACACGCGCACAAACACCCAGCGCGTGGCCCGATCGATGGCCACGAACAGATAGCGCCGCGCAGTCTCGTCGGGCATCTGCGGCAGGTACTTGATGTCGATGTGTACGAAGCCCGGCTCGTAGTCTTTGAAGGACTTGGCCGGTTTGCCGGCATCGCCCGCGGCTTCACGGGCGGCGGCTTGCAACTCGCGCAGGCTGCCCACGCCATGACGGCGCAAGCAGCGATCAAGCCCGGCGCGAGACACCTCGGGGTTGATGAACTGGCGCACCACGGCCAGCAGATCGTCCAACGGGATGAGTGTCAGGCGACGCACCTCGGCCACGATGGCTTCCTGGCCTTCGCTCAGCGTGGTGCTGAGCTTGTGGGGGCGGTGCGAGCGGTCTTGCACGTCATCGCGTCCCTTCCACTTGGCCGCTGTGGCTCGGCTGATGTTGTACCGCTCGGCCAGTTCAACCACCCCGAGCTTGGAGGCACGGATCTCGGCACGGATCAGCGGCGTGGTGCGGGCTCGGGCGTGGACTTGGCTCATGCGCTCCCTGTACTGTTGGCCTGCCTGCGCTCAGCCTTGAGGGTCAGTATCAGCTCGCGCATCACGTCCTTGGCTTTGAACAGCGCCCAGCTTCGACCGGGAACATGATCTCTCGGGACCCAACAGTTAGGGTCGGGGGCCGTGTATCGCGGCCGATCTCGACCTACCGCTTTGGGCACATTGCTGCGTTGAGGAAGCCGGCCGCGACCGTCAACCTCACAACGACCGCATACTGTGCTCAGAAGTTGCCTGCCAGGCCACGCGCGAGCGTCCGGTTCCGCTTGCACGACAAATCGAATCGCCATGCCTACCTACAAGTTCATCCTCGCGACCTTGGTTTTCACGATCGTATCGGGCTGCGATCACGGTAGCGAAACCGCAATAGCACCCACTTCGTCGGAACGATCGGGCGGTCAGGCTGGTTTGACGGCTCAGGCACAACGCGAAGCTGATCGACTTGACGTCATAGAGGCCGTGTTTCGACACCTGTTTAATAGGAATGCGTCTGCGGCTCAACGGAGCGTTGAGTATTTCTTCCTGTGTGTCGACGATTCCACCGATCCACCGCCCGCGCTTTTGGCACGATTTAAAGACCACAAGCCAATCGTCCTGCCGGTTTCAGCGTCTACTGCATCCGCGCAGGATGGCGTCAAACATAAGGAACACGGCGGGCGCGCGCTGATCTTTCGTGTCTCAAAAGTCCTTTGGATCGACAAAGACACCGCTGACGTCGAAGGCGGCTATTACGAAGCAGGCCTATCAGCTGCTGGGAATACATACCGTATGAAGCGGGCCGGCAGTCTCTGGAAGGTCACAGCTGACCGAATGAACTGGATTTCGCAACGGCGCGATGGCGAGCCGTTGTTGCCGCTAGGTCAAGCGCCTGCCCTTGAGGTAGGTCGGTTGCCGCGCGCGTTGGCAAGCTGACTTCCCAGCACGCTTACGGCTAAGGACTGCACTTAGCCTCGATTCGCACTTCGACCGAGGTCTGCTATGGGCACTTTGCAGCCGCTCGACTGCCAGACTCGGGCGGCTGCAACCAGCCTAATCCGGTCACCACTGGCGCCGGAGGTCAGCGAGACCGGAATCCGCGCCTGACCCGCTGAGTGGGTTGCCAGCCTTGGGCAGGCTCGTGTGATGAGCCAGGGGGGCGTGCAGCATGGCCTTCATGAGTGAAGCCCTGGGCCGCAGTGCCATTCTCTTGACTACGCATGTGGATGACGGCCCGTTGGCTCGCATCCCGGACCCGTGTGTCATGCAGGCCAGTAGGTTGCTGCCTGACCCAGCACGCGCCCTCGACGACGAGATGTCAGTCGATGTCATTGCCGACCGGACCGGACCAGTACGGCTCACCTTCAAGAAGCGGCGCTATTGCAGACCCAACGGGAAGATCTCCTATGTGTCTTGGCGCTGTCGGCACGCTGAGCCGGTGGCCAGCGCTGAAAGTTCAAACTTGAATAAAACAAAAGGGCGAAAGTTCAGACTTGAATGAGACACGGGTTCAAAGCCTGCTGAACCGTCCAGCGCCAAGTGGTTGATCAGAACCGGTTTTCAGTTCTGGGCTGAACGCGAACCGACAGCCGGCTGATGCGCCGGCCCCGCAAGGAGGCTCAGCGCGCCTGGGAGCGGCGGCGCGCGAGCGTGCCTACGGCCGCAAGGCCGGCCAGCATCAGCGCCCAGCTGCCGGGCTCCGGCACGGCGCTGATCTGGATATTGCTGATATTCAGCTGGGACACCCCCGCGCTGTCGCCGGTGTCGACGACACCGATTGCCAGCGTGGAGAAGCCGCTGCTGCCATAGGTGTAGCTGAAGCTCTGCAGCCCACTGCCGGGTTGACCGGCAGTGGCCAGTGTGAACAACTGGCCGCCGATCACCGCAAAAGCATGGTCCTGGAATCTGGTCTCGGCACTGCTGAATGACCAGTCGAAGCTCAGTGTCTGGCCGGCTGTGACAGCAAAGCTTTGGCTCACCAGCGAGCCTTCGCCCGCAACCTCAGCGACCGAAGTCAGGTCGAAGCCGGAGAGCGATAGGCCAGCGGCGGCAGTCAGCACGCCGATGTCTGCTGCCGACTGGCCCGACAGGTTCAGCGCTTGGTCACTGTCGCCATCAAGGTAGGCGGTGGTCAACGACAGTGCAGCGCCATTGGTGAGCACGTCGCCGAAGCTGGCCCAGCCCGGCAGGCTGGCGGTTGAAGGCAGCGCCTGGCTGGTGCCCGCCGCCAAGGCCAAGGCTGCGGCAGCCATGCCGCGAAGCGAGAAGTCAATGTTCATCGTGTGTCCTGATGTCGTTGGCGGCGTTTAGCGGATCAGCAGATCGCGGCTTGCGTCCAAGGCGGACGGGCTTACGCCAAGCAGCGTGACGAGGGGGCGGAAGGTCGCATAGCTCCCTGTGCCGTCTGGGTCGACTTGCACGCTGGTGCCGGTGCTGACGGCAACGAAGCGCACCCAGCCTTCGGCGATCGGATCGGTGGCGTTGTAGCCCAGGCCAGCAAGCAGTGTGCGCAGATCAATACGATCGGTGCCTGGCGCAAAGTCGGTGATGGTGTCGCCAAAGTCACGCATCGAGGTGTAGGCGAACAGGTCTGAGCCTGCGCCGCCAGTCAAGGCGTCCGCACCTGCGCCACCAACAATCATGTCGTCGCCCGCCGTGCCGACCAGCGTGTCACGGCCGCCTGTGCCGTTGATGCGCTTGTACAGGTTCAGGCCCAGCAGCACCGGGTCATGGTCCGACGAGCGATAGGGGTTGGCTTCATAGGGGTCCGGCGCGCAAGTGGGGCAGGCGGGCTGCTTGAACTCCAGGTTGTAGTCCTGGGCCAGCGACTCGTCGGCGTTGATGTGCCAGTCCTGCGCGTTGGCCACCTTGGGCGACAGGCTGGCGCTGGTGATCGCATGGTCCAGGCGGCCGGCTGCGCCGTCGAAGACGTAGGAATAGCCGAAGCTGTTGAAGCGGCCGATCTGGTCGACGAAGCCATTGCTGGTCAGCTCGTAGACCGGGTCTTCCTGTGCATAGGCGTTCAAGTCTCCGACCAGCAGCACATCGTTGCTCCCGGAGCTGGACTGCAGCTGGGCCACGAAGGTGCGCAGCTGGCGGGCCTGTTCCACCCGCTTGGCGTTCCAGCAGCCCTGGCCGTCGCCGCTGTCCACATCGCCAGCGCCGGAGCTCGGGCAGCTGCCCTTGGACTTCAGGTGGTTGACCACCATCGTGAAGCGCTCACCGTTGGCGGGTGCGAAGGTCTGCGCCAGCGTCGGCCGGCTGTTGATGGCGGCGGTGTCGCTGAGCGACGCGCCGACACGGCTCAGGCGCGCCGGCTTGTAGATCAGCGCCAGCTTGATGGCGTCGCTGCCGGTGCCGCTGGCCGGATCGGGCACGACGGCATAGGTGCCGGCACCGACCTCGGCGTTGAGCGCATCCACCAGGTTCTGCGCGGCGGCGGTGTTGTTCTGGATCTCCATCAGCCCCACGACATCGGCATTCATCGCGGCCAGGGCCCGCACGATCTTGTCGCGCTGGCGCTGGAACTCGGCCAGATTGCTGGCGCCGCGGCAGCTGGACGCGGCGCTGCTGCCGGTGACGCAGGTCTGTCCGGTCTGACCGCTGGCGGTGTTGCCGTTGGTGAAGGTGGTGAAGTAGTTCAGCACGTTCATGCTGGCGACGCGGACGTTGCCACCCACGCTGGGCGGCGTGGCCGGGCGCGGATTCGTCGCGGCGAAGGTCGGCGCTGCGGTGGGATGGATGCGGTACATCGCTGCACCCGCCGTGCTGGCGGTGGCCAGGCCGAAATCGACGACGCCGGTCACCGCAGCCAGCGTGTCGCCGGCCCTTGGCAGGCCGTTGCCGCTGTAGTACGGCAAGGGGTTGGCGTTCTGTGCCGAGTTGCCGTCGTCCAGCATGATGCTTGAGCGGGCCTGCAGATCGGCCAGCGCCAGCGCCTGGCTGCTGCCGGGACGGTGGCGGTTGGTCGGCACTTCATGGCGGCCGCCGGCTCCCAGCGTGAGCTGGCCGTAGCGGGCCTGGAAGTAGTTCTGCTGCACGGTCAGCGGGCCGACCAGACGGACCAGCATGCCCTCATAGCGTTCCAGCGTTTCGCCGCTGGACAGAGGCAGCGTCACGTCCGTTGGGGCAACGCTGTAGCCATTGGCGCCCAGCACGGTCACTGCGCTGACGCTGGTGATCTGCGTCAGCGGGCGCGACGAGGTGGCGCTGTTCGATGCCGAGCCGGTATTGAACTCGGCCACCGTGCCGGCCACGCGCACCAGGCTGCCGACCGCCGGCAGATTGGTCGACGTGAAGACGAAGATGCCGTCGGAGGTGGCCGGGTTGCCGTCGCCGGTCAGGTCCTGGATGTAGAAGCCGTTGTTGTTGACCTTGGTGACCACGCCGGTGGTGGTGACGGCCTGGCCAACCAGGCTGCTGGTCGCGCCGCTGCCCTGGATCGTGTAGATCGGCGTGTCGGCGGCTGCAGCGAAGGTGGCTGCCGTGGCCAGCGCCAGCGCAAGGCTGGTGCGGCGAAGAAGAAGTGCAGAGGTGTGCATGCTGAATCTCTTGTGCAGGAGGGGCTCAGCCGGCGCAGCGGCCCGGGTGAGGGCCTGGCGTTGCGCCAGCTGTGGGCAGGGCTCGCTCAGGCCTGACGCGCGGAGCTGCCGCGACGGCGTGCCAGCATGCCGACCACGCCCAGGCCGGCCAGCAGCAGCGCATAGCTGCTGGGCTCCGGGACCGGAGCGAGCGTCGCCGTGAGGCTGAAGTTGTCGACGGCAAGGCCGTCGTCGGAGCCTGAAGCGTTGATGTCAGTCCAGCGGATCCAGACGGTGCTGTTTGTTGCCAGGTTCAGTCCGGAGAGGGTGCTCGTGACGGTGGCAGTGTTCGTGTCGCCAATGAGCGCACCGACGGTGCCGGTGGTGACAAGCGACGAAAAGTCCAAAGCGGTGAAGTCAGTCCAGGTGCCGGTGGTCAGCGAGGTCGCATCCGTGCTGTATTGGAAGGCCAGACGGTCGGCGCGGCCTGTCGCGCCGAGGCGCCATTGCTCGCCCTGGTAACTGATTAGGAGACTCGTGATGCTGCTGCTCGCCAGATTGGTGAACGAGGCGCCGAAGGTCCCGGTGAAGGAACTGGAGAGCAGCGAGCCCAGTGCGCGGTCGCTGCTGCCTGCGGCACCAAAGCTGTAGATGTCTCCAGTATTCGCCGAGCCTGTGCCAGCGCTGTAGCTGCCATTCACCGTGGCACTGGTGCCGATCTCGTTGATGAACCAGCCTGCCGGCAGTGCTGAGCTTGTCCCAGTGCTGACCAGAGCATTGAAATCCTGGCTGTAGCTCAGCTCACCGTCTCGCAACTCGATGGTGGCGTTGGCGTGCAGACCTGCTGCGGCAAGGACGACGAAGCTTAAGAGGCGCTTGGACACGGCGAAACTCCCTGTGATGAATGGACGAAAACGTTTGCAGATGGATGTTGCACTGCAGCGATGCGTCATCATTTAGGGATTGCGTGAATATCCCGTGTCGTTTCGGTACGCAGCGACCTCTCACCCCCATGAATGCGGGGTGGGGTCACTACGAGCCTGTGTCTTTGCGCAAATTAGACGTTATTTGCGCATTGTTTGCGGCCTGTAAGGCGCTGATGTGGGTGCCGGCAAGGATAGCGCCGGCTCAGTGGTTCAGTTCCGCGCCATGCGCTCCTGGTCCGCCTTGCGGTCGGCCGTGATTTTCTGGGCGGCGGGGCGCTCGCCGATCAGCTTGGTGTAGCCCTTCCAGTCCACGCCGTGGGCCGTCAGCAGGTCTTCGCCCAGCACGGCCTTGGTGGCCATGGCGACCAGCGGCAGGCTGACCCAGGCGGCGCAGTCGGCCATCGTGAAGCTGTCGCCGGCGATGTAGGGCGAGAACTTGGCCAGGCGCTTGAAGGCCGGAATGGTCTTGTTCAGCTGCTTGCGCACGCGCTCCTTGTCGGCCTCGCTGCAAGTGCCGCCGAAGAAGGCCTGGCCATAGAGGTCGCGCGCCACCAGTTCAAGGTGCAGTTCGATGAAGGTGATCAGCTCGCGCACCTTGGCGGCGGCAAAGGCATCGGCGGGCACCAGCGCCGGCTGCGGATAGGCCGACTCCAGATATTCCATGATGGCCTGGCTTTCGCACAGCGCGCCCTTGTCGGTGCGGATGAAGGGAATCTTGCCCAGCGGCGAGCAGGACAGCACTGCCTCTTCCTTGGACTTGGTCATCACCAGCTCTTCCTGGAAGGGGATGCCTTTTTCGAGCAGGGCCAGCTTGACCTTGTTGTAGTAGTTGCTGAGCGAGAAGCCGCAGAGAGTGATCATGGTTGTCTCCTGACTGGATCTGGGGTCGGATGGGACGAAGCGGGTCGAGTCTAAGGCGCAGCGCCGGCGCTGGCCTGCCGCCAAGGGGACAGCTCAGCGGCGGTTCACCAAGGCGATGCCCAGCGCCAGCGCCGCGAGCGCAACGATCAGTCGTGCCGTGACGGGTTCTCCCAGCAGCGCCGCACCGGCCAGCAGACCGAACAGCGGCGTCGCCAGCGTGAAGCTGGACAGGCGCGTGGCCGGATAGTGGCGCACCAGCCAGAACCACATCAGATAGCTGGCGAAGCTGACGATCACCGTCTGGAACACCATCAGGCCGCTCAGAGTCACCGACCAGCGCAGCGGCAGCTGTTCGTTTGTCAGCAGCGCGGCCAGCACCAGGCCCAGGCCCGAGACACCCAGCTGGTAGAGCAGGGTCTTCTCGGCGCTGGCCTGTGACAGCCGGGTGGCGCGGATGGCCAGCGTCGTGCCGCCCCACAACAGCGCCGCCAGCAGGCCCAGCGCGTCGCCCAGCCACTGGCGCGGCGATCCGGTGCTGCTGCCGAAGCCTTCGGCAAAGGCCCAGCTGACGGCGCCGAAGGCCAGCAGCAGGCCGGCCGCCTGGCGCAGGCTCAAGCGCTCGGTCTTCGAGATGAAGGGCATGCCCAAGGCCACGACGAAGGGGCTCAGGTAGATGAACACCACCATGCGCGAGGCGCTGGTGAACTGCAGGCCGGCAAAGATGCAGGCGAACTCCAGGCCGAACAGCGCGCCGGCCAACAAGCCGCCGGGCAGCGTGCCGTCGCGCTCGAACAAGCGGATGCCGCGCGCGCGCGCCCACAGCGCCACCAGTGCCGCGGCGCCGAGTGAGCGCAGGCCCGCCTGCCACAGCGGGCCGATCTCGGCGAGCGCAGCTTTCACTGCCACCTGGTTCAGACCCCACAACACGCAGCACAGCAGCACGGTGCTGATGGCAAAGGTGTCGAGCTGCGATTTGCGTTCTGAGAGGGGCGTGAGGCTCATGCGCCCATCATGCCCGCAGCGGCGGCCGCGTCCACGGCCAGGCACGCAGCAGCAGCGCGCACAGCGCACCGGCCAGCGTGCCGCCGAGATGGGCGGCGGGCGCAATCGCGATGTCCCAGCCGGGCAGCTGGCGCAGCGGCGGCCCCAGCGGCGCCTCCAGCGTCAGCTTGAGCAGCAGGCCGGCGCTGATCAGCACGCCGATCAGGCGCTCGCGCCCCTGTCGGGCCAGCAACTCGATCGCCGCGATCGCCACGCCGGCATGCAGCACGCCGGACAGGCCGCCATAGTGCCGCAGGCTGGGCCAGGCCAGCAGCGCCAGCTGCGTCAGCGGCCAGGCCAGCAGCCAGGCCAGCACGGCGCGACGACCGAGGCCAGCCCGCTGTCCCAGCAGCGCCAGCACCACACAGCCGGCCAGGTTGGCGCCCAGATGCAGCGGGCTCCAGTGCACCCAGGCGGCACTGAAGGCGCGCCAGGGCTGCGCCGCGAACAAGGCGGGCTGCCAGTCCAGCAACTCGCGCGGCAGCGGCCAGACGAGCAAGGCCGCCAGTCCCTGCAGCAGGGCCAGAGCCGCCCAGGCGTTCAGGGGAAGACCGCGCGCCACAGCGCCAGCACGGCATCACGCTGGGCGCTCAGGCCCAGGGCGTCGAGTTCGCTCTCGTCGAGCGCGGTGGCCTGCTCGTCGAGCCGGGCCTTGTGCTGCACCCGGCGCAGTTCGCGGTAGGCATCGCCCGCGGCACGGCCGACGCCTGCCGGCAGCAGGCCGGCGGTTTCGGCCCGCTGCAGCAGCGCAATGGTGCCTGCGTTGTCCAGCAGTTCCGGATGCTGGCGCGAGTGCAGGAGGATCAGGTACTGCAGCGCGAACTCGGCATCCATCATGCCGCCGGCGCTGTGCTTCAGATCGAACTTGCCGGCGCGCACCGGCCGGGCGGCGCGCACCTTCTCGCGCATTGCCTGCACCTCCTGGCGCAATGCCGCGGCATCGCGTTCGGCGGTCAGCACCGCGCGGCGCACACCCTCGAAACGCTCGGCCAGCGCCGGATCACCGGCGCAGAAGCGCGCCCGCGTGATGGCCTGGTGCTCCCAGGTCCAGGCGGTGTTGCTGCCGCGGCCGGTCTGGTAGTTCTCGAAGGAATCGAGCGAGGTCACCAGCAGGCCCGAGTTGCCATTGGGCCGCAGCGCGGTATCGATATCGAACAGCTCGCCGGCCGCGGTGCGCAGCGTCAGCCAGGTGATCAGCTTGCGCACGAAGGCGCCGTAGATCTCGGAGGCGCTGATGTTCTCGTTCGGATCCTGGTCGTCGAACAGGAACACCACGTCCAGGTCGCCGCCGTAGCCCAGCTCCTTGCCGCCCAGCTTGCCGTAGGCGATCACCGCAAAGCGCGGTGCGGGCCGGTGCGCCTGCTTGAGCCGCGCCCAGGCCCAGTCGATGGCACATTGCAGCGTCGCGTCGGCCAGTGCCGACAGCTCATCGGCCACTTGCTCCACCGTGATGTGGCCCTCGACGTCACGCACCAGCGTGCGGAACACCTCGGCATGGTGGGCGCGGCGCAGCGTGTCCAGCAGCGACTCTTCATCGGCTTCGCCGGAGCGGTCCCAGGCCGCATGGCGGGCCTGCAGGTCGGCGTAATAGGCCGCGCCATCGAAACGCTCGGCCAGCAGGCGCGCATCGGCCAGCTCATCGATCACGCCCGGATGCTGCATCAGATAGCGCATCGGCCAACGCGCCAGTCCCAGCAGGCGCAGCAGGCGGGTCTGCACCGAGGGGCGCTCGACCAGCAGGGCCAGATAGTTCTCGCGCCGCAGCAGGGGCTCGACCCAGTCGACGAAGCGGACCGCGGCATCCATGCTGCACTGCTCTTCCTTGACAGCCATGGCCGCGCGGCCGACCAGCTTGGCCAGGCGCAGGCGCGACTCTTCGCGCAGCGACTGCACCCGCGGCTGCTGAGCCCAGCGCCGCACCGCAGTGCCCAACTCGATTGGCAGCTTGTCCAGGAACTCCTCGGCGTCCACCGGCAAGGGCGGTGCACCGCAGTTGCGGCAGCCGTTGCCGTTGGCCGGCGGGGCCTGGCCGTCGTGCAGCAAGGCGTCGAATTCGGTGGCCACCAGCTCGCGCACCTCGCACAGGCGTTCCAGCAGCTCGCAGGCCTCGGGCTTGCAGGTCATGCCCATGCTGCGGGCGATCCAGGCCAGGTCTTCGTCGCCGGTCGGCAGGCAATGGGTCTGCTGATCGTCCAGATACTGGATGCGATGCTCGATGCGGCGCAGCAGGTCGTAGCCCTCGCGCAGCTTGGCAGCGGTCTCGGGCTTCATCAGCCCGCGCGCGGCCAGGCGCGACAGCGCCTTCACCGTCGAGCGGGTGCGGATTTCGGGGAAATGGCCGCCGCGCACCACCTGCAGCAGCTGCACGATGAACTCGATCTCGCGGATGCCGCCGCGCGAGAGCTTGACGTCATTGGCCCGCTCCGGCCGTCCGGCGGCGCGCTTGCTGGCCTCGTCGCGGATCTTGCGATGCAGCTGACGCAGGCCTTCGAACACACCGTAATCGAGGTAGCGGCGGTAGACGAAGGGCGTCACCAGCGAGCGCAGGCCCAGCGCGCTCTTCAGACTGGCCTCGTCCAGCGGCGCGACGACGCGGCTCTTCAGCCAGGCGAAGCGCTCCCACTCGCGGCCCTGCACCAGGAAATACTCTTCCAGCATCGCCAGGCTCACCACCGGCGGGCCGGAGTTGCCGTTGGGGCGCAGTGCCAGGTCGACGCGGAACACCTGGCCGTCCTCGGTCACATCGCCGATCAAGGCATACAGCCGGCGCGCCACCAGCGCGAAATACTCATGCGCGGTGATCTGCTGCGGGCCGTCGGTCAGGCCGTCGTCGTCGTAGACATAGATCAGGTCGATGTCGGACGAGACATTCAGCTCGCGCCCGCCCAGCTTGCCCATGCCGACCACCCAGAAGGCAATTACCTCGCCCTGCGCGTTGCGCGGTGCGCCGTTGATCGCGTCCTGCGCGGCGCGGGCCTCGGCCAGGGCCAGGCCCAGCGTGGTCTCGGCCAGCGTGGTCATCACCTCGGTGATGTCCTTCATCGCGGCGCCGCACTCCACGTCCAGCACCGCCAGGCGTTCGAGTACCAGCTGCCGCGCCACGCGCAGCGCCGCTGCCAGCGGCCGGCCGCGGGCCTGGACCGCCTGCACCGTGGCCTCGATCGCGCCTCGATCGGGCAGGCCCGGCGGCAGCAGCGTCAGTTCCTCGGCATAGCGGCGTCGGATGCGCTGCACGAAGCGGCTGTGGGCGGCTGGCGCGCCAGGCTGTGTTTCGTTCTGCAAAGAAGGGTCGGTGACGCTCATAAGCTCAGGAGGGCTGTGCTAGATTCCCGGCCATCCTGGGAGTGCCGGGCTGCGTCGCTGACATGGGCACGTGGTGCCCAAGGTGATGCATCGGTGGTCTTGATGATTCGCGGCTCCAAGGCGAGCGCTCCCTACATGTCCGTGTTTGCCCGTCCGTCCACCGCCCGATCCACGCTGCGCATCCCCCGCTGGCTGCGCCTGCTGCTGCGCTGGTCCTTGCGTCTGGTGCTGGTGGCCTGGGCCTTGGTGCTGGCGGCCGTGCTGCTGTTGCACTGGCTGATTCTGCCGCACATCGACGATTGGCGTCCGCAGCTGGAGCGGACAGCCTCACAGAGTCTGGGTCTGCAGCTGCGCATCGGCGAAATCGAGGTGCGCTCCGGCGGCTGGATTCCCGCGCTGGCGCTGCGCGATGTGCGTCTGCTCGACCCGGCCGGCCGCGAGGCCTTGCGCCTGCCGCTGGTGTCGGCGGCGTTGTCGGCGCGCTCGCTGCTCGCCTGGGAATTGCGCTTCGAACAGCTGCTGATCGACGCCCCTGAGCTGGAAGTGCGGCGCGACGCCAAGGGGCGCATCTTCGTCGCCGGGCTGAATGTCGAGGCTGCCGGGCCGGCTGAGGCGGGCGAAGAGCTGGCCGACTGGTTCTTCTCACAACATGAGTTCGTCGTGCGCAAGGGCCGGCTGCGCTGGATCGATGAGCAGCGCGGCGCCGCGCCGCTTGAGCTCAGCGATGTCGATCTGGTGCTGCGCAACGGCCTGCGCCGCCATGCGCTGCGGCTGGATGCCACGCCGCCGCCCGCCTGGGGCCAGCGTTTCACCTTGCGCGGGCGTTTCACGCAGTCCCTGCTCAAGCGTCCGGGCGAGTTGGCGCACTGGAGCGGCCAGCTGTTTGCCGAGCTGCCGCGCGCCGATGTGCGTGAATTGCGCCGCCATGTGGACCTGCCCTTCGAGCTCACTGAGGGCGATGGCGCGCTGCGCGCCTGGGCCGAGGTGCGCGAAGGCAGCGCCCAAAGCCTGACGCTGGACCTGGCGCTGCGCGCGGTGCGCCTGCGCCTGGGCGCCACCATCGAGGCGCTGGACCTGGCCCATATCGAAGGCCGTGTGGCCCTCAAGCGCGAGGCCGGCGGCTTCACGCTGGCCGCCACCCAGCTCGGTTTCGAGGGTGACGACGGCCTGGTGTGGCCGCGCTCGGACTGGAGCCTCAGCCTGCGCGAATCCGGCCCCCAGCAAGGCGGCGAGCTGAGCGCGCAGCAGCTGGACCTGGCGCTGATGGCACAGATCGCCACTCGGCTGCCCCTGGCCGAGGCGCAGCGCCGCCTGCTGGCCGAGCTTGCCCCGAACGGCCAGCTGCGCGCGCTGCAGCTGGGCTGGCAAGGGCCCTTGGAGGCGCTCAAGAGCTATCGCGTCAAGGCGCAGGTCGAGGGCCTGAGCCTGGTCGCCAAGGCCTCGCCCGAGCCCTTGGTGGCCGGCCGGCCCGGCATTCGCGGCGCCAGCCTGCAACTGGACGCCAGCGAGCTGGGCGGGCAGGCCCGGTTGCAGTTCCGTGATGGCCAGATCGAGTTGCCCGGCGTGTTCGAGGAACCGGTGCTGCCGCTGCCCGAGGCCAGCGCCACGCTGGCCTGGACCATCACCGCGCGGCCGCAGGCCCTGCCGGCGCTGGAGCTGCGGGTCAGCGATGTGAAGATC
This sequence comes from Roseateles sp., assembly GCA_015657635.1. GTDB lineage: Bacteria > Pseudomonadota > Gammaproteobacteria > Burkholderiales > Burkholderiaceae_C > JACDQM01. The sequence goes on from JACDQM010000092.1 coordinate 30,822, forward strand.
GCCAACGCCGACCTGCGTGGCCAGCTCGAAGCCGTCTGGCGCACCGGCGCCGGCGATGCCTACAAGCCTGGCCGCGGCGCACGCTTTCCTGGCCATCTGGACCTGAATGGCCGTCTCGACGAAGCCCAGGCTGCACGCGTGGCGCGCTATCTGCCGCTGGGCGTCGGCAGCGAGGCGCGCAGCTATGTGCGCGACGCGGTGCGCGGCGGCATCGCGCGCCAGGTGCAGTTCCGCGTGCGCGGCGATCTGTGGGACTTTCCCTTCGACCAGAGCGCGCAGGGCCAGTTCCGCATCAGCACCCAGGCCGAGGACGTTCTGCTGGCCTATGTGCCCAGCCATGCCGCCACGGCCAGCGCGCCGGCTTACGAGTCGCCGTGGCCGGTGATGGAGAAGGTCAACGCCGAGCTGGTGTTCGAGCGTGCCGGCATGCAGATCCGCAACGGCCGGGCCCGTGTGCTGGGCTATGAGCTGTATGGCATCAATGGCGGATTCAAGGACCTGATGCACCAGCAGGTGCTGGCGCTGGAGGGCAGCGGCCGCGGCCCGGCGTCTGAACTGCTGCGCTTCATGCGCAACTCACCGGTCGGGGCCTGGACCGGGCACGCGCTGGCCGAAACCAGCGCCAGCGGCAACGCGGCGCTGAAGCTGGCGCTGCAGATTCCGCTGCACGATGTGAACCAGGCCAGCGTCAAGGGTCAGGTCGTGCTGGCGGGCAATGACATGCGCATCCGGCCGGATGTACCAATGCTGGGCAATGCCCGAGCCCGCGTGGAGTTCGACCAGCGCGGCGTCAACATCCAGGGCGGCGCGGCCCGGGTGCTGGGCGGTGATGCCACCTTCGAGGGCGGCAGCCAGCGCGACGGCAGCCTGCGCTTCAGCGGCCAGGGTGTGGTCACGGCCGAGGCGCTGAAGCGCGCGCCCGAGCTGGGCCTGACGGCGCGCGTGGCCCAGGCCATGAGCGGCCAGGCCGCCTACCGGCTGCAGCTGGGCATCCTGCAGGGCCAGACCGAGATCAACCTCAGCAGCAGCCTGCAAGGCATGGCGCTGGATCTGCCGCCGCCGCTGCGCAAGAGTGCCGAAAGCAGCCTGCCGATGCGCTGGCAGACTGCGCTGACAGGCCCGCAGCGCGAAGACTTGCGCTTCGAGCTGGGCAGCCTGGTGCAGGCGCACTACCTGCTCGACACCGGCAGCAAGCCGGCGCGTGTGATGGCGGGCAGCATCGGCCTGCTGGAGCCGGCGCCCGCCTTGCCCGCGCTGGGCGTCAAGCTGCAGGCCAATCTTGGCGCCGTCAATCTGGACGCCTGGCAAGACACGGCGCGGCGCCTGTTCGGCGAATCCATCGGCGGCGACGCGCTGGAGGGCGGCTATGCCCCCAGCCAGCTGGGTCTGCGGGCGCAGTCGCTGCAGCTCGACGGCCGGCAGCTGGACCGCCTGGTGGCCGGCATCAGCCAGGTGGGCGAGGCCTGGCGCGGCACGCTGGATGCGGAGCAGCTCAGCGGCTATGTCGAGTTCCGTCCCACGCGCGGCAGCCAGCCCGGCCAGGTGTTCGCGCGGCTGGCGCGGCTGTCCTTGCCCAAGAGCGAAGCCGACAGCGTCAGCACGATGTTGGAGCAGCAGCCGGCCAGCGTGCCGGCGCTGGATATCGTGGTGGATGACTTCGAGCTGCGTGGCAAGAAGCTGGGCCGGCTGGAGGTCGAGGCCAAAAGCCAAGGTGGCCAGGGCGCACAACGCGACTGGCGCCTGGAGAAGCTGCAGCTGCGCCACCGCGACGCCCTGCTCAGCGCCACCGGCCAGTGGCTGGCCGAGCCCGGCCAGCGCAGCCGCCGCACCCAGCTGAACTGGAAGCTGGAGGTGCAGGACGCCGGCCGCCTGCTGGAATCGATGGGCCAGGGTCAGGTCTTGCGCGGCGGCAAGGGCCTGCTGGGTGGCACCCTGGGCTGGCAGGGCTCGCCGCTGAGCCCTGACTACGCCAGCATGAGCGGCAAGTTCAATGTGGCGCTGGACGCGGGCCAGTTCTTGAAGGCCGAGCCGGGCATGGGCCGGCTGCTGGGCGTGCTGAGCCTGCAGTCGCTGCCGCGCCGCCTGCTGCTGGATTTCCGCGATGTCTTCAACGAAGGCTTTGCCTTCGACGGCTTCGGCGGCGATGTGCAGATCGAGCGCGGCGTGGCCAGCAGCCAGAACCTGCGCATGAGTGGCGTGCAGGCGGTGGTGGCGATGGAGGGCCGCGCCGATCTGGCCGCCGAGACGCAGGACCTGCGCGTGGTGGTGGTGCCGGAGATCAATGCGGCGGGCGCCTCGCTGGCCTACGCCGCGATCAACCCGGCCGTGGGCCTGGGCACCTTCGTGGCCCAGCTGCTGCTGCGCCGGCCGATGATGGCGGCCGGCACGCGCGAGTTCCATGTCACCGGCAGCTGGGATGATCCCAAGGTGGAGCGGGTCGAGCGCAAGGCCGAGGCCCCGCTGCCGGCCTCGGCTGCGTCTGCGCCCTGAGGAGGCTTGATGATGAAGATTGCCGCGATCCAGATGGTCTCCGGCCCCGATGTGGCGGTCAATCTGGCCAGCGCCCGCCGCTGGATGGCCGAGGCGGCCGCGCGCGGCGCGCAGCTGGTGGCGCTGCCCGAATACTTCTGCCTGATGGGACTGAACGACAGCGACAAGCTCGCTGTGGCCGAAGCCCCGGGCCACGGCCCGATCCAGCAGGCGCTGGCCGATACCGCGCGTGAGCTGGGCCTGTGGGTGATCGGCGGCACGCTGCCGCTGCGCACGCCCGATCCGCAGCGGGTGCGCAACAGCTGCCTGGTGTTTGCGCCGGACGGTGCGCAGGCCGCGCGCTACGACAAGATGCACCTGTTTTGCTACGACAACGGCCGCGAGCGCTATGACGAAGGTCGGGTGCTGGAAGCCGGCGAACAGCCGGTGGCGCTGCAGGCGGGCCCGCTGCGCGTGGGCCTGTCGGTCTGCTACGACCTGCGCTTCCCCGAGCTCTACCGCGCGCTGGGCGAGGCGGCGCCGCTGGACCTGATCAGCGTGCCGGCCGCCTTCACCCACACCACCGGCGAGGCGCATTGGGAACTGCTGCTGCGCGCACGAGCGGTCGAAAACCTCGCCTTTGTCATCGCACCGGCCCAAGGCGGACGGCATCAGAATGGGCGCCGGACCTGGGGCCACTCGATGATCGTCGACCCCTGGGGCGTGGTGCTGGACTGTCTGCCCGAGGGCGAGGGCCTGGCGCTGGCCGAGCTGGATCTGGCGCGGCTGGCCCAGCTGCGAACGCAGCTGCCGGCACTCTCGCACCGCCGACTTTGATACAGCTTCGCATTCGAATGCAGAACGAGGCGCGAAGGCGAAGACAGTGCTGTGGCACGGCAAGCCGAAGCAACAAAGTTATGCGTTTGAATGCGAAGCTGTATGAGGAGCATGGAATGAAGCGATGGCATGGCCTGGTGGCGGCGCTGATGGCCGCAGCCCTTGCGGGCGGCTGCGGCACGCCCGCCGATCCGCTGAACATGCGCCTGGCGCCGGGCGATGCGCTGCAGCTGCGCGGCTTCATGCCCGAGGCGCTGCGCGGCCAGATCGCGCTGGGCGAGGTCGGCGGCGGCGCCGAGACCTGGCGCTACTGGGGCTCGCAGGTCAGCGCCAAGGCACTGGATCAGGCCCTGGAAGAGGCGCTGCGTTCGGTCGGCGTGCTGGCGCCGCTGCCGGCGGGCGCGCGTTACCAGCTCAGCGCCAAGCTGAGCGCCTTGCAGCAGCCGGATCTGAAATGGCAGCCGCAGGCGCTGGTCAGCGACAACCGCGTGCTGGCCACTGTCGACTACACGCTCAAGGACAAGGCCAGTGGCGCCGTGCTCTACCAGCGCAGCATCCGCAGCGCCCACACCGCGGAACTGACTGAGGCGCTGCTGTTTCCGCCCGAGCGCCTGCGCCTGGCCAACGAGGGCGCGCTGCGCCAGAGCCTGAATCTGCTGCTGCGCGACTTCGCCGAGCTGCGCCTGCCCTGAGAGCGGCCAACAAAACCCTTCTGGCGTCGTTGCCCTGGCTTGCCGTACCTGCATGTACTGTCTGCGCAGGACGCCTAGCGAGAATCGCTGCGCTGGGTTTTGTTGGCCGCTCTCATTCGGCGCCTTCCTAACGAACCAGGTCGCGGCCCAGGCGCTTGGCTTCGTAGAGTGCGGCATCGGCGCGCGCCAGCACCGCATCGGGGCCGCTGTCGCCGTCCAGGCGCTGCGCCACGCCGAAGCTGGCCCGCAGCGGCCAGCCCTTGCCCTGCCATTGCCAGTGCGTCTGTTGCAGCTGCTGCCGGATGCGTTCGGCCACCAGCGCCGCGCCGCCGATGTCGGCATCGCGCAGCAGCAGGCAGAACTCCTCGCCGCCGAGCCGCCCCACCGCATCGACATCGCGCAGCATGGGGCGCAGCCCGTCCACCAGATGGCGCAGCGCGGCGTCGCCGGCAGCATGGCCGAGCTCGTCATTGAGTTGCTTGAAATGGTCCATATCGATCAGCACCAGGCTGTAGCCGATGCCGCGTCCGGCCTCGGCGTCGGCGATGCGCAAGGCGTGGTCGAAGGCACGGCGGTTCAGTGCGCGGGTCAGCGGATCGATGCGAGTCAGGCGCTGCAGCTTCAGCACCAGCCGCAGCACCAGCAGGAAGGCCACCTGGGTGTTGATCAGCAGCGCCATCAGAAAGCCGACCCACAGCCACAGCGTGTTGGCCTGGCTTTGATGCAGCAGGCTCAGTTGCTCGATGGGCAGCAACAGGGCCGCCAGCGTGCGGCTGAGAAACATCAGCGCCAGCAGTGCGTAAGGCGAGATCAGCAGCGCGGAGAGCGGCCAGCTCAGCACGCGCCGCAGGCGCGCATAGGCGGCGATGGCGACGCCTGCGTTCAAGGCCATCATGCCGCCCGAGCTCATCGCCGGCCAGTATGGGCTGCTGGTGGGAATCAGCACCAGCATCAGCATGGTGAACGCCAACACCCACAAGGGCTTGCGCCAGATGGGGGCGCTGTTGGTGACCAGCGGCCCGGCAGCCCACAGCAGGCCAAAGCAACTCAGCAGCAATAGCGAGGAGGTCTGGTAGGTCAGCACGTCGGCCCAGCCCGGCTGGCCGCGGACGACATACAAGCTCACGCCGATCAACAGCAGCACGTTGGTGACTGCCATGCACCAGGCCGCGCCGGGTGCCATACGCCGCGACTTGGCCAGCAGGCTCCAGGCCAGGCTGGCGAACAGGCTCAGGCCGGCGATCAGCACCAACTGGGTCGGTGTGTGGCTGCCGATGTTCATGCCGGCTCCGTCAGCTCTGAGCGGACGCAGTTGCGGCCGGCCTGCTTGGCCTGGTACATCAGCCGGTCGGCCTGGCTGAGCAGATCCTGGCTGTCGCGGTCATCGCCCTGGCCGCTAGCTGTCACGCCAAAACTGGCGTTGACGGGCCAGTCCTGACCCTTCCAATGCAGGGGCCGCTCGGCCAGTGCCTGGCGCAGGCGTTCCGCCAGCGCCACCGCCTCGGCCAGGCCGGTATTGGGCAGCAGCAGGCCGAACTCTTCGCCGCCGAGCCGCGCCACCGCATCACCAGCGCGCAACTGGCGCATCAACAGCGACGCGACCTGCTGCAGCGCGGCATCGCCAGCCGCGTGGCCGAGCTGGTCGTTGATGCGCTTGAAGTGGTCGATGTCCAGCGAGATCCAGGCGAAGCCTTCGCCGCGGCGCCGGCGTGCCTGCATCTGGCTGAGCTTCTCTTCCAGCGCGCGGCGGTTCAGTGCGCCGGTCAGCGCATCGTGCTGGCTCAGATGCAGGATGCGCAGCCACAGGCGGTGCACGGCCAGCATCATCAGGGCCAATGTCAGCCACAGATGCACGCCGGTCATCAGCAGGGCCAGCCAGGGTGAGTGCGCTTCGGTGGCCCAGGGCAGCGTGATGTCGGCCAGCAAGTCGGCAGCCAGCAGCAGCAGCGGCAGCGTCAGCGCCACGCGCACCCAGGCCGACAAGAGCTCGCTGGCGCTGGAGCGCCACAGCGCGGCGGCGGTGCCCATGCACACCAGGGCCGAAGCTGCGGCCAGGGTGGCGAGCGCCACGCGGGTGCTGCCTGCCACCGCGCACAGGGCGAGCATCAGGCTGCAGGCAAGGCCGGCCCACAGAGCCGGCTTCGGCGGGGTCAGTTGCAGCAGCCGGGCCACCCCAAGCGCCATGGCCATCAGGCCGGCCAGATGCAGCACGCTGGGCATCCACAGCGCCAGTTCAGCAGGCCAGGCCGTGCTGCAGCCCTGGCACTCCAGCGTCGGGATCATCAGCAACTCGCCGATGCACAGCCACAGGCTGGCGCGCGGTGCGATCCGGTAGAAGCCACCCAGCAGGGCCCAGACCAGGGCCGCAAAGCCGTGCAGGACGGCAGCGGCCGTCCACAGGGTCAGCGGGTCGAGTTGGATCATCCGTTGTTAGAGCGCAGCGAGCCAGGAAAGCCCTGACCCCATCGACGCGGTCCGTGATCGCGCGGACTCGGGCTGCTGGATGCAAGGCTTCCCTTGCAGTGTGCCAGTGCTGGCCGACTCATTGCGCTCGGGTGTGCTGATTTGTCAGCTGTTTCTGTGGCATCGTGCGGGCTGCGCTTGACTGAGCAGAAAAAGAAGAAATGAGCGAGATCCGCGCCCTGCTGCTGCCTGGACGCCAGGCAAGCGTTGCGGAGTTGGCGGCCCCGACGGCGTTGCGCCTGGGCGTCTTCGTTGGTGGCTTTGATCTGGCCGCGGCCGCGCATTGCCGGCATTGCTTCGGCGTGGCGAGGCAGGTGCTCAACGCCATGAAGGGGCCGAACAGGGCCGCCGGGACGACTGCGGCGACATCGAACTGGACAATCTGCGCGCCGCGTTTCAGTTTGCGCTTGAGGCGGCGGATGAGACGGTGTGTGTGCCCGCGAAGATCGTGGTGGCGTTGCAGCACTTCTGGATTCTGCATGGGCATGTCAGTGAGGCGGGGACACCAGTCGCCGCCTTGCAGCAGGCGCAGCGTGTGCAGTCAGAGGCACCTTTTCACAGTCATGTGGTGCTTGGCGATGGGACTTATTGGTTTTGCCTAACCTTTTTCCCCCCTGTCTCAGGGGGCTCGGTGCCCAGGCGCCTGTGGATAATTCCTACGCAGCCAACTCTTTCGCGTGCCGCTCGGCTCGGTGCGCAGCCGCAGACACATGACCGACTTCAACACACGGCGCCTCGGTGGCGCAATGGTGCTGGCGACCACCCTGGTGCTGATGGCTTCAGCGGCTCAAGCCCGTACGATCACCGCCTCGAATGGTGGGGAGTTCACTGCCCCGCCGATTGACAAGTTCTACATCAATTCAACCACGCTGCGTCTTTGCCAGTTGAGTGACTTGAAGGCAGACGCGTGCGCAGGCTTTTTGTCCAGTGGCGAAACACTGTCTGAGGTGAAAAAACTGGCTCAGTCTCGCCCCGGTTGGGCCGCCGATCCCTTCCGCGTTGACACGACCGATGCATTGAACGCGAACGATCGCTCGAAGTTTCTGAACTTTGACTCAAGCAAGATCTCGTCAGCCAATGCTTTTGACGGCAACTTCATCTTTGCACTTTCGGGTCTTTGGGGTGATCCCGCACAAGGAGCTCGGTCGACCTGGAGCGCCTATTACCTCTTTGAGGGCGTATCGTTCAATGGCCGTGACTCCACCGGCTCAGACCCCAGAGGCGAATTCCTCTCGTACAGCCTTGATGACCGCAAGGCCATCTCAATGGATGCTGTGGAAATCACGAGTGTCATTGGCTTGACCGTGGAACAGGTCTCGCTCTACCGATTCAACACGGTGACACCGGGTGACAACGCAGTGCCCGAGCCCGACACCTTGACCCTCACTTTGCTGAGCCTGGCCGGTCTGGGTTGGCTCGGCTGGCGGGCGCGGCGGGCCAAGACTCAGCCCCGCCGCTGAGACGTACGCTCAAACCAGCCCGGCCGATTGCGCGCGGGCCTGGATTTCGGCATGGCAGGTCTGCGAGCGCATGAATCGTGCTCGCGCAGCCTCGTCCGGCAACTCTTCACAGCGCGATTGCAAGGCAGCCCAGGCCGACGCCAACTGCTCGGAGGCGCGGGGGTCGCCGGCGGCCTGCAGCACCATGACGCAGGTGCATTGAATGCGCAGCGGGTTCTCCACGCCGTCCAGGCTGCCGCAGTTCTGCACATGGGCCAGCACCTGATCCACCGCTTGCAGCGCGGCGGCCAGATCGCCGCCGACCCAGGCACCGCGCGCCTGCCACGCCACCGCTTCGATGGCCAGATGGGCCAGCTCGAGGTCCATCAGCAGTTGGGCAGATCGCTGCCAGTCGGCCTGTGCAGCCGCCAGCGCGGTGGGCTCAGGTGGCGCCTGAGTCTGTGATAGCGCCAGGCTCACGGCGCCTCGCGTCATCAGTGCAAAGGCCTCGAACTCGCTGTTGCCGATCTGCTGGGCCAGCGTCACCGCCGCATCGGCATCGGTGTGCGCCTCGCTCAAACGCCCGACCGGCCAGCGTGCGCTGGCCCGGTTCAAGAGGCTCATGACTTCGAAACTCGGGTTGCCCACTTGACGGGCCAGCCGGGCGGCTGCATCGAAGTCGCGTTCGGCGCCTTCCAGGTCGCCCAGTTGCTGCGCACTGGCCCCCAGGTTGATGCGGCTGATGCATTCCCCGAAGCGATTGCCCGTGGACTGCTGCAAGTGCAAGGCCCGCCGCAGCAGCGCCATGCTGGCCAAGGGGTCGGATTGTTCCGAGGCAATGGCGGCCAGCGCCACCAGCATTTCACCCTCGGCGGTGGCGTCGCCCACGGCCTTGGCCCGGGCCAGGCCTTGCTCACCCACGGTCCGCGCTTCCTCGTGGCGGCCCACGCTGCGCAGGGACCCGCACAAGACGCCATAGGCCAGCAGTTCCAGGGCGCTGTCGCGGGCCTGCTGTGCTGCGGCGAGGGCGGCAGGCGCCAGGCTGGCTGCCAGTTGGGACTGACCGGTCTCGTCGGCCGCCACGGCGCGGCGCAGTGCCACGGTGGCCAGGTGCACGGGATCGGCCGTGCGCTCGGCCAGCTCAGCCATGGCCTGCAGATCGCGCTCCTGGGCCTCGCGTTGGCCGCGCTGGCGCAAGGCGCGTTGCCGCAGCAGCAAGAGGCGCCAGCGGGTGTCGAGGGCCTGGTCGTCGGCCTGCGCCAGCCCGAGGCCGGCCTGCTGTTCGACCGCCTCGTGGGCGAAGCGTTGAGCCAGATGCTCTGCAGCCAGCAGCCGGTGGCGCAAGGCCTCGGCGGGCTCGCCGCCTTGGGCGAAATGATCGGCCGCCAGCGGCAGGTCATCGGCGGCACGGGCTGAAGATTGGCCCACATACCAGCGCGCAGCCTGGCGGTGCAAGGCCTGGCGCGGCGCGCGCAGCAGTTGTTCATACGCGGCCTGCTGGAGCAGGGCGTGCGAGAAGCTGTAGCGACTCGTGTCACTCTCAAGCGATGGGTCTTGCCTCTGCAGCAGGCCGCGCTGTTCCAGCCCGGGAAGCTCGGCCGCCGCTGCAGGCGCCACAGCCACCAGCAAGCTCGCGGGGAAGACCATGCCCAGCACCGCAGCCTGTTCCAGCGCGCTGCGTTGCGGGCCTGGCAGCGCATGCAAGCGAGCCTGCAAAACGCCGGTCAGCGTGGTGGGCAGGGCATGGGTGTCGATGGGCTGTTCGCCCAGGCGCCATCGCGGGGGTGAGCCCGCATCCGCCAGCGACTCCACCTGGATCAAGCCCTGAGCCAGCAACATCTGCAGCAGCTCTTCCATGTAGAAGGGGTTGCCCCCCGCCCGCTTGACCAGCAGGGCCTGCAGCGAGGGCGACGGCGTCTGCAGCGGTGCCAGCAAGGCGCTGGCCAGTTGATGGCTGGCGGCCTCGTCCAAGGCGCTCAGTTGAAGTGCCAGGTGCTGGCCGACATGCCAATCCGGCGCCCTGTCGGCCAGCTCGGGGCGGCTCAGCAGCAATATCAGCAGGCGCAGGCCAGTGGCCACCGGCCGCTGCGGCAGGCTGCGCAGAAAGTCGAGGCTGCCGAGGTCGGCCCATTGGGCGTCTTCCAGCACCATCACCAGCGGCAGGTGTCCCTGTTCACCGAGTGACGCCATCAGCTCGGCGGCGGCCTGCAGGCCTCGCTGGCGGATCTGTGCGCCTTGCTGCAGGATGCCGCGCACGGGCGGGCTGCTTGAAAAGTCCAGGCCCAGCAGCTGCCCCAGCACTTGTGCCTCGGCGGTGGCTGCGGCCTCATCACGGCCGGTTCGCAACAAGGGGTGCACGGCGGCCACCCAACGTTCGCGTGCGGTGGCGGCCTCGTCATCGTCGGGCAGTTGCAGTGCCGCGGCCAGCAGGTCGCGCAGCAGCGCATAGGGCAGTGCCTGGCTGCGCGCCTGGGCTCGGGCCGGCAGCCACCTTGCCTGAGGGCCTTGCTCTCGCGCCCAATCGGCCCAGGCATGCGCAAGGCGGGTCTTGCCCAGGCCCGCTTCGGCCGACAGGCTGACCGTGCAAATGCGCGGCGCGGATTCATCATGCAGTCGGTGCCAGGCGGCTTGCAGCGTCTGCAGCGCCGGATCACGGCCCACCAGGGGCGTTGCAACGCCCGCCACGCCGCGCCGGATGCCGGCCTCGCGCAGCGCGCGGCGGCCTTGCACCAGCCAGGTCCGCATCGGGTGGTCATAGCCCTTCACCTTCAGCGGGGGCTGCTCGACCATGTCGAACAGTCCCTGCACGGCGCGTTGCGTGTCTTCACTGATGCGCAAGGTCCCGGGCAGGGTGTTCTGTTCCATGCGGGCGGCCAGGTTCACGGTCGCGCCACGGATGCTGTTGTCGCCATCCACCCCGCCACCCAGCAGCACGGGGCCGGTGTGCAAGCCCACACGCACGTTGAAGCCGGGGTGCTGGTGCTCGCGGCGCACGCGGTCGGCCAGCACCTTGGCGTCGCGCAGGATGGCTAGGCCGGCGGCGACCGCCAACTCGGCGTCGTCCTCGCGCGCTCCTTCGGTGCCGAAGGCAGCCAGCATGCTGTCGCCAGCGTATTGCAGGGCGCGGCCGTTGCAGCGGCGCACGATGTCGGTGAAGCGCGCCAACGCCGGGTCCATGACCAGATGGATGTCCTCCGGGTCGAGCTTGCCGCCCAGAGCGGTGGAGCCGACCACGTCGACAAACATCACCGTTGTCAGGCCCAGTCTTTGCATTGGAGCTTCGCTGTCGGCCTGGCGGCGCATTTGAGCGAGTCGTTCATACAGTGGGGCCAGCGCCAGGTCCAGCACCGCATCGTCGATCTGCCCGCGCAGGCGTTCCAAGGCGGCCAGACCATGTTCAAGGGATTCTGGGGTCATCTCAAACTGCCGTTGTGCACTTCACATCGCGTCTATTCAGAACAGCGTCGTCACCCGTGTCGTGCCGTCGTGCTGCTCGGTGCTGACCTGGTCCGAGCATTGGCGGGCCAGGCGGATCATGGCGTCATTCGTGGGCAGGATCTCGGCGACAAAGCCGCGAACGCCGGCACTGCGTGCATGCTCGGCCAGGCGCTGCTGCAAGAGCACGCCCAGGCCGACGCCCTGCCAGGCGGGGTGGACGATGAAGGCGGTTTCGGCCAAGTTGGTGGACGGGTCCAGCACATAGAGCGCATGGGCCACCACCTCGGGCGCCTCGCGCGGGCCGCTGACGGCCACCATCGCCACCTCGGTCTCGCCATTGAGATTGCACAGGCGCTGCACATCGGCCATCGAGAGGCCGCGGATCTTGCGGAAGAAGCGCGTGTAGACATCGCGTTCGGACATACCGTGGAACAGCGCGCGCACCGCGTCGCCATCGACGGCACCGGCCGGGCGCAGCAGCAGTTCGCGGCCGTCCTTCAGTCGGATCTGGCGCTCCTGCTCCACCGCATAGGCGCCCAGATGGCGCAGTTGCTGCTCGGGCGGCACATAGCCCAGGGCCTGGCCTCGGCCAGCAGCACGGCGCGGTGGTCGGGATGGCGATCTGGATCAGCGCGATGGCGCGCTCGCGGATGCTCTTGCCGAACAGATAGGCGATGCCGTATTCGGTGATGACGTAGTGCACCTCGCTGCGCGGCACGCCCACGCCTTCGCCGGCCAGCAGCGCGGCACGGATGCGCGAGCTGCCGTCGCGCTCGTCGGTGGCGGCCAGGCAGAGGATGGCCTTGCCGCCCTCGGAGCGCGACGCGCCTTGCAGGAACTCGATCTGCGTGGCCACGCCGCCATAGAACTCGCCGCGGTACTGGTCCACGCAGGCTTGGCCGCTCAGGTCGATGGCAAAGGCTTGCGTCACCGACACCATGCGGTGCTGGCGCGCGATGGTCCAGGCGTCGCAGACCGCGTCCACCGGTTGGAAGCTGAACAGCGGGTTGCCGTCGATCAGCTCATAGAGGCGCTTCGAACCCATCGCAAAGCTGGCAACGATCTTGCCGGGCTGATGGGTCTTGCGCTTGCCGGTCAGGATGCCGCGTTCCAGCAGCGGAATGATGGCGTCGGTGATGACGTCGGAATGGATGCCCAGGTCCTGGCGTTCGGTCAGGTATTTCATGGCCTCGTTGCTGAAGCGGCCCAGGCCGATCTGCAGCGTGGAGCCGTCGTCGATGATGCTGCCGATGTAGCGCGCGATGCGCTCCACCACCGGGCTGGGCTGGGCCGGGTGCTGGTATTCGATCAGCGGCGTGTCCACCGGCACCAGGTGATCGATCTCGCCCACATGCAGCATCGAGTCGCCCATGCTGCGCGGCATCAGCGGGTTGACCTCGGCAATCACCAGACGCGCCTGGGCCACCGCGGCGGGGATCACGTCCACCGACAAGCCCAGGCTCACATAGCCGAACTCATCCGGCAGCGAGACCTGGATCAGCGCCACGTCCACCGGAATGCGGCCGATCTGCATCAGGCGCGGCACGCGGGCCAGCGAGATCGGCACATAGTCGGCCTTGCCCTGACGGACTGCGGCGCGCATGTCCTGCCCCACAAAGAAGCTGCGGTGCCGGTAGTGGGTCTGCGCGTGGCCCGCGTCGTCGTGCGGCACGGCGCCATCGGTCAGGAAATGCAGCAGTTCGACATCGGCGGGCGCGGCGCGGCGCGCCTCCAATGCGGCCACCAGCGTGCGCGGCGTGGCGCAGGCGCTGCCTACGAAGACATGCTCGCCGGGGCGGATCTGCGCGACGGCGTCCTCGGCGGTGCAGATCTTGTCGGCGCAGGTTTGCAGGCGCGGGTCCAGCGTGCCGGCGGCTTCGTCGCTGGCCTGGGTTTCGGCCGGGCCAGCGCCCCAGCGTGCAGCCAATCGGCGCAGCAGCGAGATGGCTTGGCTCATGGGGCGGTCTCTTTTGCCGGGGTTGGCCTCAGGAGCTGACCTGACCGTCCAGCACCTCGCACGCATGGGCATAGCCCTGCTCGACGATCTGCTCGAATCGATCCCACTGCAGCATGCCCACGCGTTCCAGCGGCGGGTTCATGTACACGTCGGTCAGACGCCGTGCCTGGCGCTGGCGCGAGGTGCTGTAGAGCACGGTCACCGTCATCAGATAGTTGGTCAGCGAAGGCAGGCGGTAGTGGCGCTTGTGCTTGGGGCGCAGGCGGTCGCGCAGCAGGGCCCAGCTGCCGGGCACTTCAGGGTTCTCTATCTTGCGTGGCTTGCGGAAGCTCAGGTCCACGCCGATCACGCGGCCCACACCGCGCATGCTTCGCATCACGTCAACCGGAAAATTGTTGAAGGTGCCGCCATCGCAGAGCAGGTCGCCGTCGTGTATCACCGGGGGCAAGGCGCCGGGGATGGCGATGCTGGCAAGGATGGCGTTCAGCAGTTGGCCGCGCAGGGCTACCTGCTCGCAGGCTTTCGAGAATTGGTGGACACGCAGAAGTAGGTCTTCCAGAGGTCCTCGGCCTGGACATCGCCCGTACCCGTCAGCTCGCACAGGGCCTGGCTCACGATACGGCGCAGACGTCGCCCCTTGATCAGCGACAGCATGGGGATGAGGTTGAGGTCGCCCGTTGGGTTGGCCTTGAACGCGCTTCGCGCTTGGTCCAGTACGCGTTGCGCACCCTGGTCTGTGGCCACATAGGCGGCCATGACCGAGCCCATGCTGGTGCCGCCGACCACGTCGATCTCGATGCCGCGCTCCTGCAGCGCGCGGTACACGCCCAGATGCGCCAGCCCGCGGGCGC
>JACDQM010000093.1 GCA_015657635.1 Roseateles sp.
CGACTCATGAGTGACGAACAGCGGAATCTCCGCGCGGTCGCACATCGCCACCAGGCGATCCGGCGGAATCTGGTCGTCGGCGACGATGATCACCGGCGGCTCCAGCGTGACGATGCGCGAGATGCGGCGATCCAGCACCTCGCCCGAGGCCTGGCTCAGGTAGGCGACTTCACGGCGGCCGACGATCTGCACCCGGTAGGGGTGGATGTAGTTCAGGTAGCCGACCAGATCGGCCGAGGACTGCGCGTCGCGCAGCGCTGCTTCATCGAAGCGGCGATCCGGATGGGCATGGCCTGCAATCCATTCCCAGCGCAGGGCCTCGCGGTGCTCTTCGAAGAGCCGGTCGGCGCTGATTGAGGTGGGTTTCACGCGAGGCTTGTGCCTTTAGGCCACCGACTTCAGCGGTTCCCAGTCCGCGATCAGCCGGTGCACGGCGCTGGCTTCGACCTCGACCTTCAGGCGTTCGCGCAACTCACGATCCGACAGCATCTCTGCAATCTCGGAGAGGATCTCCAGATGGCGCTGTGTGGCAGCTTCCGGCACCAGCAGGAAGATCAGCAGGCTGACAGGCTCGTCGTCCGGCGCGTCGAAGCCGATGGGCTGCTGCACGCGCAGCACGGCGGCGAGGGGATTCTTCAGGCCTTTGATGCGGCCGTGCGGAATGGCGACGCCATGGCCGAGGCCGGTGGAGCCGAGGCGCTCACGGGCGAACAGGTTGTCCGTGACCGAGGCGCGCGCGATGGCGTGGTTGTTCTCGAACAGCAGTCCGGCCTGTTCGAAGACACGCTTTTTGCTGGAGGCGTCCACATTCACCAGCACATTGCTGGCAGGCAGGATGGCGGCAAGACGGTTCATCGGGTCACAGCGCCGATTACGGCTGATAGCCTTGGGCGGGACGCTTGGTCGGTAGCTAGGAGGCGGATTATAGAAAGCCCACCCCCGCTTGGGGTGGCGCCTTCAGGCGAGTGCGGCAGTATTGCTCAGAATTGCGGCGGCGCAGCAACAGGGGCCGGAGATTGGGGTGAATGCATGCTGCGCCCAACAAAAAGCGGCCCGCAGGCCGCTTCGACATCGGGGGTGCCTGGTGTTCAGGACGGGCCGATTTCCAGCCGTTTGGCCGAAGCGTGATGGTGCTCCTGCACCAACTCCTTGTGGCGCACGACCTGACGATCCAGCTTGTCCATCAACTGATCAATCGCGGCATAGAGATCCTCACTGGACTGCTCGACAAAGATGTCACGGCCCTTTACATGGACAGTGACCTCGGCCTTCTGACGACGCTCTTTCTCCTTTTGCTTTTCCACGGTGAGCAGGACGTTGATGTCAACGACCTGGTCGAAGTGGCGGGTCACCCGGTCGAGCTTCGTGAGCACGTACTCGCGAAGCGCTGGCGTAACTTCAAGATGGTGACCGCTGATAGTCAGGTTCATAGAGCCTCCTTTCACAGGGGTGGACAAAGAGTCTTTTGGGGACGTTTGTAGAGACGAAAGAACGGGTAGCGGATGAAGAGATCTGGCGCGGGTAGCGGGAGGTCTGATTCGCTTGCCGGGTTGGCGGAACCAGTGTGCGCCTCAAATCCGCTCTGTGACAAGTGTTTGACAGCAAAGACCCGGCGATTTCGAATGCCGCGCCGCCGCCGACGGCAAAGCTGTGATTGAATGCACTGTTGTCGATACCGGGGCTGCAGTGCCGCTGTGTTGATTGCGCGCCGCTGGCTTGCTGGCGCTGATGCCGCGATGTGATAATTGCGCACCCAATCTCTGGAGTCTTCCTTGGACAGCGATCACCCTCGGTGACCGTCCACTCCAGCAGCTGTGATGCCGGCCGCTTGCGAGCGCGCCGCAGCGCCAGTCCGGAGTGAGACGGGTCCCCCCACCCCATCCGGACGGCAGGATTCCGTCCCCTGCCTCGACACCATGACGGCGCGCCGGCGCTGGAGAAACACCGCATGCTGAATGTGTTCACGCTGGACAATGGCCGCCTGAAGGGCGGGCTTTTCCAGGAGGAAATCGAGAGCCCTGAAGCGCTGGCGCTGTCGCAGCCGGTTTGGGTGGATCTTGAACAGCCCACCGCCGAGGAAAAGGGCTGGATCCGCGACCGCTTCGGCCTCGTCATTCCCGAGGACATCGTTGACGAAGACCTGGAAGAATCGGCGCGCTTCTACGAGGAAGACAACGGCGAGCTGCACATCCGCTCGGACTTCCTGATCGACGATGACGAGGCACCGCGCAATGTGCGGGTGGCCTTCATCCTGCACAACAAGGTGCTGTTCTCGGTGCACAACGAGGACCTGCCGGTGTTCCGCCTGCTGCGCCTGCGCGCGCGGCGCATTCCGGCCTTGATTGAAGATGCCAAGGATGTGCTGCTCAAGCTCTACGACGCGGACGCCGAGTACTCGCCGATGCGCTGGAAGGCATCTACGACAGCCTGGAAAAAGTCAGCGCCCGGGTGCTGAAGAAAGACGTCAACGACGCCGAGGCCGGCGAGGTGCTGGCGGCGATCGCGCGCGAGGAAGACCTGAACGGCCGCATCCGCCGCAATGTGATGGACACGCGACGTGCGGTCAGCTTCATGATGCGCAGCCGCATGCTGAGCGCCGAGCAGTTCGAGGAAGCGCGCCAGATCCTGCGCGACATCGACTCGCTGGACAGCCACACCGCCTTTCTGTTCGACAAGATCAACTTCTTGATGGACGCCACCGTCGGCTTCATCAACATCAACCAGAACAAGATCATCAAGATCTTCTCGGTGGCCAGCGTGGCGCTGCTGCCGCCGACGCTGATCGCCAGCATCTATGGCATGAATTTCAAGTACATGCCTGAGCTCAGTCAGACCTGGGGCTATCCGCTGGCGCTGGGCCTGATGGCGGCCTCGGTGGCGGCGCCCTTCATCTATTTCCGCCGCAAGGGCTGGCTCAAGTAGGCCGGGTCTGGCTGCGCCGGGGCCGGCGCGGCAATGTTTGATTCGCATCAAGGCGAACCCTGCCGATCCGGCGGGCTTGCGGCTAGCATGCGGCCATTGCCTGCCCTGACTGCCGAGGTCCCCCCATGTCCATGAAACTGCGCTCGCTGCTCGCTCTTGTGAACGACAGCCCCCGATCTGCTGCGGTGCTGACCGTGGCCCAGCGATTGGCCAGTGCGCATGGTGCGCAATTGCAGGCCCTGCACGCAGTCGCGCCCAGTGCCTCGGGTGCCTATCTGTCGCCCGAAGCCTCCTCGCTGGCGCTGGAGCTGCGGATTGACGCTGATGCGAAGCGGTCCGAGCGTGCTGCGGCGCTGGTGGCCGAGGTGGCTGCTGCTGCCGGGGCCAACATACCCTTCAGTCACATGATGAGTGAATCCACACTCGAGGTGCTGCAGATGGCACGCAACAGTGATTTGCTGGTGCTGGGTCAGACCGACCCGCAGACGCCGGATGGCACCGCCCAGGGGCTGATCGGCCGCCTGCTGATCTCGGGCGGCTGTCCGCTGCTGTTTGTGCCCTATGTCAATGACACGCCGCTGGAGCGCTGTGGATCACGTGTGCTGGTGGCCTGGCGCGACACGCGCGAGAGCGCCCGCGCGCTGCGTGACGCGTTGCCCTTCCTGCAGCGTGCCGAGCGTGTCGAGCTGGTGCGCTTTGCCGATCATGAGGAAGCCGGCCCAGAGCCTATGCTGCGTGCGCAGGCCTATCTGCGCCAGCACGGCATCGAGGCCGAGCTCAAGCTGCTGCACCAGCGCGAGAGCTCGCTGGGCGAGCGCCTGGTCACCCACTGGACGCCTGACGCACCGGTGGCCGAGGCGCTGCTCTCGCATGCGGCGGATACCGATGCCGACCTGATCGTGATGGGCGGCTTCGGTCACACGCGGCTGTGGGAGCTGGTGCTGGGCGGCGTCACCCGCACCATGCTGAGTTCGATGACGATTCCGGTGCTGATGTCGCACTGAGCCGCTCAGGCGCTCAGGCCACTCGCAGGCGCAGTCTCAGCCAGCGCAGCAGCGCGCCCAGCACGGGCAGCTTTTCCCACAGCTGTTCGGCGGCATCCCAGTAGTCGCGGTGGTAGGCCACGCGGCCATCGTCGGCAAAACGCAGATGGCTGGCGCCATGGATGCGCTCGCTGCGGCCGCGCAGGCCGAACTCGAAGTCCCAGCTCAGGAAGCATTGCTCGCCTTGCACCAGCACGTCCAGCACCTTGAAGCGCGGCGCCTCCAGGTTCTTGAACATGTGGTCGAAGATGGCCTGGATGCCGGCCAGGCTGTGCACTTCGTTGAAGGGGTCGCGGAAGTAGGCTTGCTCGGTGTAGTAGCGCCCCAGCCAGGCCACGTCGCCGGGCTTGAGGTTTTCGAACAGGTCGACGAAGGCGCGAGCGCGAGGGTCCATGAATCAGAGTCCGGTCGCGCGGCGGACCACGCGGAAATAGAGGCCGTAGCTGAGCTGCCGCAGCAGCTTCATCCACAGCGTGAAGCGCCTGGGGAAGTGAATCTCGAAACGCCCTTTGGCCCAGTCTCGCAGCATCGCCTGGGCAGCTTGCACGGGGCTGATGAGGGCCGGCATGCTGAAGTCGTTGCCAGCGGTCAGCGGCGTGGCCACGAAGCCGGGATGCACGACGGACACGCCCAGGCCCAGCGGCGCCAGATCCAGGTACAAGGTCTCGGCCAGATGGGTCAGCGCCGCCTTGGTCGGGCCATAGGCCAGCGACTTGGGCAGGCCGCGGTAGCCGGCCACGCTCGAAACCAGGCTGAGGTGGCCGCCCTGGCCGGCTTCGGCCTGGCGCAGCAGTTGGGGCAGCAGGGCATCCAGCAGGTTCAACGCGCCGACATAGTTGATCTGCAGATGAAGCAGCGCGTCGGCCAGATTGAACTGCTGGGCGCGCATCGCCTGGTAGTGGCCGGCGCAGTACACGCACAGATCGACGCGGCCGTGACGCGCCAGCAGCGCGGCCAGCGCCGCATGCAGGCTGGACGCGTCCTGCACGTCCAGTGGCAGCGCCAGGCTGCCGGGATGCTGCTGCACGAACTCATCCAGCAGCGCCGCATTGCGTGCCGACACGACGACCTTGGCACCGGCGGCATGCAGGGCCTCGGCCAGTGCCCGGCCGATGCCGCTGGACGCGCCGACCAGCCAGACCGTCTTGCCTTGCCACTCGCGCAGCGGGGGATTGAGAGCCATGGTCAGAGCTTGCGGAAGGCCAGCGTCACTTCGCCGAGCTCGAAGCCGAACTTGCTCATGCGGGCCTTGTTCAGCATCACCTTGTCGTCCATCTGGTACATCCAGTCGTCGAACTGAACCTCCCAGACGCGGCCGTCCACCGGCAGGGCCAGCGTGTACTGCCAGCGCAGCGCATTGCCGCGCGCCTCGCCGCGGGCCTCGCCCACCACATCGTCGGCACGACCGCTGTAGCGGCCATCGCCCAGGTGGCGCAGGCGCCAGACGCGACGCTCGGTCTTGCCGTCGCTGTAAATGAAGTCCTCTTCGAGCACGCCTTCTTCGCCCTGCCAGCGGCCGACCATCTGCACGGTGAAGCGGCGCTGCACCTTGCCGGCGCGGTCGGTGAACACGCCGTGCGCAAGGAGCGGGCCGTTGAAGTACTGGCGCAGATCCAGTGTCGGGGTCTGGCCGGCATAGTCGGCCGGTGTCGGCGATGAGGCGCAGCCGGCCAGCGCCAGCGCGGCGCCGGCGGCCAGCAGCGAGCGGCGGGTCAGGGATGTTGCAGGCATGGCAGAGCCTTTCTTTCCGGACGGATCCAGAGCAGGTAGAGCAGACCGGCCGCCGCCGCCTTCAGCAGGCAGGGCAGCAGGCAGTAGGCCAGGGTCAGGGCTTGCAGACCGATGGCGTCGCGCTGGCCCGGGGTGTAGCCCAGCGCTTGCAGCAAGGGCAACGCGAGTCCGGCGGCCAGCGCCAGATTGAGCTTGTTGGCGCCGTTCCACCAGCCGAAGAAGGCCCCTTCGGCGCGCCCGGCCAGGCCGGCTTGCTGGATCACGCGCGTCAGCATCGCGCCTGGCAGGGCCAGGTCGGCGCCGAGCGCAAAGCCGCTGCCCAGGCAGACGAACAGAAAGCCCAACCAGTCGCCCGGCCCCAGCAGTGCCGCCCAGGCGAAGGCGGCAATCGCCAGCGCCATGCCGAGCGCCCAGCTGCGGGCTGCGCCCAGCCGCGCCACCAGGCGCAGCCACAGCGGCAGCGAGGCTGCGGCGGCGAGGAAATAGCTGGCCAGGAACAGCGGCTCGGCGGCAGGTGTCTGCAGCCGGTCGCGCACGAAGAACAGCAGCAGCGTGGCCGGGATCGCCGCGGCCGTGCCGTTGAGCAGGAACACCGCCAGCAGGCGCCGGAAGCCCGGCGTCTGCCAGGCCACGCTCAAGGCCGCCTGCTGACCCGTGACGAGCTCGGCACGCGGCGCGCGGCGCAGCAGCCACAAGCCCGCCAGCAGGCCCAGCGCCAGTGCCGCCGCCGTGGCGCCCATGCCGGCCACTGCGGGCAGCACGCTGGCCGTCAACACACCGGCCAGGGCCAGACCCTCGCGCCAGGCGTTCAGGCGGGTCTGCCGCAAGGCATCGCCGCCCAGCCGGGCACCCCAGGCCTGGTGCAGCACCGTGAGCACGCTGTAGGCCAGATAGGTGCAGACCAGCAGCACGGTGCACCAGATGAGCAGCGGCGTTCCAGCGCGAGGCACCGGGAAGAACAGCAGCGCGAAACTGAAGGCCAGGACCACGGCGGCCAGTGCCAGGCGACGCAGCAGCGGTGCGGCCGGGCCGTCCAGCCAGCGGTCGGCCAGCCTGCCGATCAGCGGGTCGGCTAGCGCATCGACGCCGCGCGCCAGCAGCAGCACCAGGCCCAGCGCGGCCAGCGGCGTGCCGAAGTTTTCCGCGTAGTAGGCCGGCAGCGTGACATAGAGCGGCAGCGCGACGAAGGCGAGCGCGAAGCCCAGCCCGCCGTAGCGAAGGCCGTCGATCGGACTCATGCGCTCAGCCCGAGCAGCTTGGCGCGAAGCTGGGGTTCGGAAGTCTGCTCGGACAGCCAGATGCCGAAGAACAGGCGGCTGAACAGCGGGTCGGCCAGGCGCGGCAATGCGTTGCCGTTGAAGAAGAAATCGGTGCCTTCGCCCGGCAGGTGGCGGCCGCTAAGGCGGTCGCCGGCCTTCACATCGGGGAAGCGCTCCTGCATCTGCGCGAGCCAACGGGCCGCGCTGGCCTCGTCGATGGGCTGCTGCCGGCGCATTTCGACCAGCGAGCGCTTGGCGATCTCGCTACCTTTGAGACTGCGCGCGTATTCGAGTTCGAGCGCCAGCGGTGCGGCCCACCAGTCGCGCGCCGGCTTGCTCTCGGACCACAGACGGATGTCATAGATCAGCAGGCCGAACCAGCGCATCTGCGCTTGGCCGACAAGAGCAAGGCCGGCCTCGGGCCTGGCCTCGGCACAGGTCTGCCAGGCCAGGCCGGGCAGGGCGATCAGGCAGTGGCGGCGCGACAGCATGGGAGAACCTCAGCGCCGCTGCAGCGTGAACTGCATGACGTCGGTGCTGCCGGTCTCGAAGGCGGCTTCGCAGTAGGCGAGGTAGAACTCCCACAAGGCGATGAAGCGCTTGTCGAAGCCCTGCTTGCGCACCAGCTCTTCCTTGCCCATGAAGGACTCACGCCACTGCTTGAGCGTCTCGGCGTAGTCCGGGCCGAAGGCCAGTTCGTTGACGACCGTCAGACCGGCGCGCTCGGCATGGGCGCGGAACTGGCTCGGACTGGGCAGCATGCCGCCCGGGAAGATGTATTGCTGGATGAAGTCCGAGGAGCGGCTGTAGCGCTCGAACAGCTCGTCGCGGATGGTGATGGTCTGGATGCAGGCGCGACCGCCGGGCTTGAGCTTGTCGGCCACGGTGCTGAAGTAGCTCTCCCAGTACTCGCGTCCGACGGCCTCGAACATCTCGATCGAGACGATGGCATCGAAGTTCTGCTCGGGGATGTCGCGGTAGTCCTGCAGGCGCAGCTCGGCCTTGTCGGCCACGCCGGCGCTCTGGAGGCGCTGCTGGCCAAAGGCCAGCTGTTCGGTGGACAGCGTCACGCCGACCAGCCGGGCGTCGAAGTCACGCGCCGCGCATTCGGCAATCGCGCCCCAGCCGCAGCCGATCTCCAGCACGCGGGCGCCGGGTTGCAGGCTGCACTCGTGCAGCGCACGCCGCATCTTGGCGCCTTGGGCCTCGGTCAGCGGCCGGCTGGTGTCGCCGTCGAACCAGGCGCTGGAGTAGTTCATGCTCGGGTCCAGCCAGAGCTTGTAGAAGCTGTTGCCGAGGTCGTAGTGGGCATGGATGTTCTTGCGGCTGCCGGCGCGGCTGTTGCGGTTCAGCAGATGGCGCAGGCGGTAGAGCAGCGAGCCCCACCAGGAGCCGTAGATCACGCTCTCCAGCTGTTCGCGATTGCGCAGCATGACCGCCAGCAGGGCGCGCAGATCGGGCGTGCTCCAGTGGCCGGCCATATAGCTCTCGGCGAATCCGATATCGCCGCTGCGCAGCACCGCGGCGCAGACCTCCCAGTTGCGGATGCGCAGCGCGGCGCGCGGGCCTTGCGTGCAGTCGCCGAAATGGGCGCTGCTGCCTTCGGGCAGCTGCACGTCCAGGCTGCCGTACTGCAGTCGCTCGAGCAGCTTGAAGACGGTGCGGGCCGCGGCGGGCGCGGAGTCGGGCAGAGCGAGGCCGGACTTGAGCGTGGTGGTGTTCATGTACTTGCTTTTCTTGCAGGTGGCGGAAGAGCCGGGTGGGCTCAACGGGTCACGAAATCGCCCGGCGCTGCGGGCTTGCTGAAGAAGGGAATGCGCTTGCGCCAGAGCTTGAGCGCCTGCCAGTGGATGCGCGCCACCAGCATCAGGCTGAAGGCGGGCTGGGCAAAGAACGCGGCGCGCGCGCTGTGGCTGGTGAGCGGCGCGAGACGGCCCGAGATGCTGGTCTGCAGCAAGGCGCCTGAGTCGTCATCGTGGTCGATGCGGGCTACGGTGCGCGCTTGCGCGGCGCTGCCTGACTGCATGAAGCGGAAGCGGTAGCGGCCCTGCACCGCACAGAAGGGCGAGACATGGAAGACCTTGGCGGCGCTTAGCTCATGGCCCCAGTCCAGGGTTTGTGAGCCGTCGCTCTGCAGCAGGTAGCAGTGGCGTTCGCCAAAGGTGTTGTTGACCTCGGCCACGATGGCGGCCAGCGAGCCGTCGGCGCGCTGGCAGTACCAGAAGCTGACCGGCTTGAAGGCATAGCCCAGCACGCGCGGGAAGCAGTGCAGCCAGATTTCGCCGTCGGCGTCGTGCACGCCTTCGCGCGCCAGCAGGGCTTCGATCCAGGCCAGCGCATCGGCGCCGCCGTCGCCATGGTCGGCATCATGGAAGCTCAGCCAGCCACGACTGTTTCGGTTCAAGGCGCGGCAGGGCTGCTGACGCAGCTGCCGCATCGGCAGCATCAGAAAGTACGCGGCATAGCTGAAGCGATGCAGCGCGGGCCGCAGGCGGGTGTGGCGCACCTCGCCACGGCCGATCAGGGCCTGCGGCTGAGGGGCGGTGTTCCAGCGCGGGTTCATCGTGCTTGTGCCGCCTTGTGGGCGCGGTCCTCGATCCAGGCCTTGGCCACGCTCAGGCCGGACAGCAGCCCGTCCTCGTGAAAGCCGTAGCGGGTCCAGGCGCCGCAGAACCAGGTGTTGTGCTGACCTTGCAGTGCCGGCAGCCGCTGCTGCGCCGCCACGGCGGCCTGGTCGAACACAGGATGCGCGTAGTCGTACTCGCCCAGCACCTGCCCGGCAGCGGGCTCACGCACCGGATTCAGCGACACCAGCACGGGCTGCTGCCAGGGCAGCGGCTGCAGCCGGTTAAGCAGGTAGTGCAGGCAGACCGAGCTCTGATCCGGGCCGGCGGCATCCCCGCCATGCTCATAGTTCCAGGCGGCCCAGGCCTTGCGGCGGCGCGGCAGCAGCGCGGTGTCGGTGTGCAGCACTGCGCGGTTGCGCTGGTAGGCGATGGCGCCGAGCAGCTGGCGCTCTTGCGCCGAAGCATCGTCCAGCAGGGCCAGCGACTGGTCGCTGTGGCTGGCGAGCACGACGCTGTCGAAGTGCTCGCTGCCATGGCGGGTGCTGAGCAGCACACCGCCGCTGCCGTCAGGCCCGATGCGTTTAATGCCGGTGACGGCGGTGTTCAGGCGCTTGTCGTCGATGCTGGCCAGCAGCTTCTCGACATAGTGGCGCGCTCCGCCGCGCACCGTGTGCCATTGCGGCCGGTTGGCGACCTGCAGCAAACCGTGGTTGTGGCAGAAGCGGATCAGCGTGCTGATCGGGAAAGCCATCATCTGCGCCGTGGGGCAGGACCAGATGCAAGCGACCATCGGCAGCAGGTACCAGTCGCGGAACTCGCGGCTGAAGCGCTGCGCGTCGAGGAAGTCGCCGATCGGCTGGGCCAGCGCCTGCTCGGCGCCGCGCTCGGCCAGCTCGGTGGTCAGGCGATTGAAGCGCAGCAGGTCAGACAGCATGCGCCAGAAGCCGGGACGCAGCAGGTTGCTGCGCTGGGCAAAGACGGTGTCGAGGTTGCTGCCGCTCCACTCCAGGCCGGTGTGCGGCAGCTGCACCGAGAAGGACATATCGCTCTTGGCGGTCTCCACGCCCAGCTTGGCGAACAGCTCGATCAGCAGCGGATAGGTGCGCTCGTTAAAGACCAGAAAGCCGGTGTCGACGCCGCAGGTCTGGCCTTCGAGCGTGACGTCCACCGTGTGGGTGTGGCCGCCGAAATAGTCGCCCGACTCGAGCAAGGTGACCTGCGCATGGCGGCTCAAAGCCCAGGCGGCCGAGAGACCGGAGATGCCCGAACCTACAACCGCGACGCGCGGGCTGCCGCGCTTGGTGCCGGGGCCGCTCTGGCTGAGGTCGCTGAGAAACGGCAACAAGCTCTGCGCGTGATCTGCGGCGCCGGCGTGCTGGCGTCGCAAATGGACAGGGCCCCCGTCGCGGACGGGAGCCCTGGGCAGAAAAGTAGTCGCAAGACGCCCCGAAGCCAACGAGGGAGGGAGGGAGGAGGAGGAGAAGGGCTTCGGGATTACACCCCCGTTACCGGGGAGGCCTTGCGACTGAAAAAATGATTCGACCCCCTGTTTGTCAGCAGCAGCGAAGTGAATTGCCCCCGGACCAGGTGCTCAAAGCCTTGCGTTGCTTGCTTGCTCAAGTGGCATGTGTACTCTGCGAAACGTCGCCCTGAACGCTGTGTGGGAACAATGTCCCAGACAGCGGGGACAAAAGATGACAGAAGTGCAACATTTGGCGACATGGCAGCGATCCGGACTTGTTCGGTGTCAAGGCTGAGCCAGCAGTCGCTCGAGCTCGTTGATGAAGGGGCGGCTCAAGGGTTCGGTGGCTGAGGCGAAGCTCACGACTTCACGGCCATCGCGGCCGACCAGGTATTTGTGGAAGTTCCAGCGCGGCGCCTGGCCGCTGCGCTTGGCCAGGTCGACGATCAGCGGATTGCTGTCGGGCCGGTCGGGGCGTGTGCTGGACTTGGCAAACATTGGGAAATTGACGTTGAAGGTGTTCTCGCAGAACTCGGCCACGTCCTTGTTGCTGCCCGGCTCCTGGCTGAAGTCGTTGGACGGGAAGCCCAGCACGACCAGGCCGCGCTGCGCATAGCGCTGCTGCAAGGTTTCCAGCGACTTGTATTGCCCGGTGAAGCCGCAGTAGCTGGCGGTGTTGACCACCAGCAGCACCTTGCCGGCGTATTGGCACAGCGCCTGCGGTTTCTCATCCTGCAGGCGCGGCAACTCGCGCTGCAACAGGGGCGGGCAGGCGGCGGTCTGCGCCAGGGCGGGGCCAGCGCAGATCAGGGCGAGGCCAGCACTGATCAGAGCGCGTCGGGTGGCTGCGGTTTTGCAGAGCTTGACCATAGTTTGTCCTAGTCAAAACAAGGTGTTGCGGCTATATTAAGCCAGAAATTTGGTTTTGTCTCACATTTGTCTAGGACAAAATGATGCGCATGTTTGTACCGACATGGTTGTCACGCCGGCGGGCTCAGCGGGCAACTCAGCAGGTCTGTCATGTCCACGGCTGAGTTGACGCCACCGGCGGCCGTGTGGCCAGGGATTGCTGCGGTCGAGCGCGAAACCGGCATCAGCAAGGACAGTCTGCGCATCTGGGAGCGCCGCTACGCCTTTCCTCAGCCCGCGCGCGATGCGGCCGGGGAGCGCGTCTATCCGCCTGAGCAGGTGCTCAAGCTGCGCCTGATCAAGCGCCTGCTGGATCGGGGCTATCGGGCCGGGCGTCTGGTGCCGGCCAGCCTGGACAGTTTGCAGGCCCTGCTCGCCGAGGCGCAGCCTGCGACGACGGCGATGGCCGCAGCGCCCGCTCGCGCCGACTTTGAGCCCTTCATCGAGGCGCTGCGATCCCATCAGTTCGAGGAACTGCGGCGTCTTCTGGTACAGACCCTGCTGCGCATGGGGCTTGGGCCAGGCATCGAGCAATTGATCGCGCCGCTGACCAGCGAAGTGGGTGAGTTGTGGATGCGCGGTGAACTGCAGATCTTCGAGGAGCATGTCTTCAGCGAGTCAGTGCAGGCGGCGCTGCGCCAAGCCATGCAGGCGGTGCCGCGTCCGGCACAGGAACAAAAGCCGCGGGTGTTGTTGAGCACCTTGCCGGGCGAGCAGCATGGCTTGGGCTTGACGATGGCTGAGGCGATGTTCGTGCTGGAGGGTTGCCAATGCCTGTCGCTCGGCGTGCAGACGCCGGTCAGGGATCTGGTGCTTGCCGCGGCGGCGCATCGGGCCGATGTCGTGGCCTTGAGTTGCAGCGCCTTTGTCGGCCCGTCCGCTGTGGCTGCCGGCCTGGCTGAACTGCGCCAGGGCCTGCCGGCCGGCATCGAGATCTGGGCGGGTGGCAGCAGCCCGGCCTTGCAGCGCCGCAGCGCGCATCCCAGCCTGCGGCATGTGCTTCGCCTCGGCCAGATTGCCGAGGAACTGGCGCGTTGGCGCGCCTCCCATCCGGCTTGAAGTGCCTTTGCAGGGTCGCGTCACCGCTTGTCACATACGCGCCCTAAATTGACACAGATCCAAACTGGGACGGACCATGCTTTACCCCGAACTTTTCAAGCAGCTCGAAGCCGTGCGCTGGAACATGGACACCGACATCCCGTGGGACAGGTTCGATGCCAGCTTGCTGACCGATGATCAGGCGCGCACGATCAAGATGAACGCCATCACCGAGTGGTCGGCGCTGCCGGCCACCGAAATGTTCCTGCGCGACAACCGCGACGACAGCGACTTCTCGGCCTTCATGAGCGTGTGGTTCTTCGAGGAGCAGAAGCACTCGCTGGTGCTGATGGAATACCTGCGCCGCTTCCGTCCCGACATGGTGCCGACCGAGGCCGAGCTGCACGAGGTGCGTTTCGACTTCGACCCCGCTCCGGCGCTGGAGACGCTGATGCTGCATTTCTGCGGCGAAATCCGCTTGAACCACTGGTATCGCCGGGCCGCCGAATGGCACACCGAGCCGGTCATCAAGGCCATCTACGAAACCCTGGCGCGCGACGAGGCCCGCCATGGCGGCGCCTACCTGCGCTACATGAAGCGCGCGATGAGCAAGTTCGGCGACGAGGCCAAGGCAGCATTCGCCAAGGTGGGCGTGCTGATGGCCAGCGCGCGGCGTACGGCGCAGGCCCTGCACCCGACCAATCTGCACGTGAACGCCAAGCTGTTCCCGCGTGACACCATCCAGAGCCGCCTGCCCGACCCGGAATGGCTGGAGCGTTGGCTCGACAAGCAGATCCAGTTCGATGCCGTGTGGGAGACCAAGGTGGTCGAGCGCATCCTGCACAACATGAGCCTGCTGATGGAGCGCAGCTTCGCCAGCGTGCAGGAGCTCAATCGCTTCCGCAAGGAGATGGCGGCGCGCGTTGCCGCCGCGGCAGGCCAGGTCCAGCCGGCCACCTGAAACCGGCGTTAGCAAACAAAAAAGCCCGCCGACCCGGCGGGCTTTGCTTTTGCGGCGGCGCCTTTCAGCGCCCTTGGCGGCGCTTGAGCACCAGCAGTCCGAAGCAGACGGCAGCCAGCAACAGCCCGCCGATGAAGTGGACACTGAACAGCTGGCCCAGCGTGGCCTGGATGTCATGCCAGGCCCATTGGCCCACCAGCGTCACGAACTCGCCGCTCAGCTCGGGCCGTGCATGCTCCAAGGGGTGCAGGCCACCTGGGTCGCCCAGCATCGCACTGCCGGCGCCCTGGAACTGGCGCTCAAGCAGCTTGAACACGATGGCGTTGTCGTAGACCTCCTTCAGCACGCCGCCCAGGATCAGCACGCCGCCGATCAGCACGGGCACGCCCCAGCGCTTGAGCCAGGCGGAGGCCGCCATCAGCGCCATGAACAGCGGGGCGAGCCACAGCGTCATCAACAGCACACCGACGGCGCCGCGAGCCAGTACCACCAGTGCCGCCAGCACCAGGCTGGTCCAGCTCGGCTCGGCGAGGCTGGCAAAGCCATGGACCTTGATGATCATCGCCACCGCACTCAGCAAGCCCAGCCCAGCGCCAACCGCCAGGGCCATCAGCGGGATCAGCAAGGCATGCATCAGCACGGTTGCGCCGATGCTCTCGCTGTGGCTGGCGGGCAGTGACAGCCAGAACTCGATCGAGCGGTCCTGCCGGTCGCGGCGCGCCAGGCCAGGCAGCTGGAACATTGCGCCGGCAAAACTCAGCATGAAGACCACGGCGGCAGTGGCCATCAGGGCGGCTGCGGCCAGCGGCATCGGCGGAATCTGCAGGTCCAACTCCACCTCGCCGAAGGGCAGGATGAGCAGGAACAGGCCGACCGGGATCAGCATCAACATCAGCCAGCCGCGGTGGTGCTGCATCCACTCGCGCTGCATCAGGGTCAGGAAACGTGAGGACATGAGATGTGCTCCTTCTGCGTTGAACGAGCCGGCCTCAGGCCTGGCGCTGGATTTCGGGTTTGCGCGTCAGCGCCATGAAGAGGTCGACCAGGCTGGGGCGCATGCGCTGGCCCAGGCCGGCCACGTCCGGCGGCAAGTCGCCGTCGAAGAGGGCCACGGGCCGGCCCTGCTGGCGGTAGCGCAGCAGCGGATGGGCGGCGGCCACCGCCTCGCTGGCGGCAGGGTCATGCGAGAGCGCGACGAAGCGCGAGTCCATCTCGTCCAGGCTGATGTTGAGCACCAGCTTGCCGTCATCAAGCATCAGCACATCGGACAGCAGGGTTTCGATCTCCTCGACCTGGTGGGTGGAGATCAGCACGCTGCGCTCGCCGTCGCACCACTCGTCGATCAGCATCTCGTAGAAGCTCTTGCGTGACATCACGTCCAGCCCCAGCGTGGGCTCGTCCAGGATCATCAGGCGGCTGTCGATGGCCGCCACCAGGGCCAGATGCAGCTGGGTGACCATGCCCTTGGACAGGCTCTTGACCTTGTCGCGCGGGCTGACGCTGGTGCGCTTGAGCAGCGCGCGGGCGCGCTCGGCTGAGAAGCGCGGCTGCAGGCCGCTCATCAGCGTGATCAGCTCCTCGGCACGCGCCCAGCGCGGCAGCACCGCCACATCGGGGATGTAGGACAGCGACGCCAGCAACTGCTCGCGCCGGGCCACCGGATTCAGCCCCATCACGCTGAGTTGGCCCTGGCCGGGCAGCAGGCCGACCAGCGCCTTCATCAGCGAGGTCTTGCCGGCGCCGTTGTGGCCCAGCAGGCCCACCACCCGCCCCTTGGGAATGCTGAAGCCGATATTGTCGACCGCCGTCTTGCTGCCATAGCGCAGGCTCAGACCACGCGCCTGCACGAGGTACTCGTTGCTCATTGCATCTCCCAGTTCAGATCTCGGGGCTCCAGGCCCAGGCGGCGCAGCTTAGCCCGCAGGGCGGGCCATTCCTCGCGCAGAAATTGCTCGCGGGCCGAGCGGCGAAGACGGGCACGCGCGCCCGTTTTGACATACATGCCCAGCCCGCGCCTGGCTTCCACCAGATCCTGTTCGACCAGGGCCTGCAGGGCACGGCCCACGGTCAAGGGGTTGATCAGATAGCGGCTGGCGAGCGCGCGTACTGAGGGCAGGGCCTGCCCCTCCGGGGGCTCTCCCTCAAGCAGCTGCACGGCCAGGCGGTCGGCCAGCTGCTGATAGATGGGACTTGAATCATTCCAGCGTTCAGGCATGGCGGGGATCCAGGTGTGTTGCTGATGTAGCACACCATAGCAAGCCATGCCATGTCGCCCCAGCGCCGTGCGACAGTCTGCAGCCGAGCCCGGACAGGCTGCACGGACGGCGGGCGATTTGCCCGTGGCGGTGTAGACGGCCTAGCGCAGCACCTCGCAGCGCTTGCGGCGGTTCGGGTAGGGATCGCCGCCAAATGCATCGTTGTTGCAGCGCACAGTGTCCCAGGCGTCGCGGTACTGATAGCGCCCAGCCGTGCCGTAGCGCACCTGGGCCCGGCCGCTGAAACGGCACAGGCCGCCCTCGTCGGCGCAAGCCTGCCAGCGCTGGCTGCCGCCCTCTCCGCCCCAGCCGCCGCCCCAGCCGGAAGTCTGGACTTCGCAGTGCTTGATCACACCGCGGCTGGGATCGCCGAACACATCGGTCGTGCAGGCGACCTCGCCGTTGACGTCACGCTTGGCAAAGCGCTGACCGTCGCCGAAGCGCACCGTGGCGCGCCCCCGTACCTTGCAGGTCTGCCCCTCCGCGGCGCAGTAGCGCCAGCCGTCATCATTGCCCCAGGAGCCGCCCGAGCCCCCGTTGTCACTGCCCAGCAGCGCGCGACGCGGCACCTCGCAATGCTTGGTCACGCCAAAGTGTGGGTCTCCGAAGGCCGTGACGTCGCAACGCACGCTGCCATGGGCGCGCCGGGTGGCAAATCGGTCTCCGGTTCCAAATCGCACATCGGCCGAGCCGCGGAAGC
Source organism: Roseateles sp. (assembly GCA_015657635.1). Classification (GTDB taxonomy): domain Bacteria; phylum Pseudomonadota; class Gammaproteobacteria; order Burkholderiales; family Burkholderiaceae_C; genus JACDQM01. The sequence continues at coordinate 16,848 of JACDQM010000093.1, forward strand.
GGCAAACCTGGCCTTCCGTGGCGCAGAACACATAGTCATCGGCATCGTCCTGCGAGCCGCCTCCGTTGCGACCTGCGACCTCGCAGCGTTTCGGCGATCCGGGCGCCGGGTCGCCAAAGGTCTCGTTGCTGCACATCACCTCGCCCCGCACCGAGCGCGTGGCCCAGTTGCCGGGTACGCCGTAGCGTACGAGGGCATTGCCCCGGACTTCGCACACCGAGCCTTCGGTGGCGCATTGGCGCCAGCCATCGCCGCGGGCTTGAGCGCCGGGGCTGGCCAGCAGCAGGAGGCTGGGGAGCAGGGCCGCAGCCGACAGGCCGCGTGCAAGGGATGACAGCAAGCGCATCGCAAAGTCCTTTTTGATTGATCGTGGGAACTGCGCCCCGGGGCGCGAATGCACAAGGATGTTACGCCGCCGGGGGCGAGGGTCCATGGCCTCGATGGGCCTTGCGGGCCTCACTCGGCGGGCTAGACTGCGGCTGCCCCCAATTTTGCGGCTGTCGCCATGCAAATACCGGATCTGCCCCCCGATGAGGCACTGCGCCTTGCGACCCTGAGGGGGTTGAATCTCCTCGACACGCCTGCAGAGGAGCGCTTCGACCGTCTGACCCGCTTGGCCAAGCGCCTGTTCGGCGTGCCCATCGTGCTTATCAGCCTGGTCGATGCGCAACGACAGTGGTTCAAGTCCTGCGTGGGCCTGGATGTGTCGGAGACACCCAGAGAGATCTCGTTCTGTGGCCATGCCATCCTGGCCGACGACGTCTTCCTCATCCCCGACGCCACGCAGGATCCTCGCTTTGCCGACAACCCCCTGGTGAGCGGGGAGCCATTTATCCGCTTTTATGCAGGATGTCCTCTGTCGGTCGGAAGCGGCGGGCGTCTGGGCACGCTGTGCCTGATCGATCGCGAGCCGCGCCAGATGGATGCCGAGGACCTCGCCTTGCTGCGCGATCTGGCGCGCATGGCCGAGCAGGAACTGGCCGCTGTGCAGATGGCCACGCTGGATGAGCTGACCGGCCTGTCCAACCGCCGCGGCTTCATGGCGCTGGCCCAGCATGCGCTGCAGTGGTGCCAGCGGCATCGCCAGCCCGCGACCCTGCTCTACATGGACTTGGACGAGTTCAAGCCCATCAATGACCGCTTCGGCCATGCCGAGGGCGATCTGGCTCTGAAAGCCTTCGCCCAGTGCCTGGGCGAGGCCTTCCGGGGCTCGGATGTGATTGCCCGCCAAGGGGGGGACGAATTCCTGGTCCTGCTGACCGAGAGCACGCCCGAGCAGGCCAGCGCCGCGCTGGAGCGCTTGCGCAGCCTGCTCCAGGCCTATAACCGCAGCAGCGCGCGGGGATATGCCCTGGACTTCAGTGTGGGCGCGGTGTCCTTTGACCGCGAGCGACACGCCACGCTCGATGCCTGGCTGGCCGCAGCCGACCAGGCCATGTACGCGGCCAAGCGCGCGCGCAAGCTGGCCGGGCCGCGCTGAAAGGCGGCAGCCCGGCAGCCGCGGGCTTAGCGACCCAGGCGGCGACGGCTCATCAGGCCCACGGCGCACAGGCCGGCCAGCAGCAGGGCGTAGGTGCTGGGCTCGGGCACGGGGGCCAGGGTGGCGTTGAAGCTGAAGTCGTCGATGGCCAGGCCGTCATCGGCGCCGCTAGCGTCCACATCGCTCCAGCGCAGCCAGAGGCTGCCGCCCTGGGCCAGGTTCAGGCCGGCGATGCTGCCCGAGAGCGCGCTGCGGTTGGCGGCGGCATTGCCGTCGAGGCCACCGGCGGTGCCGGTCTTCGTCGGGGCAAGAAAGTTCAGCGCGCTCACGCTGGTCCAGACCCCGTTGTTCAGGGCGGTGGCGTCGGTGCTGTACTGGAACGTCAGGCTGTCAGCTCGGTTAAGGGCGCCCAGACGCCACTGCTCGCCGATGTAGCCGATGCTCACGCTCTCGATGGCGCGGCCGGCCAGGTTGATGAAGGACACGCCGATAACCGGCACCAGAGAGCCAGAACGCAGGCCGCCCAGAGCGCGCTCGGTGCTGTCGGCCTTGCCGAAGCTGTAGGTGTTCCCGGCGTTGTTGCTGCCGGTGCCAGCAGCGTAGCTGACGTTGACGCTGCTGTTGTTTTCAAGAAGAGCCCAGCCAGTTGGCAGGCTACTGCTGGTGCCGCTGCTGGCCAGGGTGTCGAAGTTCTGGCTGTAGTTCAGAGAAGCAGCCGTCAGCTGGACCTGGGCCTGGGCCGACAGGCTGGCCGCCGCCAAGGCGGCCAGGGCAAAGAAACGCTTGGACATGGTGAGACTCCCTCGGTGATGGAAAACCTGTGGCGGACATACTGCAGTGCAGCAAAGCCCCATGCTTCAGGGAAAGCGTGAATCTCCTGTGTCATGGCGGCACGCCGAGGTCTCCGCACCCCGTGAATGCGGGGGGCACACAAAGACGTTGGCGCCGTTTGCGCAAATTTGCGCAAAG
>JACDQM010000008.1 GCA_015657635.1 Roseateles sp.
ATGAGCCGCTGCAGGATGCCGCTTGAGCACCAGCGCTGCGCCGCCCGACGCGGCTGACATTGCACGCTATGCGGTGGCGGTGCGCGAGCTCTGCGAGTTCAGCGCCAAATCGGGCGATCTCGATCTGCGCTTCACCCCGGCGCCCAGCGCGCAGGAAGGCATGGCCGGCCACGCGCTGGTGGCCTCCCGGCGCGGCGCCGGCTACCAGGCTGAGCTGCGCCTGAGCGGCGTCTACAAGTGTCTGCGCGTCAGCGGCCGCGCCGATGGCTACGACCCGCAGCGCCAGCGGCTCGAAGAAATCAAGACCTTCAAGGGCCGGCTCGAGCGCCAGCCCGAGTCGCACCGCCGTCTGCACTGGGCGCAGGCCAAGGTCTATGCCTGGTTGCTGTGCGAGCAAGAAGGGCTGGAGGCGCTGGAGGTGGCGCTGGTCTATCTGGACATCGGCAGCCAGCAGGAAACCGTGTTCAGCGAGCACTGCAGCGCGCAGGACTTGAAGCTGCATTTCGAGAGCCAGTGCGAGCGCTTCCTGGGCTGGGCCGAGCAGCAGCTGGCGCACCGGCAGGCGCGCGATGCGGCGCTGCGCGCGCTGGGATTTCCCTTCGGCGAGTTTCGCGCCAGCCAGCGGCCGCTGTCGGAAGGCGTCTACAAGGCCGCGCTGAGCAGCCGCTGCCTGCTGGCCCAGGCGCCCACCGGCATCGGCAAGACCATGGGCACGCTGTTTCCGCTGCTGAAGGCGGCGCCAGCCGAGCGCCTGGACAAGGTCTTCTTTCTTGCCGCCAAGACCTCTGGCCGGCAGACGGCGCTGGATGCGCTGACGCACTTGAGCAGCGGCCCGCTGCCCTTGCGCGTGCTGGAGATGGTGGCGCGCGACAAGGCCTGCGAGTATCCCGACCGCGCCTGCCACGGTGAGTCCTGCCCGCTGGCTCAGGGCTTCTACGAGCGCCTGCCGGCAGCACGTGCCGCCGCCTGCGCTGAATCCGGCGGCCTGCTGAACCAGGCCCGCGTGCGCGAGCTGGCGCTGGCGCATCAGGTCTGCCCCTATTACCTGAGCCAGGAACTGGCGCGCTGGGCCGATGTGGTGGTCGGCGACTACAACTACTACTTCGATCTCGGCGCGTTGCTGCACGGCCTGACCCTGGCCAATGGCTGGCGCGTCGGCCTGCTGGTGGACGAGGCGCACAACCTGGTGGAACGGGGCCGCAAGATGTTCACGGCTGAGCTGCTGCCCGAGACGCTGGCACAGGCCCGGCGCGGCCCGGCGGCCAAGTCCATGCCCGTACTCAAGCGCGCGCTCGACAAAGTGCGCCGGGCCTGGGTGGCGCTGGACAAGGCGCAGAGCACCGACTACGCGCTGCAGCCCGAGTTTCCGCCCGCGCTGCTGGCTGCGCTGCAGCAGTGCAGCAGCGCGATCACCGAACATTTCAGTGAACACCCGGCCGACAGCGATGCCGCGCTGCAGGCCTTCTACTTCGAGGCCCTGCATCTGGCGCGCATGGCCGAGCTGCTGGATGCGCATTCGCTGGTCGATGTCAGCCGCGCGCCGGCGCTGCACAAGCCGGGGCAATCGATCATTTGCATCCGCAACGTCGTGCCGGCGCCCTTCCTGAAGCCGCGCTTCGAGGACGCGCACACCAGCACGCTGTTCTCGGCCACCTTGCAGCCCATGGCCTATTACGCCGACTTGCTGGGCCTGCCGGCCCGCCATGTGCAGATCGAGGTGGGCTCGCCCTTCCAGGCCGAGCAGCTGCAGGTGCATATCGCGCGCCGCATCTCCACCCGCTATGCGGACCGCCAGCGCTCGCTCGCGCCGATCGCTGAGCTGATGGTGCGCCAGTACCATGAGCGGCCGGGCAACTACCTGGCCTTCTTCAGCAGCTACGACTACCTGGCGCAGGCGCTGGAAACGCTGCAGCGCCTGGATCCGCAGCTGCCGGTGTGGGCGCAGCAGCGCCGCATGTCCGAGGCGGCGCAGCGCGAGTTCCTGGCCCGCTTCAGCGAGCACAGCCAGGGCATCGGCTTCGCAGTGCTGGGCGGCTCCTTCGCCGAAGGGGTGGACCTGCCGGGGCGCCGCCTGATCGGCGCCTTCCTGGCCACGCTGGGCCTGCCGCAGCTCAACCCCGTCAACGAGCAGATCCGCGAACGCATGCAGCAGCTCTTCGGCGCCGGGTACGACTACACCTATTTCTATCCCGGCCTGCAGAAGGTGGTGCAGGCCGCCGGCCGCGTGATCCGCACGCCCGAGGATCAGGGCGTGCTGCACCTGATCGACGACCGCTTCGCGCGCCCCGAGGTACAGCGCCTGCTGCCGGCCTGGTGGAATCTAGGCTAGCGCCAGCAGCTGGTCGCGGAACGCCTCGGGCATCGGCGCGGCGCGGCGCGTCTGGCTATCGGTGAAGACTACGCCGATCTTGCCGCGCGCCACCTCGCGGCCCGATTCGACATCGTTCATCAGGAACAGCAGGTCGAAGCCATAACGGTTCAAATCCGTGGGCTGCATCGCCACCCGCATGATCTCGCCATGGAATCCTTCGGACTTGTACTGCGCGCCGATGTCGGCCACCACGATGGGATGCCCGGCGACATCACCCTCGCGATAGCCCAGCGACTTGAAGAAGCGCACCCGTGCCTCTGACACCAGCGTCAGCAGCTGGGCGTTGTCCAGGTGGCCGCCCTGATTCACATGGCTGATGTAGATCTGGATCTCGGTGGCGAAGGCGAGGCGGGCGGGGATGTCGAACTGCAGGCGGGGCATGGCCGTGGGCGATGGTCGTGATGAGCGGGATTGTCGCCGGCCGGCTCAGGGCTTCACTGCAGGGCCTGGGCTGCGGCCACGCAGACACGGTCGCGGCCCTCGGCCTTGGCGCGGTACAGCGCGCGGTCGGCGGCATCGATCAGCGCGGCCGGTGCGGTGCCGGCCTCGGCCGCGCAGGTGGCCACGCCGATGGACAGCGTCACCGCGCAGGGCAGGGTCTCGGTGCTGCCCTGTTCTGCGACGACACGCCGGCACAGCTCGGCCCGCTCGGCCGCTGCGTCCAGCCCCACGCCAGGCAGCACCAGCAGAAATTCCTCGCCGCCCCAGCGGCAGCAGATGTCGCTGGAACGCATGTGCTGCAGCAGCAGCGCCGACACCCGGTACAGCACGGCGTCGCCCGCGGCATGGCCGTGGCTGTCGTTGATCTGCTTGAAGTGGTCCAGATCGATCAGCAGCAGACTCAGCGGCAGGCCTTCGCGCGCGCAGCGGTCGAGCTCGCGCTGCAGCGAGTCGTCGAGGTAGCGGCGGTTGTACAAGCCGGTCAGCGGGTCGCGGTTGGCCTGCTCGCGCAGCTGCTCCTGTAGCGCCTCGATCGCTTGCAGCTTGTCCTGCAGGGCCGACTCGCTCTGCCGCAGCTTGAGCCGGGTTTCATGCAGCGCCAGGGTCCGGCTGTTGACGCCTTGGGCGAACAAAGCCAGGTAGGACGCCATCGCGACGATGCACAGCAGGCTGACCGCCAAGCTGGTGTCGGGTGCAAAAGGGCCGGCACCGCCGAGCGTGAAAGTCAGCAGGATGCCGGCGCCGGTCGCCGCCAGCGACTGCATCAGGCCCCGGGCTCCGGCAAAGGCTGCGAGGTTGATGCAACTGCAGACAATGGCGACAAAGCTCAGCCAGAGCGGAAAGCCCAGCACCGCGGCCCAGATGCCAAAGCAGAAGCTGTCCAGCCGCAGGTTCCAGAGTTCCGCAGCCAAGGGGTCGGCGGATCGGTGCGCACGCAGATAGGCCAGATGCGGATAGACCAGGAACTGCAGGGCCATCAGGCCCCAGTGCCAGAGACCGTAGCTCTGTTGCTGGAAGTGCAGGGCCAGGATGCCGAACACCATCAGCCAGGACGCGCTGCGATTGCGGTAGTTCATCCGCACCGCCCAGTGGGGGGCGCTGGCGTCGTCCGGTGCAGTGTCCGCGGCCGGCTTTTCTTGGGGTGCTTCTGTCATCGGCTGGCTCGATTCTTCCACGGCGCCGGGCCGGGTCGCCTGTGCCAGGCCGGCAGCCGTGCGCCAGGCAGCAAGTCCTTCACGGCTCGCGCCGCCTGGTCGATGGCGCCATGCGCATAGGCAAAGGCGCCGGCGTCGGCATTGGCGATCGCGATGCGGCCCCAGCGTCGCCGCGCGGTCTCGATCGGCAAGGGGCCGGCGGGCCAGTAGCGGTCCCAGGGCCGCATGTACTCATAGGCATAACCGTGCGGCCAGCGGTTCACCGTGATCGCTTCGATGCTGCGCGTGCCATCGAAGCCGAACGGCCCCAGCGCCTGATCGAGCAGCGAGCGGATGCTGGCCTCGAACTCTTCAAAGCCCAGGGCCAGCAGCCGGCGTCGGCCGGCCGCGGCCTGCTGGCGCGGCGGGCTGCCGGCCGGGCCGTCCAGCAGCACCGCACTCAGGTGCAGCAGGATCGGGTCGGCCGGTGTTTCGGCAAAGCGGTAGCGGCCCACGCTGACCGGAAAGTCCAGCGCCGCGCGCTGCCAGAAGCTGCCCGGCGCGCTGAAGCCGCCGATGCCGGCACGCGCGAAGGCCTGCCAGTCGGACAGCAGCACATTGGCATAGACCAGCGGCACCTTGACCTGGTCCAGCAGGGCTTCACGCTGCAAGGCGGGCAGCTCGGGGCACAGCGTCGGGATGGCGCGGTTGAAGCAGGCCAGCAGCACCTGGTCGGCGCGCACAGTCTGCAGTGCGCCGCTGGCATCCTGGTAGCTGATGTCCACCACACGGGCCTGGCCCACCGGGCCGACATGGCGCACCGATTGCACCGGCGCATTCAGCCGCAGCCGCACCGGCGCGCCCGGGCGGTCGAGCTGCGGATCGTCGCGCGCCGCCAGCACCAGCGATTCCATGCCCGTGCCCGGCAAGGCGGCAGGGATCAGGCTGCGCAGCAGCGCACGCGCCAGGCCGGCATTGCCGTCGGGGAAGTGGTAGATGTAGTCGTCCCGGCCCAGCATCAGCTGGCGTGCACTGGGGCTCATCAAGCGGTCAGGCAGGCGCCCCAGGCCCATTGCCTCGAAGCCGGGCAGGCCCAGCGCATAGGCGTCCAGCGCGCTCACCGCGTCGGTTCCGGCGCCCAGGTAGTCCTTGCTGCGGTCGGACAGGTAACGGCAGAGCTGCGCGTCCAGACCGAGCACCTCGGTCAGCAGCTGGTCGTAGCTGAGCGCGGCCAGGCGGGCGCGCTTGGCTGGCGGGCTCAAGTCCGCGAAGGGGTCGCGCGGCGCCGTCCACAGCTGCAGCAGATCACGCCGGGCGGCCTCGCTCAGTGGCAGCTGGTCCAGCGTGGCGGCCGGCGGCGTGCCGGGCTCGCGGCGCAACAGCCGGGTCTGCCCCCAGGCTTCGGCGCTGAACAGCGTGGCGCTGCGCGTCAGGCCGTGGCGAGCGGACCAGCCCTGGTCATACCAGGACTCGAACTGCGTCAGATCGATGTCCAGCCCTTGCAGCAGCGCGCGTGCGGCGGGCGACCACAGGCCGGGCGAGTCTAGCGATTGCGAGCCGCCATAGCCGATCAGGCGGCGGCCATTGCGGGCGACGAATTCATTGCGCAGCGCGTGGCCGCCCAGATCGGGCTGGGCTTCCAGCAGCAGCATGCGCACCGGCCGGCCGGCATGGCGGCGGTACCACCAGGCGGCGGCCAGTCCGCTGAGGCCGGCGCCGACGATGACGAGCTCGTAGTGCTCGCCTTTCTGCGCATCTAAGTCCGGCGGGGCTGGCGGTGCGGCGCCCGCGGCACGGGCATGCAGCGCGGCCGCAGCTTCCAGTCGCTGGCCGTCCAGGCGCCGCAGTGGCGTGGCGTCGCCAAGCGGATCGGCCAGCGTCGCGCCGCCGAGGCCGGCGAAGGCCACACCGGCCAGCAGGTCGCGGCGGGTGACGCCGTCAGGGCTCATACCAGGTCCGGCCCGACCACGCCGTGCAGCATCGTCTGCGCCTGACCATCGCGCTCGCGCCGGCGCAGCCAGATCAGCGCGCCCTTGCGCAGCGGCCAGGGCTCGGCGCTGCCGGTCAGCAGCAGCGCTGCCGTCATGCCCAGCGTGGGCTGGTGGCCGACGATCAGCACCGGCGTGCGTGCATCGGGCCAGTTGGCGGTCTGAAGCAGGGCTTCCGGCTCCGCGTCGGGTGCGAGGGCGGGCAGCACGCGGAAGTCGCGGCCCAGCGCATCGGCGGTCTGGCGTGTGCGCCGTGCCGGGCTGCACAGCACGCGCGTGCCGGCGCTCATATGCCGGTTCAGCCAGGCCGCCATGCGGCGTGCCTGCCGCTCGCCCTTGGGCGTCAGGGCACGCTGCAGGTCATCACCGCCAGGCTCGAGTTCAAAGGCCTCGGCATGGCGCCACAGAAGCAGGTCCATCGCACGCTCTCCCTCGCTGCTTGTCTGGGCGCGAATCATCGCATCGGCGCATGAGGCCGCTGCCGATTGCCTTGTCAGGCGATCAATCGGTAGCCCAGGCCGCGCACGGTCTCGATCAGGCTGGCGCCGAGCTTGCGGCGCAGATTGGACACATGCACCTCCAGCACATTGCTGGAGACATCGCCTTCGAAACCCATCACCAGGGCTTCGAGGTCGGGCTTGCTGACGATGCGGCCGGTGCGTTGCAGCAGCGCTTCCAGCAGCCGCCACTCGCGTGCGGTCAGATCCACCCGCTGGCCGGCGCGGCTGACGGTCTTGGCCAGCAGGTCCAGCTGCAAGTCGCCGATCTGGCGCACCGTGCTGGCACCGCCGCCGGAGCGTCGGCACACGGCGCGCAGGCGCGCTGACAGCTCCTCGGGCTCGAAGGGCTTGACCAGGTAGTCGTCGGCGCCGCTGTCCAGGCCACGTACCCGGTCGCCCAACTGGTCGCGCGCGGTCAGCATCAGCATCGGCGTTGCGCTGCCGCGCTGGCGCAGGCCGCGTATCCAGTCCAGCCCCGAGCCGTCGGGCAGCTGCCAGTCCACCAGCAGTGCGTCATAGGGCTCGTCCACCAGGCCGCGCGCGTCAGCCAGGCGGCTGACCCAGTCGACCAGATGGCCCTCGCTGCGCAGGAAGTCGCGCAGGCCCTCGCCCAGGATGGGGTCGTCTTCGATCAGCAGCAGGCGCATGTAGGTCGTGAAGGGGTCGGATGGGGCATCACCTTTGCATTGTGTCGCGCTGGCCAAGCGCGATGGGGAATCCGTTCTCGGCCTGCGCGAGGGACTTGTTCAGCCTTGCCTCAGCTCGGGTCATAGGGGCCGTAGCCAGGCAGCGCCCAGAGCAGCCCCTGGGTGAAGAAGGTGGGGCCCATGGTTCTGTGGTCTTCGCCTGCGAGCGTTTCGCTGCTGATCTCCAGGCCCGGATAGCGACGCGAGCGCAGCAGCGCCTCGAATTCCTTCATATCGCCCAACAGGTTCCAGTTGGGGGTGTATCGCGGCTCAGGTCGATCGGTCTCGAAGGAGCCCGCGTACAGCCTTACCCTGGCCTTCAGGTCTTGGTGCTGGCTTGCGTAGCGCGACTCGATCTCCCAGATCGCGCGCTCATCGAACCACAGCGAAGGGCTGCCCAGCAGATAGGTCTGAAAGAGCCCGGGCCGGGTCAGCAGCACAAAGGCCCCGAAGAGCCCGCCATAGGACTGGCCGACAAAGGTGCTGCGGCTCAGGTCTGCCCGGTAGTTCTCGCGCACGAAGGGCAGGACCTGGCGCTCCAGGTAGTCGCGGTAGCTGGCAGCTTCGCCATAGGCTGCGGCGCGGTAGACCTCGCGCTTGTAGTCTGGCTTGCGCAGCGGATTGGTTGGCGTGTAGTCGCGGCTGCGGCTGCCGCTGAGGGGCAGTCCTGGCTCGTAGCCCAGGCCCACCAGGATGAAGGGCTCGATATTGCGTCCCTGATTGCCGACCATGGCATTGATGCCGCGAATCAGGGGCAGGGAGTAGGGCGCGTCGGTGGTGAAGACCACGGGCAGCGTCTTGTCCTTGATCTGCTCGTACTGGCTCGGCACCGACACCCACAGCCAGTACTTGCGGCCGCTGTCGCTGGCCGGCAGCTGGTGCACGAAGGTGTGGGTCAGCGCGACCGGCTCGGGCTGGGTTGCCGGCAGTCTTGCCGTGGGCGCATGGCCACAGCCAGCAAGACCAAGGCCGAGCGCGAGGGCCAGCAGGGCAAGGAGTGGGAAGGTTAGCGCCTGACTGAGGCTGGAGATGCGGCTGGACATGAATGCGTGCGTCGGATGGAGTGATTCGGAAAGGCCGGTGCCGGGCGTGCTGCCGGAGGCGAGGCCAGCGTGTTCGCTGTCGGTCGCGGCACTCTAGAGGCATGGCGATTACAGTTCAATGCCAATGAATTTCAATGAGCTTATGAAATACGTTCATGAATAGACTGAATGTGGATTCGCGCCGGCAGATGGCCGACCTGGCGGCCTTCGCCGTGGTGGCCGAGGAGCGCAGCTTCACCCGCGCTGCGGCGCGTCTGGGGGTGTCGCAATCGGCGCTCAGCCATGCGCTCAAGGCGCTGGAGGAGAGACTGGGGGTGCGCCTGCTCAGCCGCTCCACGCGCAGCGTCTCGGCCACTGAAGCTGGCGAGCGGCTGCTGGCCGAGCTGCGGCCGGCGCTGCAGAGCATCGACGAGGCGGTGGCCTCGGCGGTGCAGCAGCGCAACTCGCCAGCCGGCAAGGTGCGGTTGACGACATTCAAGCTGGCCGCGATGACGGTGCTCTGGCCGCTGCTGCCGCGCTTTCTGGAGCAGCACCCCGGCATCGAGGTCGAGCTGCATGTCAGCGACGCGTTGGTGGACATCGTGGCCGAGGGCTTCGACGCCGGCATTCGCCTGGCCGATACGGTGGAGAAGGACATGATCGCCGTGCCCGTGGGGCCGGCTTTTCGCATCATCACCGTGGCGTCTCCGGACTATCTGAGCCGGCATGGCCTGCCCAAGACGCCGGACGATCTGCTCACGCAGCGCTGCCTGCGCTATCGGCTCAGCAGCTCCGGGCGGCTGTCGGGTTGGAGGCTGAACCGCGGCCTGCGTTCGGCGCAGCTGGCCGTCGAGGGACCGCTGACCTCGAACGACAACGACACCCTGGTGCAGGCGGCGCTGGCCGGCCTGGGCGTGGCCCGCGTGCTCGACGGCTTGGTGCAGGAGCATCTGGACAGCGGCCGCCTGGTGCATGTGCTGCCGCAGTGGGTCACGCCGCTGCCCCGGCTCACGCTGTACCACCCCAGCCGGCGGCAGATGCCGCCTGCGCTTCAGGCGCTGATTGCGGCGCTGAAAGCGTAGTGTCAACAGGCCCTGACCCCCGCAAGTTGGCGAAGAACCAGAAGAGAAGTCGCCCGGCGCGGAAGACGCGGCGTCATGTGCAGGCACTTGTGGGGCGGGACAGCAGGGACCGGGCACCTCTTCGATAGCGGGCGACGGCAGACCGACGCGCTGCGCCGCACTGTGGCTTTCAGCGAAGATAGGCGCTTGTGGGACTTTCTGGCGGCAGTGATCCGCGAGCAGGGCGCTGAATGAGAGAGACAGAAGGAAGGGGCCAAGTGCCAGGATCGAAGCAGGGCACGCAGTGGCCCAAGCGTCGCAGCCGCCGCTGGCGCTTGACCGCGGCCGCTGTGGTGCTGGGCGTGCACGGGCTGGCGATTGCGCTGGTGGTGAGCTGGCGCACAGCCCTCCTGGACGACGAGCCTGCGCCGCCGCTCCCGCCGCCTCCCATCGTGTACGTGGATGTCACTGAGCAGCCCGCCAAGCTTGCGTCACCGTCCGAGCCTGCGTCATCCCCGTCACGGGCTCGGTAGCGAAACCGCGGCGAGCAAGAGGCCGTGCTCAAGGCGCGCCCAGCCAAAAGCTGCCACTCAGGCTGACCATCTGCCGCCCAGCGCGGAAGCTGCAGCAGGCGGATCTGCTCTTGTGCATCATTCTGCGCATCCGTCGCACGCCTTGGCCCGAAGGGCTCAAATGCGTGTGAGCAAGCAAAGCGGTAGTAGAGTGCCGGCAGTTGCTGCGTTCAGGCCTTCACCGGCATGACGCTGGCAGCAAGCACAGTCGCATCACAACATCCAACGGTTGATTCAAGGAGCGCAGGACATGGCCAAGGGCGAACAACGCAACGACAAGGCGAACAAGAAGCCGAAGAAGGACAGCGGTACTTCCAAGGAGTCCTCGTCTGTTTCCACCCGCCCCGTCGCGCCGACGACGGCGGTGATGCCCAAGGGCAAGCTGAAGAACAAGCCGGCTTGAGGCGGCAGGGCTGAGCCGCTGCGTGGCCGCTGGCCGGCGCGGCAGCCCTCAGGCCCGCGCGAACCTCAGCACCGCGAAGAACAGCAGCATGCTCAGCGCGATGTCGCCGAAGGTGGTGTAGGCCAACCAGACATCGGTGCTGAAGAACTCGGCCACGCCCCAGTTGAGCGTGGCCATCAGCGCGCCGAGCAGGCCCAGGCCGATGGCCAGGCGCTGCTCGACAACCGGCTCCATCACATAGCGCGCCAGCCGGCGGCCGAAGTAGCGGCCGCGGTTGAGCAGGCCGTCCCCCAGAAACAGGGTGGCGGTGAGCAGGCCCAGGATGGTGCCCTTCATCTTGACCGCCCAGTCGTCCTGAAACAGCCAGGAAAAGCCTGCAGAGACCAGCAGCATCACCACGCCGAACATCGCCAGCCCGCCGATCAGGTCGACCTTGACATAGCGCTGCACGACGTAGACAGCCAGCCCGGCGGCGGCGCCTAGCAAGGCGGCGGTGGTCAGGTCGGTGAACTTGGCGCAAACGAAAAAGAACAGGCCCAGGCCCACATCGACATAGATGCTGGGCTTGTTGCGCTCCCATTGCGCTGCTTGGCGCGCCTGGTCGACTGAACGAAGCGAAGAGTTCTGAGGATTCATGGTGCAGATTGTCGGCGCAAGTGCTTGGCCCGGTGGAGCAGCGCCCTTTACGGACGCAGCGGCGCGCAGTTTACCGACCCCTTAAGCAGCGCCCGTACGCATCGCGATACGGCTTCCCAAAGCAGTTCGCCAGTCCAGTCAGGACCTGGAAGTTGGTCTTGTTCTCGCGATGTGCCGCTGCAGCCTGGCGATGGGCTTCGTAGTGCTTGTCGAACTCGGCGCGATCGCCGCGCAGAAAGGCTGCGGTGGCAAGCACATAGCTGTTCCAAGCGAAGGTGGGCTGCTGCTCGGTCTCGTCGGGGTTGACGGACAGCAGGGCTTGCTCCGAGGCCGCCGCGTGCTTGCCCTCCAAGGCCAGTGTCTGGGCCAGATGCCAACGGACGTTGCGCATCTCCGCTTCCTGACGCTTGAGGTAGCGTCGCAGCAGCCGGGCCTGCTCGGCCAGGCAGTTGCCAAACTGGCGCCAGCCAGCCTCGGTCTGGTCGAATTCCCAGTAGGGCCGCTGGTTGACGACAGCGTCGCTCACCTCCTTGTACTTCTGCTGGCAGTCCATCGGCACACTGCTGCGCTGCTGCGCGAGGGCAGAGTCGCCGAGGCTGACGAGGAGGCATAGAGCTGTCAGGGCAAGCGGTAGGCGATTCATCGATTGGCGATCCGTCACTGAGGGCCAGTACGCATTGACGCTATCAGAGCTAGCGCTAGCAGGGGGCAGCCAGCGCAATGTCCAGCGCACTGAGGATGTGCCGTTCAAACTGCAGCGCCATCCTCTGCCACATCAGTTCAGGCTCGCTGCTGCTTAGCAGTGCCGGGCTGGCTGTGCAGACCAAGGTCCTGGTCATGAAAAGGGGATTCCCGATGAAGACAACACATCCTGAGGCGCTGGCATCACGCCCGCCCACATTGTTCTTCGCGGCCCGGCTGCTGATGGGCTTGGCCGTGCTCCTGCTGGCGACGGGCTGCTCGACGCTGCGCGGCACGCCCACGCGCTACCAGCCGACGGCCGATGTGGTCAGCAAGATCAATCTCGTATCGCAGGATCTGGCGGATCTGCAGGCGGCCGATACCGAGCTGAATCGCAATCTGCTGCAGAACAAGGCGATCGCGGTGATCGATCTGCAGTTCCACCAGTTCGTTCGCGATCTGATGGCGGATCGCTCCGATGCCTCGGCGGCGGCGGCCGGCACCACGCTGGGCGCCAGCACGGCCGGCGCCTTTGTCGACAGCGTCAAGGCCAAGACCAATTACGCGCTCTTTGCCGCAGGCGTGGTGGGTGCCTTTGGCATCGTCGACAAGAGCTATTTCTACGAGAAGACGGTGCCGGCGCTGGTGGCGGCGATGGGCGCTGCACGCGCCAATGTGCTGGTGCGCATGCGCGGCAGCCAGCGCGACACGCTCGGCGCCTATGACGGCACGGCGGCGCTGGCGGATCTGGAGGACTATTACTCAGCGGGCACGGTGCTTGCGGCCATCGCCGAGATCACGGCGCGGGCCGACAGCGACAAGAAGGCGGCGCTGGACGAGGTGCGTGCCTTGGAAGTGCCGAGTGATGCCGAGATCACGCGCCGCAAGCAGATCAGCGGCGCTATTTTTTCGATCAACGATGCGGCCATGGACAAGGCCAAGAAGGCCCTGTCGCAACTTGGGTTGCCTGAGCAGAAGACCGCCAAGGACGCGCGTGCCACCTTGCTGAAGGCCTTGCGGCCGCCGACCCCGGAGCGCATCGCGCTGGTCGAGAAGGCCCTCAAGGACAACGGCCTGTTGAAGTAAGCAAGCGCCGCAGCAACAACCAGGAGCACTCCAAATGGCCACCTATCACGTTGAACTCTCCGGCAAGCTCTCGCTGGCCCAGCAGGCCAAGGCGATCGAGGGCGAAGAGGCGCTGGGGACCAAGTTTCTGAGCGCCCGCATCTGGGTCAACGCCAAGAACGTACTCACCAACCTGGCGGAGTTCCAAGAGCTCGACACCGCGCCAGAGCCGCCGCTGAGCACGCCCAAGCTGAGTAAGGAGCTGCCAGCCGGCAGCACGCCTGCCTGGGCCGGCCCGATGATCGTGCAGGGCAGCGCGGTGACGCAGGTCTATCTGCTGCGCGGCTGATTCGCTGCGTCCGGCTGGCTGATGGGCCCGGACTTGGCTTGGCGATGCCCTGGTCGGGGTGTTTGCACCGCGGGCGCTTCGCACCCGTGGACAATGAGGCCCATGATCATCTCGACTCGCGCCAACAACACGCCTGCACCCTTGACGATCTGGCTCACCGGCCTGTCAGGTGCCGGCAAGAGCACGCTGGCTGAAGGCCTGGCCGTGCGTTTCGCCGGTGAAGGCGTGCCGCATTTCATCCTCGACGGGGATACGGTGCGCACCGGCCTGTGCCGTGATCTGGGCTTCAGTGCCGCCGACCGCAAGGAAAACATCCGCCGCGTGGCTGAGGTGGCCGCGCTGATGAACCGCGCCGGGCTGACGGTGATCTGCGCCCTGATCTCTCCGTTGCTCGAAGACCGCCGCATGGCGCGCGAGATCATCGGCGCGGGCCGTTTCGTCGAGGTGCATGTGGCCGCCTCGCTGGAAGTCTGCGAGCAGCGTGACCCCAAGGGCCTGTACCGCCGCGCCCGTGCTGGCGCGATCGCCGACTTCACCGGCATCAGCGCGCCCTACGAGGCGCCAACCGCCGCTGAGCTGGTGGTGGATACCGCCTTGATGGGCATTGATGAGGCGGTGGCGCGGGTGCATCAGGCCTGGGTGGCGCAGCAGCGCCTGGTGGGCTGAGCGGCCGGCTTGCCCGTTCCTGCCGCGATTGAGCGCGGCTGCGCAGGGCCTCAGATCGCGGCCACCAGGCCCGCAATCGCCTCGCCCATCGCCACGGTGGAGGCGTTGCCTCCCAGGTCGCGCGTGCGCGGGCCGCTGCGGAGCACCTGCTCGATGGCGCGCAGGATGGCGTCGTGCGCGTCGCGGTGGCCGAGGAAGTCCAGCATCAGCGCGGCTGACCAGATCATCGCCACCGGGTTGGCGATGCCCTGGCCGTAGATGTCCGGCGCCGAGCCGTGCACCGGCTCGAACAGGCTGGGGAACTTGCGCTCGGGGTTCAGGTTGGCCGAAGGCGCCAGGCCAATGGTGCCGGTGGTCGCCGGGCCGAGGTCGGAGAGGATGTCACCGAACAGATTGCTGGCCACCACCACGTCGAAGCGCTGCGGCTGCAGCACGAAGCGGGCGCTGAGGATGTCGATGTGCTGCTTGTCCACCGTGACGCCCGGATAGTCGGCATGCAGCGCATCGGCGCGGCCGTCCCACCAGGGCATGCTGATGGCAATGCCGTTGCTCTTGGTGGCCACCGTCAGGTGCTGGTGCGCGCGCCCTTTCGCCAGCTCGAAGGCGTACTTCAGCACACGGTCGGTGCCGAAGCGGCTGAACACCGATTCCTGGATCACGATCTCGCGCTCGGTGCCGGCGTACATCACGCCGCCGAGGTTGGTGTATTCGCCCTCGGTGTTCTCGCGCACCACCAGGTAGTCGATCTCGCCGGGCTTGCGATTGGCCAAGGGGCAGGGCACACCTTCAAACAGGCGTACCGGGCGCAGATTGATGTACTGGTCGAACTCGCGGCGGAACTTCAAGAGCGAGCCCCACAGCGAGACATGGTCGGGCACCGTGGCCGGCCAGCCGACCGCGCCGAACAGCAGCGCGTCCTGGCCCTGCAGCTGCGCCTTCCAGTCGGCGGGCATCATCTCGCCATGCTGCAGGTAGTAGTCGCAGCTGGCCCATTCGACCGGCGTGAACTCCAGCGCGATGCCAAAGCGGCGCGCCGCGGCGTCGAGCACGCGCAGGCCTTCGGGCATCACTTCCTTGCCAATGCCGTCGCCAGGGATGACGGCGATCTTGTGAGCTTTCATGGGATCAACTCCTGCTTGTTCTTGGGGTGCTGCGCGCGCGGGCGCCGGACCGGACGGGCCTGCCTTGGCGACGCAGCGCTCTCCTGCCGATTCTCGTGGTGGGTCGACAGCCCGCGTGCGCGTTGTAAACATAAGCGGATGGCGATATATGGCGGTAGAATCCTTGGCACTCCGTTGCTTGCTTCGAACGCGGCAGCTTCCGGGCGCCGCTCCCCGCCATGTCCGTGATACCGCTGTACAGCAAGGACTCGCGCCACCCGCAGTCCGCGGTCTGCGCCGCCTGCGAGGTGCGCCGCTCGGCCTTGTTCGGCGCGCTCGATGAGCAGGGGCTGGAGCGCATCCACGCGCATATTGCCGGTCCGCAGCTGGCCGCGGATGAGCGTATCTATGACCGGGGTGACAAGGGCGTGGCTGTCTACACCGTGCGTTCGGGCGTGGTGCGGTTCGAGCGAGTCACTGAGCGCGGCGACCGCCGCATCGTGCGCCTGGCCGGCCGTGGCGATCTGATCGGTCAGGAAGCCCTGCTGGGCCGGCCCTATGCGGACGAGGCGATTGCCTGCACGCCGCTGGAGCTGTGCCGCATCCCCTGCAGTCTGGTGGACAGCCTGGGCGAGCAGCAGACCCCCTTGATGCGCGAGCTGATGCAGCGCTGGCAGAGCGCGCTCGATGATGCCGAGACCTGGGTCGCCGATCTGGCCACCGGGCCCGCGCGGCGCCGCGTGCTGCGCCTGCTGTTGCGCCTGGCCGTGCATGCCGATGCCGATGGCGTGATCTGGCTGCCGCGGCGCGAGGAGATCGGTGCGATGCTGGACATGACCATCGAAACGGCCAGCCGGCTGATCAGCCAGCTCAGGCGCGACGGCGTGCTTGAGATCCTGCCCGGTCGCTCGGCCCGCATCGACCGTCAGGCGCTGGAGCAGGCGGCGCGCCTGCAGGACGAAGTCTGAGCGCCCGCACGGCGCGCGAGCCTTGGCTGTTCTTCAGCCGGCGCCGCTGATCCAGCCCAGCGCCCGCGCCAGCATCAGCGCAGCCACCAGCACCATCAGCGCGGCAAAGCCCCGCCTCAGCGTCGACGCCGGCAGACGCGCGGCGAGGCGCCGCCCCAGCACCAAGGCCAGCATCGCAGCGGCACCGAAGCGCAGCGCCAGGTCCCAGTCCATGCTGCCATGCCCGCTGGCGGCCAGCACGCCGCTGAGCGAGGCCAGCGCGATCACGGCCAACGAGGTGGCAGTGATGCTGCGCAGGTCCAGATCCGAATAGCGCGACAGCGCCGGCACGATGACAAAGCCGCCACCCACGCCCAGCAGGCCGGTCAGAAGGCCGGACAGCAGGCCGGTCAGCCCCAGCATCGCGGCGCAGGGCGGCGTCCAGCGCAGCCGGCCTTGCGCCGGGTCGAGCTTGCAGGGCGGTGGCGGACGCGCAGCCAAGGAGTCAGCATCCTGAGGCCTTGCCATGCGCCAGGCGCTGAACAGCAGCACGCCGGCAAAGCCGAGCATCAAGGGTTGTGGCGGCAGCTGGTGTGCCAGCCAGACGCCCAGCGGCGCCATCGCCATCGCCACCAGGCCGATCAGTGCGGCCGCACGGTAGCGAACCACGCCTTCGCGCAGCCCCAGCAGTGCGCCCAGGGCGGCGGCCGCACCGACGGCGATCAGCGCCACCGGCGCGGCCTGCTGCACGCTGAGGTGCAGGCCGAACACCAGCAGCGGCACGGCCAGCACGCCACCGCCGGCGCCGGTCAGCGCCATGATCAGGCCGACGCCGCCGCCGAGCAGCAGGGGGAGCAGGGGGAGCAGGGTATCCATCAGCATGATCGCTCGCGTCGTTCAGGGGCGCAGCAGGCGCAGCCGGCTTTGCAGCGCGGCGGCGTTCAGCACACCCAGATGCGCATCGACCAGGCGGCCCTGCGCGTCGTAGAAGAAGGTGCTGGGCAGGCCGGTCGAGCCAAGCGCCGGCCCCAGCTGCGAGCCGGCGTCCAGCAGCACCTCGGGCAGCTGCAGCTGCTGGCTTTGCATGTACGCGCGCACAGCCGCCGCTGATTCGCCTTGGTTGACGAACAGAAAGCCGACGCCGCTGTCTCGCTGGGCCGCCGCCGCCAGCACCGGCATCTCGGCACGGCAGGGGCCGCACCAGCTGGCCCACAGATTGATCACCAGCGGGCGGCCGCGCGCCGCCTCGGTCAGCGTCAGGCTGCGGCCATCGGCCAGCGCCTGCAAGGGCAGATCGGGCAGCGGGCGCTGCTGCTGCAGGCCCAGTGCTGCCGAGCCGGCCTGCCAGACCAGCAGGCCAGCCGCGGCACTGCCGGCCAGCGCGCGCCGCAGGCCCGGGCTGCGCCAGCCGCGCCACAGCAGCCAGGCGAAGCCCGCGGCCACGCCGGCACCGGCCTGCCAGCCGCCATCGCGCACATCCAGCGCCGACCAGGGCGTGGCCAGGTAGGCCGGTGCGTTCAGCGCGAGATGGGCCAGCCTGGCCACCAGCAGCCCGACGAAGCCGGCGTTCAACAGGGTCTGGCTGGCCGCATCGGCCGCGGCTTTGCGGCCCTCGGCGTCGGCCGGTGCGCGGCGCGCCAGAAGTCCAGCCAGCCAGCTGGCGCCCCACAGGCTCAGCAACAGCAGCAGCGGTGTGCTGGGCAGGGCCACCGGCCCGATCTGGATGGCCAGCATCGCGGTCGCGGCCTCAGTGGTTCAGCCGGGCATGCACCCGTTGCGTGGCTTTCCAGACACCCCACAGCACCAGCGGGATCAAGGCGCCGGTGGTGATCTCGGGATTCAGCGGCAGGCCGGCCGACTTCAGCGCCTTGACGCCATACAGCAGCAGGCTGACGACGTAGTAGGAGATCGCTGCGATCGACAGCCCTTCCACGGTGGACTGCAGCTGCAGCTGCAGGTCCTGGCCGCGCGTCAGCTTGGCCAGCAGCTGCTGGTTCTGGGTTTCGGTGGCGATGTCGACACGCGTGCGCAGCAGTGCGCTGGCGCGCTCGATGCGCTGCGACAGCGAGGCCAGCCGCGCCGAGGTGGCCACCACGGTGGCGATGGCCGGCGACAGGCGGCGCTGCATGAATTCGCCGATGGTCTGCGTGCCCGGGATGGGTTTTTCGCGCAGCTCGCTGATGCGTTGGCGCACCAGCGCGTCATAGGCCTGGGTGGCCGAGAAGCGGTAGAGGTGCTGGGCAGTGGCGCGCTCGACGCCAGCGGCGACATGGATCAGGCTGTCCAGCAGCTCGGCTTCGGAATCCTGGCGGGCCTCCAGCTTGGCGGTGACCTCGGCCAGCGCCGCTTCCGACTCGGCCAGCATCGGTGCCAGCGCCTTGGCCACCGGCAGGCCGCGCAGCGCCATCAGTCGGTAGATCTCCAGCTCCAGCAGGCGCTGCGAGACGCGGCCGGCCCGGGTTTCGCTGGTGCCCGGCGGTGCGATCACCAGCATGCGCTCGAAGCCGCTGGGCAGCAGGCGAAAGTTGGTCACCGCCATCGAGTGGCCGTTGCCCAGCATCGAGGCCACTACGGTGCGGCCGCCGAACCACTGCTGTGCCAGCGCCAGTGCGGCATGCGGGTCGCTGATGTCATGCTCCAGCATCACCAGCTTGACGGCTGCCACGGTGCGGCCGGGGATCTCGCGCAGCCAGCAGGCATCCAGCGCCAGGCTCTCCAGCAACTCGGGCTCGCTGGCGCCCAGTGCGGCCTGCGGCGGCAGCGGCTGGACCAGCGAGTAGCGCGTGAATTCGCTGTGGCGCTCCCATTTGAGCGTCGGCCCGCCCAGGCGCAGGCGCAGAAAGTTGTCGGCCAGATCGGCGGGCTGCAGCCCGTCCTGCCCGGGCAGGCGGCGCAGATGCGCGCATTCGTCCTCGCGGCTCACGCCTTCATTGAGCACGGCCACCAGCACCACCAGCGCCGGCAGGCGGATTCGGGCCGAGGGGCGGGCGTGGACCTCGTTGTGCAGCAGGCCGCGCAGCGGATCGTCGGGCGGCAGGCAGGTCGGATTCGGAGAGCTGGAGACGACAGACATGGGGACGCTGTGGCTGGCCAAGACGGCCCCCGAGTATCGGTGCTGGCGGCGCGTCAGCGCAGCGCGTTGCGCGAACGGATCAGTCCGAAGCCCACCAGCGCGGCCAGCAGGGCCAGCGACAGCCCGGCCATCGGTTGGCTCAGCGTGGCCTGGCCCAGTTCGGGCGAGATGGCCAGCGCGGCAGCGACGGCCCAGCCACCCGCCAGCAGCGCGAGTGTCAGACCACCGGGCTGGCGGGCGACGACGCGGCGCAGGGCGCTCAGCATCATCACAGCCCACAGCAGGGCGGCCACCGTCAACAGCGGCCAGGTGCCCAGCGCCAGATCCCATCCAGCGCCCAGCAGGTTCACCATCGCATTCATCCCAGACTCCGACAACAGTCCGCCAGCAAGGCCGGCGGGGCAACAAACAGTTCGAAGGGGCGGACTATGCGTGCAAAGCCGCTGGCGGGCGTTGATCTGCATCATCCGGCCCAGGGCCGCCGCTCGCGCAGAATCGCCCGATCGTGAAGCCTTGCCGCCAAATTCGATGAATCCGCCCGGTACCGACGAGCTGCAGCGCTGGCTGGCCGCCGAGATCGCGCAGCTTGAAGCGCGTCTGCAGGGTCAGGGGCCGGTCTGCCAGCTCGACCGGCAAAACGCCACGCCGCCCAGCCTCAAGGCCGATGAAGGACGCTATGCGGTCCTGCGCCGCGCGGCACGCCTGGGCTTGCACGCCGATGCGGTGCCGGCCTTGCAGGCTGAAGCCGCCAAGGCGCAGGCTTTCCTGGCCAGTGATAGCGGCCTGGGGCGCGATCCGGTCTGGCGGGCCTATCACGCGGCCGTGCTGGCCGCGGTGGAGGAACTGCTGCGGCGCTGGCCGGCAGCGCCACCGACCTGAGCGAGTGCCTGCGGCTCAGGTGCGGAAGACGGCGGAACTCTCGCTCAGCCGCGCCGCCTGTTCGCGCATGCTTTCGGCCGCCGCGGCGGATTGCTCAACCAGCGCGGCGTTCTGCTGCGTGACCTGGTCCAGCTGCAGGATGGCCTGGTTGACGCGGGCGATCTCCTGGCTCTGCTGGGCCGAGGAGTCGGCGATCTCGCCGATCAGGCCCGCCACGCGCTGCACCGAGCCTTCGATCTCCTTCATGGCCTCGCCAGCGGCCTGCACCAGGTCCGCGCCTGCGGCCACCTGCTCGACCGAGGTGCTGATCAGGCCCTTGATGTCCTTGGCCGCTTCGGCCGAGCGCTGGGCCAGATTGCGCACTTCGGAGGCGACGACCGCGAAGCCCTTGCCCTGCTCGCCGGCACGGGCAGCTTCCACCGCGGCATTGAGCGCCAGGATATTGGTCTGGAAGGCGATGCTGTCGATCATGCCGGTGATGTCAGCGATCTTCTTGGCGCTGGCGTCGATGGCCTGCATGGTGCTGACCACCTGGCCGACCACCGCGCCGCCCTTGGCAGCCGCCGTAGAAGCGCCAGCGGCCAGGCCGTTGGCCTCACGCGCCGACGCGGCGGTGTTGCCCACCGCATGCGTCAGCTGATCCATCGAGGACGAGGTCTGCTGCAGGCTGGACGCGGTTTGTTCCGTGCGGTTGGACAGGTCCTGGTTGCCCGATGCGATCTCGGCGCTGGCCGTGCCGATGCTCTGGGCCGCGACCTGCACCTGCGAAACGGCCGAAGCAATGCGCGCCATCGCCTGCTGCAGCTGCGCGGCCGTGCCGATCGATGCGCGCAGCGAGCCGGTGTTGAGGTTGATGCGGCCCTGGTCTTCCATGCCCTCGACCATGCGGATCAGCTCAGACTGCTCGACGGCGCGCTTGTGCATTTCGATGGCGATGAGAACTTCGAAGGCTGTCTGTACGACGACATAGCCCGCGTGGATCAGCACGCGGCCGAAGTCCGGCTCGGTCAGGCAGAAGGTGCCCATGCCAGCGAGCTGCAGGCGGTCGAACAGGATGTGGTGCACGGCGATCACCGCGGCGCCGGTGACGATAGGCGCCCAGTTGCGATAGACCAGCAGGAAGGCCAGCGAGGTGAAGACGCCGAAGTGGTACTCCAGCATGCCCTTGCCCAGCTGGATGTGCAGCGCCACCATCGCCATCGTGACGAAGGCCATGCCATGCGCGCTGACGGCTGTGCCGCCGGCCATGCCATACAGGCCGCCGGCCAGCAACAGCAGCGGCAGGCCGATGCCCCAGGCCAGGCCGTTCTGGCCCCACTGCCAGCCCAGCACCAGCGCCAGCAGTGCCTGCAGGCCGATGGCGACCAGCATCAGGCGGTCGGCCTTGAGCCAGGCGATCTGGCGGGAACTTGTGGAAGTGTTGGCGGACGTCGACATCGAAGGAGGCTCCTCTACAGCTGGCTTTTGAGCCTACTCCCGCCGCTTCGCCTCTGGCCAGCGAACAATGTCCCTATCCCGGGCTACTTAGCGCGATGACTGGCGATCGCTTGTGCGAACAGCAGCGCAGCCACCGCCCCCAGCGCGGCCAGCACGCCGATCAGCGGCAGCGGCGCCAGCCAGCCGAGCAGCCAGGCGGCCAGCACCGGCCCGGCCGCCTTGGACAGCAGCACCGGCGTGGCCAGCGCGCCGTTGATGGCGCCGTACTGCTCGCGGCCATAGAGTTCGGCCGGCAGCGCGCCGCGCACGATGGTCATCATGCCGTTGCCGGCGCCGTAGAGCAGCGCGAACAGCGCGATCCAGGGGCTGGCGCCTTCGGCCAGCAACAGCACCGCCAGCGAGGCCGGCAGCAGCCACAGCGTCAGCGTGCCAAGCCGCGAGGGCCGCACCTGACCCATGAAGACGAACTCAAGCACCCGACCGAGCACCTGCATCGGCCCGATCAGCGCGCCGACCCAGGCCGCTTGCGACGGGCTCAGGCCACGGCTGCCCAGCAGCGTCAGCAGGTGCACGGCCAGCGCCGAGAACACCAGCGTGTTGGCAGTGAAGGCCGCGCAAAGCCAGGCAAAGCCAGGCCGCTTCAACAGTTCGCGCCAGCGGGTGGGTGGCGGCGCGGCAGTGGCGGTGTGCCGGCCGGCCGGCGTGGCGCGTGGCAGCAGCAGGGCGTGGATCGGCACGCACAGCAGCAGGTTGATGGCGGCCAGCACCCACAGGGTCTGGCGCCAGTTCAGCGTGTCCAGCAGGCCTTGCGTGAGCGGCCAGAACACGGTGCTGGCGAAGCCGCCGAACAGGGTCAGCACGGTAATGGCCTTGCGCGGCCCTTGCTTGAACAGGCGCGCCAGCACGGCGAAGGCGGGGTCGTAAAGCGTGGCGGCCATCACGGCGCCCAGGCCGGCCCACACCAGGTAGAGCTGCAGCAGGCTCTGCACCTGGCTCAGCAAGGCCAGCAGCGCCGCGCCGGCCAGCGAGCCGCAGCTCATCAGCGCATGGCCACCATGCTGGTCGATCCAGCGGCCGACCGGCGCCGACAAGAGCCCCGCCACCAGCAGGGCCAGCGAGAAGGCGCCGACCACCACGGCCTGGCTGGCCTCCAGCTGCTGCTGCAGCGGCTGCATCAGCAGCGCGAAGGCATAGAAGTAGCTGCCCCAGGAGACGATCTGAGCCACACCGAGCGCGCAGACGATCAGCCAGGCCCGCGGCGTCGGGCTGGGCATGGCCTCAGGCGCGGGCTTCGGCGTCACCCAGGCACCGGTGCAGCAACAGGCCGGCGGCGGCGCCCAGCAGCTGGGCCGCCATGAAGCCAGGCACGCTGGAGGGCGCGATGCCGGCGAAGCTGTCGCTGAACATGCGGCCGAAGGCCGCGGCCGGGTTGGCGAAGGAGGTGGAGGCGGTGAACCAGTAGGCCGCGCCGATATAGGCGGCCACCAGGCTGCTGACGCGGGCCGCTGGCGCGCGCAGGATCACCAGCAGCAGCCCGGCGGTGGCCACACCCTCGGCCAGCCACTGGGCCGGCCCCTCCCGTAGCTTGGTCGAGAACTGCAAGACCGGCAGCTCGAACATCGCATGCGCGAGCCAGGCGCCCAGCATCGCGCCCAGCAACTGGGCCGCGATGTAGGGCGGTAGCACACGCTTGTCCAGCTCACCTCGCCAGGCCATCGCCAGACTGACGCCCGGATTGAAGTGGGCGCCACTGATTGGCCCGAACACTTCGATCAGCACATACAGGCCGAAGACGGTGGCCAGCGTGTTGGCCAGCAGGGCCAGGGCCACATTGCCGCCGGCCAGGCGCTCGGCCATGATGCCGGAGCCGATGACGATAGCCAGCAGCAAGGCCGTGCCCAGCGCTTCGGCCAGCAGACGATGCCTGAGCCTCATTGCTGCGCAATCTCCGTCAGGGCCAGCTGCAGTTCGGCATTGCCCATGCTGGACAGCGGCAGTTGCAGCAGCTGCAGCATGCGATAGCCGATGGCCTGGCGCGTCAGCTCGAAGGCGGCGCGCTTGCCGGCATCGCCGCCCTCGGCATTGGACGGATCGGCATAGCCCCAGTGCACCTTGACCGGCGAGCCCGGCCAGTAGGGGCAGGTCTCGGCGGCAGCGCTGTCGCACACGGTGATGACGATGCGCATCTCGGGCGCGCCGGGGGCGACGAATTCATCCCAGCTCTTGCTGCGATAGGGTGTCACGTCAACGCCGGCCTTGGTCAGCGCTTCCAGTGCGAAGGGGTTGAGGCGCCCGCTGGGCGCGCTGCCGGCGCTGTAGGCGCGCACATCCTTGCCGAGCTTGGCGGCCCAGTGGTTGAGCATGCCTTCGGACAGCACGCTGCGTGCCGAGTTGTGGGTGCAAAGGATCAGGACATTGGTGGTCATGGACAAGCAACCTTGGCTTACTGTTGGCCGATATCGCGCAGCGCCTGCTGCAGCGACAGGCGGTTGAGGCTGCTGACGGGCAGGGCCAGCATCAGCTCGATGCGGCGCTTGAGCGCCAGCGCGGTGTTCATGAAGGCCTGGCTGCGCTGCTCGTCACTGCCTTGTGCAGCAGCGGGATCGGGCAGGCCCCAGTGGGCGCTGATGGGCTGGCCGGGCCAGACCGGGCAGGCTTCACCAGCGGCCTGGTCGCAGACGGTGAACACAAAGTCCAGCTCCGGCGCATCCGGGCCGGCGAACTCGCCCCAGCTCTTGCTGCGGCAGCTGCCCGAGGGCAGCTGCAGGCGCTGCAGCGTCTGCAGCGTCAGCGGGTTGACGACGCCCGTGGGGTGGCTGCCGGCCGACCAGGCCTGGAACTGGCCCTGGCCCATCTGGTTCAGCAGGGCTTCGGCCAGGATCGAGCGGGCGGAGTTGCCGGTGCAGACGAACAGGACATTCTTGGGCTTGCTCTGATTCATGGCGACCTCGGCCTCAGCAGCAGGAGGACTTGCCGGCGCTGGCCGGCGGGCAGCAGCCTGCAGCGCTGACCGCCACGGCCTTCGGCGGCGGGGCGCAGCAGGCTGCGACTTCGGCGGGCTGGGCAGCATCGCCAGCCGGCATGCTGAACAGCGGCACATTGCCCAGCGTGTGGTAATGCTCCCAGGCCAGGCCCTGCGGGTCGGTGACCCAATACTTGTCGCTGCGGGCATAGCAGCAGGTGGTTTCGCCTTCGTCGGCCAGGGCCATGTCGGCGGACTCGGCCTGGGCCTTCATCGCCAGCAGCTCCTCGGCGCTGTCGGTCTGGAAGCCGAGGTGGTCGACGCCGGGCTCGCCGCCGCGCGAGGAGATCGCGAAGTTGATGCGCGGGTCCTCCAGCATCCACTTGGCGTAGTCGCTCTCCTGGCGGGCTGGTGCGGCGCCGAAGAGCTTGGAATAAAAGGCAACACTGGTGCCGAGGTCGGCAACGCGGACATGGACATGGAAACGCTTCATGGTGAGGCTCCTTGAGAGGGTTCTTCAGCAGGACTTGCTGGGTTTGCAGGCGGCCACCGGCAGGCAGGCCGTGCCTTGGCAGCAGTTTTCGGTGAGGTAGCCGAGCAGCGCCGTCATTTGCTCGAAGGCCGCGCGGTAGATCAGGTAGCGGCCATCGCGCTGCTGGCTGACCAGCCCGGCGTTGGCGAGTTCCTTCAGATGGAAGGACAGGGTGGCCGCGGGCAGGCCCAGCTGCTCGCTCATCGCGCCGGGCGTGAGGCCGGTCTGCCCTGCCACCACCAGCAGCCTGAACAGCTGCAGCCGGGCACCATGGGCCAAGGCAGCCAGGGACTTGATCGCGTCTTGTTCTTCCATAGTTCAATGATAGTCGAAATATGGAATTGAAAACAAGCCCGTCGAGCGGGCTTGGGAATTCGGTCGACCGGTTCGTCGTCGCTGGCCGGCCCCAGTCTAGCCGGCCGGGGTGCAGGGACCGGAACGTACTTCCTGTACGTGAGGATCCCGAGCATCCGGCCAACGACGCATGAGGGCGGCGCAGCAGAAGAAAAACTCAGCCCGCGGCGATGCGGCTGGCCAGATGCGCCAAGGCCTCTTCCACCTGATCGACCAGCACCAGGCACAGATCGCCGGGTTGCAGGCGCTCAAGCGCGGTGTCGATGGCGATGAACTCGCCACGGATCTCGTCAACCCGGCTGGTGCGGCTGGCGCCTTCCAGGCCCTGGCGCAGCAGGGCCAGCACTTCGCCATCCTCGCGGCCGCGCTGGCAGGCGTCCTGGAACAGCAGCACATCGTCAAAGGCCTGTCCCAGGATCTGGGTCTGGATGCGGATGTCCTCGTCGCGGCGGTCGCCGGCGCCCGAGATCACCACCGAGCGCTTCTTGGCCGGCATGGCCTCGACGGCGGCCACCAGCGCGCGCATCGCGTCGCCGTTATGGCCATAGTCGGCGATCACGGTGGCACCGCGGAAGTCCATCACATTGAAGCGGCCCGGCGCGTTGTCGGCATCGTTGGCGAAGCTGGCGACGCCACGGCGCACCGTGTCCCAGTCCAGCCCAACGCCCCAGGCGGCAGCCACCGAGGCCATCGCGTTCTCGACCTGGAAGCCGATCGTGCCGTTGCGGGTGATCGGGATGTCGCGCAGCGGGATGCTTTCGCGCCAAGACCCTTGCGCGGCCACCAGTTGATCGCCGTCCACATAGACGCAGCGCTTGCCCTGGGCGCGGTGCGTGGCCATCAGCGGGTGATGGCGGTCGGCCGCGAAGAAGATGATCTGGCCGGGGCAGACGCTGGCCATGTTCGCCACCACCGGGTCGGCTGCATTCAGCACCGCATAGCCAGTGGGGGCGACGTTCTGCACGATCACGCGCTTGACCAGGGCCAGTTCCTCGACGGTGTTGAGGAAGTTCATGCCCAGATGGTCGCCATCGCCGAGGTTGGTGACGACAGCCACCTGGCAGCGATCGAAGCCCAGGCCTTCGCGCAGGATGCCGCCGCGTGCGGTCTCGAACACCGCGGCCTCGACATCGGGGTGCATCAGCACATTGCGCGCGCTTTTCGGGCCCGAGCAGTCGCCGCTGTCGATCTGGCGGCCATCCACATAGACGCCGTCGGTATTGGTCATGCCCACGCGCAGACCGCAGGTGGCGAACAGGTGCGCAATCAGGCGCGTGGTGGTGGTCTTGCCATTGGTGCCGGTGACGGCCACCACCGGGATGCGGCCGTCCTCGCTCTTGTGGCCATGGCCGTAGAGGTGGGCGATGATGGCTTCGCCGACATTGCGGCCCTTGCCATAGCTGGGGCTCAGGTGCATGCGCAGGCCCGGCGCCGCGTTGACCTCGACGATGCCGCCACTCTGCTCTTCCAGCGGTTGCAGCACGCCCTCGGCCACCACGTCCACACCGCAGACATGCAGGCCGACGACCTGGGCCGCGGCGATGGCGCGGGCGGCCACCTCGGGATGCACATCGTCGGTCACATCGGTGGCGGTGCCGCCGGTGGAGAGGTTGGCGTTGTTGCGCAGGATCACACGGCGGCCCTTGTCGGGCACCGAGTCGGGGGTCAGGCCTTGCAGCTCCAGACGCGCGACGGCGATGTCATCGAAGCGGATCTTGGTCAGCGATGTGGCATGGCCGTCGCCGCGTTTGGGGTCGGCGTTGACCTTGTCGACCAGCTGCTTGACGGTCAGCATGCCGTCGCCGATCACATGCGGCGGATCGCGGCGCGCGGCGGCCACCAGCTTGTCGCCGACCACCAGCAGGCGGTAGTCGCTGCCGGGCAGGAATTTCTCGACCATCACCTGGCCGATTTCGTCAGCGGCCTTGTAGGCGATCTCCATGTGCTCGCGGCTGGCGACGTTGACCGTCACGCCCTTGCCCTGGTTGCCGTCCTGCGGCTTGACCACCACCGGCAGGCCCACTTCGAGCGCAGCGGCCCAGGCGTCATCGACCGAGTCCACCGGGCGCCGATCGGCACCGGCACGCCGGCGGCCTGCAGCAGGCGTTTGGAGAGATCCTTGTCCTGCGCGATCGATTCAGAGACGGCGCTGGTCGCGTCGACCTCGGCGGCCCAGATGCGGCGCTGCTTGGCGCCCCAGCCGAACTGCACCAGGCTGCCCTGCGTCAGGCGGCGGTAGGGCACGCCGCGCTTGGCGGCGGCCTCGACGATGGAGCCGGTCGACGGGCCGAGGCGCACGTCCTCATCCGTTTCGCGCAGGCGCTTGAGCGAGGCGTCCGCGTCGAAGCTGCCGTTCGTCGCGGCGGCCGTCACCAGCGCCACGGCGTCCTCGAAGGCCATGCGGCCGACGTCTTCTTCGCTGTACTCCACCACCACCTGGTAGCTGCCAGGCTCGGAGGTGATGTGGGTGTGGCTGAAGGTCACCGGGCAGCCGGCCTGGGCTTGCAGCGCCAGCGCGGCTTGCTCCAGCACATGGGCCAGCGAGATGTCGATCTTCTGGGCGCTGGCCGGGCGCAGCGCGCCGATGGCCGGAAACAGCGCGCGCAGCCGGGCTTCGAAACCGGGCAGGTCGGCAATCGCGCGTTCCTGCGCGTCGCAGTGGACCACCGCTTCGATGGCTGTGTGGCGGCTCCACATGTTCGGGCCGCGCAGCGCGCGGATGCGGGAGACTTCCATGGTGCGTCGTCTTTCGAAGAATCGGGTCGGGTTCAGTTCGACAGCTCGGGCACGAAGGTGTCCAGGCCTGCAGAGATGAGTTCGGGCGGGATGTTCAGGGCCCAGGCGGTTGCCACGGCGGCCAGCAAGGTGCGCAGCTCGATGCTGATGCCGGCGGCAATGAAGCGCTTGTGCAGCGCGTCCAGATTGGCGCCCGAGGTCTCGGACACGCCATCGGCCAGCATGGCGCGCCGCCATGCAAGAAGACGGCACGGCCGCCCGCTTCGCGATGCGCCTTCAGTGCCTCGTTGGCGGCATCGGCGGCGTAGAACACCACATCGCCATCACACAGCGGCGCCATCTCGACCAGCTTCGGGTGCTCGGCATTCAGCACTGCCATGCCGTCAGGCAGCACCACGTCGATCTGCGTGCGCAGCACCTTGAAGAGCTGCTCCTCATTGCGCACGTCGTAGGCGTCGAGCTGGCCCAGCGCTGCCATGTCGGTGACCACGCCGACGTGGCAGCGGTCGTAAGCCAGGCCATCCTTCAGGATCGAAGCGGCATCGTTCTCGGCCACCACGGCGTCGACGCCGCGGTTCATCAGCAGGCGATGGCCGGCGGCCCAGTTGGCACTGTCGCGGCGCTCGACGCGGCGCGTGCCCAGGAACAGGCCGTCGCCGCAGGCCAGGCCCACATGGCGGCCGTTCAGGTGCAGCAGCCAGGCCACCAGGCGGGCGATGTGCTTGCCGCCCTGCGAGGCGGCCACGCCGACGATGGGAATGCGGCCGTTCTCTTCGCTGGCGAACAGGTGGTCGATGATGGCCTGGCCCACCGGCTGGGGCATGCCCTCGGCCGGCTTCAGGTGCATCAGCAGGCCCGGGCCGGCATTGACTTCGACGACGGCGCCACCGGTCTCGCTCAAGGGCCGCGAGATGTCCTCGCAGACCAGGTCGACGCCGGCGATATCCAGCCCGATGGTGCGGGCGGCCAGTGCCACCGCATGGGCCACGTCGGGATGGACCTGGGCGGTGCAGTCGATCGCGACATTGCCGTTGCGCTGGATCAGCACGCGCTGGCCGGCAGCCGGCACGGCCGTCGGGCTCAGACCTTGGCGCTGAAGATCGAGCAGCACGACCGGGTCTTCGGAGATGTCGATGCGGTTGAGCGGGAAGTCTTCGGTGGTGCCGCGACGCGGGTCGGTGTTGATCTGCAGATCGATCAGCTGCACGACGGTGTGCTGGCCATCGCCGATGACCCAGGCCTCGTCGCCACGCGCGGCGGCCACGACCTGGCCGCCCACCACCAGCAGGCGGTGCTCGTTGCCGGGGATGTAGCGCTCGACCAGCACTTCGGAGCCTTCCTTGTCGGCCACGGCAAAGGCGGCGGCCACGTCTTCCTGCTTGCGCAGGTCCAGCGTCACGCCGCGGCCATGGTTGCCGTCGGAGGGCTTGACGACCACCGGCAGGCCCAGATCCAGCGCGGCTTCCCAGGCGGCCTCGGCGGTCTTTACGGCCACGCCTTCCGGCACCGGCACGCCGACGGCCTTCAGCAGCGATTTGGTCAGGTCCTTGTCGCGGGCGATGCCTTCGGCAATCGCGCTGGTCATGTCGGTCTCGGCGGTCCAGATGCGGCGCTGGCGCGCGCCGTGGCCCAGCTGCACCAGATTGCCGTCGTTCAGACGGATGTGCGGGATGCGCCGCTCGGTGGCCGCGGCCACGATGGCGGCGGTGGAAGGGCCGAGGTAGCAGTCGTCCAGCTTGTCGCGCACGCGCGCCACGGCGGCGTCCACATCGAAAGGCTCGCCGTTGATGGTGGCCATCAGCAGCGCATGGCCCTCTGCCAGCGCGCATCGCGCCACCTGCTCGTCACGGGCGCGGAACACCATGCGGTAGACGCCGTGCGTGGAGGTGGAGCGGGTCTGGCCGAAGCCGGTGGGCATGCCGGAGAGGTTCAGCAGCTCGATCACCACATGCTCCAGCACATGGCCCATCCAGGTGCCGTCGGTCAGGCGCTCCAGGAAACCGCCGCGCTCGCCGACGCCGCAGTGGTGCTCGACCAGCGCCGGCAGCCGCTGCGTCAGGCGCTCATTGAAGCCAGGCAGCAGGTGCGAGGGGTGGTCTTCCAGGGCCCCGAGGTCGAGCCAGGTTTCCAGCGCCGGGCGGTAGGTCCACATATTGGGACCACGCAGGTAGTTGACCTGCAAAAGCTTGATGTCGTCGTGTCTGCTCATGGAAAAAGCGCCTGGATTGGGCCTGGACGGCTTGCCGGAAATGGGCAAGGTTGCAATTGTGCTCGCTTCGGGGCCGGCTGGCGCCGGTCGCGGGTGTTAGTGCCCGCTTCTCGCTATTGCTGCCTTGATCGGTGAAAATCCTCGGTTAGCAAGGCGCCGATTTGCGCCAAGAGCCCGCCCGGGCGGCGTAGGCGAAGAAAAAGAATGCAGCATCACCATCCTGTTGTCGGGCCGGACCAGCATCCGGAATTGGCCGCCGTCCAGTCACGTCTCATGCCTGACGAGAACGTGCTGGCCAGCCTTGACGTTGACCTGGACTCGCGTTTGAGTTTCGCGCGGGGGCTGCTGGTGTTGAGCAATCGCCGCCTGCTGGCCTGGGATCCGGCCAGCCGCCAGTGGGCCGAGTGGCAGATCGCCCGCGATATGCAGCTGCGCATATCCGACCATGCCGGTCTGGGCAGCCTGGAACTTGTTGGTGCCCAACAACGTTTTGCGCTGTGGCGCTTCACGCTGCAGGTGAACCTGCAGGCCCAGCGCTTTGCTGAACAGTTCGAGCGCCTGCAGGCGCAGGGGCAGGGCAGCACGGAGGGCCAGGAGGACGAGGCCGAGTATTGCCCGAGCTGCCACGCGCCGCTGCCGCCCGAGAGCGAGGAATGCCCGAGCTGCGCCCGCGAGCTGCACACGCCGCCGTCCACCTGGGTGCTGCTGCGCCTGGGGCGCTTTGCCAAGCCCTACCAGTGGGAGTTGCTGCTGGGCTTCGCGCTGATGCTGGGATCAACCGCCGCCACGCTGGTGGCGCCGTATCTGTCGATGCCGCTGATGGACGAGGTGCTGATCCCGTTCCAGCAAGGTCAGCAGATCGATTCCAGCCTGGTGGCGCTCTATCTGGGCGGGCTGCTCGCCGCCGCTCTGGTGTCCTGGCTGCTGGGCTGGGCCAAGACCTACATCCTGGCACTGGCCTCGGAACGCATCGCGGCCGATCTGCGCACCGCCACCTTCGAGCATCTGCTGAGCCTGTCGCTGGAGTACTTCGGCAACAAGCGCACCGGCGACCTGATGGCGCGCATCGGCAGTGAGACCGACCGCATCAGCGTGTTCCTGTCCCTGCATGCGCTGGACTTCATCACCGATGTGCTGATGCTGCTGATGACCGCGGTCATCCTGTTCTCGATCAACCCCTGGCTGGCGCTCGCCACTTTGCTGCCGCTGCCCTTCATCGGCTGGATGATCCACATGGTGCGCGACCGTCTGCGCACCGGCTTCGAGAAGATCGACCGCGTCTGGGGCGAGGTGACCTCGGTGCTGGCCGACACCATCCCGGGCATCCGCGTGGTCAAGGCCTTCGCGCAGGAGAAGCGCGAGGCGCAGCGCTTCCGTGACGCCAACCGGCATAACCTCGAGGTCAACGACCGGCTCAACAAGACCTGGAGCCTGTTCACGCCCAGCGTCTCGCTGCTGACCGAGATCGGCCTGCTGGTGGTCTGGGCCTTCGGCATCTATCTGGTGGCGGGCGGCGACATCACTGTCGGCGTGCTGACCGCTTTCATCGCCTACATCGGCCGCTTCTACGGCCGGCTGGATTCGATGAGCCGCATCGTCTCGGTGACGCAGAAGGCGGCGGCTGGTGCCAAGCGCATCTTCGACATCCTCGACCACCAGTCGAATGTGCCGGAGCCGACCCAGCCGGTGCAGCTGTCCAAGGTTGAGGGTGGGCTGCAGATCCAGGACATCGGCTTCCGCTATGGCAACCGTGCGGTGATCCGCGGCGTGTCGCTGGACATCAAGCCGGGCGAGATGATCGGCCTGGTCGGGCATAGCGGCTCGGGCAAGAGCACGCTGGTCAATCTGATCTGCCGCTTCTACGACGTCACCGAAGGGGCCATCCGCATGGACGGCGTCGACCTGCGCCGCATCGCGGTGGCCGACTACCGCAGCCATATCGGCCTGGTGCTGCAGGAACCCTTCCTGTTCTTCGGCACCATT
Organism: Roseateles sp.; assembly: GCA_015657635.1. Lineage (GTDB taxonomy): Bacteria > Pseudomonadota > Gammaproteobacteria > Burkholderiales > Burkholderiaceae_C > JACDQM01. The sequence goes on from JACDQM010000008.1 coordinate 31,787, forward strand.
GCCGAGAACATCGCCTACGGCAAGCCGGACGCCAGCCGCGAGGAGATCGTGGCTGCCGCGCGCGCCGCGCATGCGCATGAGTTCATCCTGCGCCTGCCGCAAGGCTATGACTCGCTGGTCGGCGAGCGCGGCCAGGGCCTGTCGGGCGGCGAACGCCAGCGCATCTCGATCGCGCGCGCCTTGCTGATCAATCCGCGCCTGCTGATCCTGGACGAGGCCACCTCGGCGGTGGACACCGAGACCGAGAAGGAAATCCAGAAGGCGCTCGACAACCTGGTGAAGGGACGCACCACCATCGCCATCGCACACCGCCTGTCCACGCTGCGCAAGGCCGACCGCCTGGTGGTGATGGACCGCGGCCAGATCGTCGAAGTCGGCCCGCACGATGAGCTGATGGCCAAGCAGGGTGCCTACTGGCGCCTGTACGAAGCGCAGGCCCGGCGTGCCGAAGCGGAGGCGCAGGAGGAGTCGGAGCCCGAGATGCCCGAGTTGCCGCCCAACCCCAATGCCCATACCGAGGAGCAGCGATGAGCGCGCCTGGCTTGCAACTTTCCCGCAACGCCTTCGGGCGTCTGGTGCTGGTGGACTCGCAGGGTGTCGAGCATGTCGGCGTGAGCCCGGTGCGCGCGCATCCGATCTCGGCGCCCGACGAAGGCATTTCGCTGGTCGGCACCGACGGCCATGAACTGGCCTGGATCGAGCGCCTGTCGGCCCTGCCCGCGGCCGAGCGCGAATTGCTGGAGGCCGAGTTCGCCAGCCGCGAATTCATGCCGACCGTGAAAGCCATTCTGTCGGTCTCGACCTTTTCCACACCCAGCCAGTGGACCGTGGCCACCGACCGTGGCGAGACCCAGTTCATCCTGCGGACCGAGGAGGACATCCGTCGCCTCGATCAGGGCCGGCTGCTGATCTCCAGCAGCCACGGCATCCAGTTCCAGCTGCCGGACCGGTTTGCGCTGGACCGGCATTCAAAGCGGCTGCTTGAGCGCTTTCTCTAGGAGTCTGCGCGGCAGAAGGCGTTGAAAGCGAAAACTGGCCCCAGCGAGGACAGTCTTCGCCGGATTTGCAGCCCCATAGCCGAGCTATGGGGCAAGAAGCAGGTGAAAAATGGACCGCTGCGGTCAGTTTGCAGCCGACGCTTCTCCTGCCGCGCAGACGCCTAGGCCAGACAGCTAGCGCAGCCATTGCGGGAAATAGCCCAGCGCGTCTTGTACCGCGCTGTCATGTGCGGGCACCACCACCAGCTCGGGCAGTTGCTGCATCAGTGTGCGAACCTGCGCCACGCTGTCCAGGGTCTGTTGCGCATGGCCATCCACCAGCCGGCCGGCGGCCCAGAACTTGGGTGCACCGGCCCGGATGGCCGCCACGGTCCAGGCGACATCGCCCACGAAGAAGAATTCCCGGCCTGAGCTCACTTTCAGGAACAGCCCCACCGAGCCTGGCGTGTGGCCAGGAATCGGCACCACCACCACGCGGCCGTCGCCGAACAGGTCCAGGCTGCGGGCATAGCCACGGTGCGGGCGGGCTTGAAAGTCCAGCGTCTCCCAGCGGATGCCGGCCCCCGCGATCTGCGAGGCCCAGGTGCCTCCCGGGCCACTGCTGGGTTGACGAATTGCCGCCAGCTCGGCCGCAGCAACAGCAACCCGCGCGTCTGGAAAATCCTGCACACCGCCCGCATGGTCCCAGTGGCTATGGCTCAGCACCACCAGCCCGGGCAGCGCCATGCCAGCTTCCTGCAGCTGCTGGCGAGCTGGGCGCACAGGGCTCTCGTACTTGAAGAACGGCCGCCACCAGGGCGGCATGTCTTGCTGGTACTGGGCCGCGATCTGGCTGCCCATGCCCGTGTCGAACAACAGCGTGTTCTCGCCGTGTCGAATCAGGAAGGCTGAGAAGTTGGAGTCGATCTTCTTGCTGAAGCTGCCGCCTGGCACGAGCAGCGCTTCGGCCACCGCAACGCGGGCGGTCTTGACGATGGAAAAGCTGACTTCCGGGGGCGGCTCGGCCCGGGCGCTGGCGATCAGGCAGCAGGCTATCGCGAGCCGGTACAAGAAAGCGGGCATGGCATGCTCTGAAGTTGGAGAGATTGCCCAGGCTAAACATGGGTCTATGCTCCAAGGTCAAGTCGCCGCTTCGATATGCCAGCCTCGATGAACATCAGTCAGCTCGCCAAGGCGAGCCAGATCTCGACCGACACCTTGCGCTTCTACGAGAAGCAAGGGCTGCTGCAGGCTGCGGGCCGGGCGGCCAATGGCTATCGACGTTATGGGCCTGAGCAGCTGGAGACGCTGCGCTTTATTCGTGGCGCGCAGGCCTTGGGTTTTTCGCTCAAGGAGATCGCTGCCATCCTGCCGCAACTGGCCCAGGGGCAATTCGGACGCGCCGAGATCGAGGCGCGGCTGCTGGCCAAGATGGCTGAAATCGACGGCCAGCTCGCGCAGTTGCAGCAGCTGAAGTCGGAACTGTCCGCGACCTTCGCCTCATTGCGTTGCGCGCCGGAAAGTACGCTGAACGCCCGCGACAGCACCGCCCCGGACAGCGGGAGCGGTGCGGGCGTGGCGGCGCTCAAACGCAGCTTCAGTCGCTGACCCGCATCAGGCGCCTCGGCTGCACACGCGCAGCTCTTCTCTCGCGAGCAGCGGGCCGCCGTGGATTCACGGCCGCTGGTCTAAAAGGGGAGCCAGCTCTTTCCCAGTGCCCAGGCGCCCCAGGCGAGCGTGCCTGTGAAGAGCACGGCCAGCACGCTGACCAGGCCGCCGAGCAGCATCAAGACGCCGTCCCGGAACACCATGCCCAGGCCGAACAGGCTGATCGCGATCGCGGGCAGCACATTGCCAAACGGGATCGGAAGAATGATCAAGCCCGCCATCAGGGCGACGGTCAGCGCCGTTGCACGCTGTGCCGCCGAGGCAAAAGCCGCGGGCAGGCGCGGCCTGGCGGCCCGACCGGCCAGGTCGTACATCGTGGCTTGAAGCTCAAGCACGCGCCGCGCCCAGCGGGCGGGCATGCTGAAGCCTGACACCCGGTCTGGCAGGCGCAGCTCTTGCTGCTGACGCCACAGGCCCAGCGACAGGCCGGCCAGACCCATGCCCAGCACCGTTCCGACACCGGCCACTGGCAGCATGCAGGGCAGGGCCAGCAGGATCAGCAGCGAGCCGATCGCAGCCCGACCTTGCAGGGCGGCAAGCTCGCCCACCGCAACGCTCTGCTCGCCAAGTCTGCGAGCAGCCTTCCTCAGCCGTAGCGGCAGCGAACTCTGCATCGAGTCAGGCCTGCGCGCGTCAGTCGTCCGAGCCGCCGCCCATGCCGAACAAGGCGAGCAGTGCGCTGAACATGTTGTAGATCGACAGGTACAGGCCCACGGTGGCCAGCACGTAGTTGGTCTCGCCCCCGTTCACGATGCGGCTGGTTTCCATCAGCATCAGGCCGGCCGACAGCAGGGCCACCATCGCCGCCACAGCCAGGGCCAGGGCAGGAATCTGGAAGAAGGCTGCGGCCAGGCCGGCAACCAGCGCGATCACCATGCCGATCAGCAGGAAGCTGCCCATGAAGCTGAAGTCGCGCTTGCTCACCAGAGCGAAGGCGGACAGCGTCAGGAAGCTGGCGCCGGTGGCGGCCAGGGCCATGGCCACGCTGTGACCGCCGCCGGGCAGCGAAAGCACTGCAGTCAGCTGGGGTGCGATCGTGTAGCCCAGGAAGCCGGTCAGCGCAAAGATGGCCGGCAGCGACCAGACGCTGTTTTGCAACTTGTGCACCAGGAACAGCAGACCGAAGCTGCCGACCAGGCTGATCAGCAGGCCGGGGGCGGGTGCCTTCATGGCCACGGCGGCGCTGGCGGTCAAGGCGCTGAACAACAAGGTCAGCGACAGCAGCGCGTAGGTGTTGCGCAGCACCCGTTGCACGGCCGGGCTGTGACGGCTGGCCTGGGTAACGGACGAGTGCTGGTGCGCGCCCAGGGTCTGGGTGGCTTGGTTCGAGTTCAGAGGTTCCATGAGGGGTCTCCTGCAGTAGGGACGGAAAGGGTCAGCGGCACGATAGTCGCCAAGGGCAGCACAAAAAAGCAGAGAATGGCTGATCGAGACTTCTGGAAATCAGAAATGAGTCAGGGCTTCAACTACAAGCACCTCTACTACTTCTGGGTGGTCGCCAAGGAGGGCGGTGTCTCGCGTGCCGCCGAGCGCCTGGGCATGGCGGTGCAGACGGTCAGCACCCAGGTTCGGGAGTTGGAGCGGGCGCTGGGCTACACCTTGCTCAAGCCGGCCGGCCGAGGGCTGGCGCTGACCGAGGCCGGCCAGGCGGCCATGCGCCAGGCTGAGCAGATCTTTCAGCTGGGCATGGCCTTGCCGGGCGTGGTCGCGGATGCGGTGGCGGCCCCGTCGATGCGGCTGGCGGTGGGCATCTCCAACGGCCTGCCCAAGCTGCTGGTGCGGCAGCTGTTGTCGCCCGTGCTGGACGAGCCAAACCTGCGCCTGCTCTGCCATGAAGACCGTTTCGAGGACCTGCTGGCCGAGCTGGCCCTGCATCGCCTGGATGTGGTGCTGGCGGACCGGCCCGCACCCAGCAACCCGAATCTGAAGCTCTACAGCCACTCGCTGGGCAGCTCGCCGGTCGCCTGGTTTGCGCCGGCCGAGTTGCTGGAGGAGGCGCGGCGGGAGTTTCCGGCCTCGCTGGCGCGCGTTCCGGTGCTGCTGCCGACCACCCATGCCGGGGTGCGGGCAAGGCTGGACCAGTGGTTTGAGCGGCAGGGGGTCAAGCCCCGCATCGTCGGGGAATTCGAGGATGCAGCCCTGCTCGCGACCTTCGGTGCCGGGGGCATGGGCGTGTTCCCTGCGGCCGACCTGGCGCATGCCAAGCTTGTTGAGCGCTACCGACTCAGCCGGGTTGCGCTGTGCGACGGGGTCGACGAGCATTTCTATGCCATCGACACCGCCAAGCGCGTGGCCCATCCCTTGGTCAGGCGTTTGCTGCCGGCGGTCGACTGAAGGCCTGGGCGAGTGGGGATCGGTGACCGCAGAGCTGAGCGCCGGTCAAGCCCGGTCAGACCCGATGCCAAGCCGCGGCGCTGGTGTTTACAATTGACGTTTACGTAAACGTAACTCGACCGTCTCGCCGGTCGCCAACCAGGAGTCAGCGCCGATGCAGCCTGCGGATCCGCTCTACGCACAGCGCCTGCGTGACTCCTTCGAGCGTCAGGCCGTGATGAAGACGCTGGGCGCTGAGCTGGCTTCCGTCCAGCCGGGCAAGGTCAGCATCACGATGTGGCACCGGCCCGAGCTGACACAGCAGCATGGCTTCCTGCATGCCGGCATCGTGTCGACGGCGCTGGACTCGGCCTGCGGTTACGCCGCCTACAGCCTGATGCCCGAGGATGCCGCCGTGCTGACCATCGAGTTCAAGGTGAATCTGCTCTCGCCCGCCCGCGGCCCCTGGTTCTGCTGCGAGGCCGAAGTGCTGAAGCCGGGCCGGACGATTTCGGTCGTCGAAGGACGGGTGTGGGGCGCCTCTGCACCTGATGATCAAGCAAACAGGAAACTGGTGGCCAGCATGAGCGCCACCGTGATGACGGTGCTGGGCCGCGATGGCCTGAAGTACTGAAAAACACAGCCAAGCCAACACAAGAAGGAGACTCTGATGAACCTGCCCGGCCTGAACTTCCAACTCGGCGAAGACATTGACGCGCTGCGCGACGCGGTGCGCGAGTTTGCCCAAGCCGAGATCGCGCCGCGTGCGGCCGAGATCGACCGCAACGACCAGTTCCCGATGGACCTGTGGCGCAAGATGGGCGATCTAGGCGTGCTGGGCATCACCGTCGGCGAAGAGTACGGCGGCGCCAATATGGGCTACCTCGCGCACATGGTGGCAATGGAGGAGATCAGCCGCGCCAGCGCCTCGGTGGGCCTGTCCTATGGCGCGCACAGCAATCTGTGCGTCAACCAGATCAAGCGCAACGGCAACGAGGCACAGCGCGCCAAGTACCTGCCCAAGCTGATCAGCGGCGAGCATGTCGGCGCGCTGGCGATGAGTGAGCCCGGCGCCGGCTCCGACGTGCTGAGCATGAAGCTGCGCGCCGAGGACAAGGGCGGCCACTACGTCCTCAACGGCAGCAAGATGTGGATCACCAACGGCCCCGACGCCGACACCCTGGTGGTCTATGCCAAGAGCGAGCCCGAGCTGGGCGCGCGCGGTGTCACCGCCTTCCTGATCGAGAAGGGCATGAAGGGCTTCAGCATTGCGCAGAAGCTCGACAAGCTGGGCATGCGCGGCTCACACACCGGCGAGTTGGTGTTCCAGAACGTGGAAGTGCCGGCCGAGAACGTGCTGGGCGGCGTCAACAACGGCGCCAAGGTGCTGATGTCGGGCCTGGACTACGAGCGCGCGGTGCTCACCGGTGGCCCGCTGGGCATCATGCAGGCGGTGATGGACAACGTGATTCCGTACATCCACGACCGCAAGCAGTTTGGCCAGAGCATCGGCGAGTTCCAGCTCATCCAGGGCAAGGTGGCCGATATGTACACCGTGCTGCAGGCGGCGCGCAGCTTCGCCTACACGGTGGCCAAGAACCTGGACCTGCTGGGCGTCGAGCATGTTCGACAGGTCCGCAAGGACTGCGCCTCGGTGATCCTGTGGACCGCCGAGAAGGCCACCTGGATGGCCGGCGAGGGCGTGCAGATCTTCGGCGGCAATGGCTACATCAACGAGTACCCGCTGGGCCGCTTGTGGCGCGATGCCAAGCTGTACGAGATCGGCGCCGGCACCAGCGAGATCCGCCGCATGCTGATCGGCCGCGAGTTGTTCGCCGAGACCATGTAATGGTCGAGGGCACAGACAACAAGCCGCAAAGCGGCGCCGTTGCGGCGAAGACTCATATCCGCGCTGCGGATGTGAGTTGCAGCCAGACGATGTGATCGGCCAAACGGGTGAGGCAGGCGTTTTGTGCACTGCGACAATGCCGGCATGACAAGCAGCTTCGTTGTGTTTGAGCGGGCCGAGCGCCGGGCCGCCATTGGCCGCAGGCCAATGGCCTTCCGTAGGCACAAGCAGTCCGCAGGGACTGCTTGTGTCCGACTCCAGTTCGCCAAGCCGGCCCGCCAGGTGATGTGCTTGCCGGTCGATTCGGCAAGCATCACTGTCCCCTCGGGGGACCGACCGGCGTACTCGCTGGGCGAGGGGCAGCCATGAGTACCGAACTGCAGGAGCTGCTGGACAGCAACAAGACCTGGGCTGCCGAGACCGAATCGCGCCAGCCCGGCTTCTTCACGCGACTGCTCAAGCAGCAGTCGCCGCAGTACTTGTGGATCGGCTGCGCCGACAGTCGGGTGCCGGCCAACGAATTGGTCAACCTGCTGCCGGGCGAACTGTTCGTGCATCGCAACGTCGCCAATGTCGTGGTGCATTCCGACCTCAACTGCCTGTCGGTGATGCAGTTCGCGGTCGACTCCCTCAAGGTCAAGCACATCATTGTGGTCGGCCATTCGAACTGCGGCGGTGTCAAGGCGGCCTTGCTGGATGCCCGCACCGGCCTGGTCGACAACTGGCTGCGCCATGTGCAGGATGTGCGCAACCACCATGCCGAATGGCTGGACAGCCTGGCGCCCGAGCAGCGCGTCAACGCGCTGTGCGAGTTGAATGTGCTGGAGCAGGCGCGCAACGCCTGCCAGACCACGGTGGTGCAAGACGCCTGGGCGCGCGGCCAGGAGGTGGTCGTGCATGGCTGGGTCTATGGCCTGCACAACGGTCTGCTGGAGGACTTGCGCATCACCGTGGCAGCGCCTGAACAGCTGGCCGCTGCCTTCAAGCTGGCATTGAGTTCGGTCAAGCAGCGCTACCAGGCTGCCCGACTAAGCTCGACGACCTGAACCCAGATCCCCGGAACCCTCGATGTTTCCGCAGAAGCTGACCGATTCCCGCGCGTTCGAGATCGCGCAAGCGATGCTGGGCGGCTTCAATCGGCACTATCGGCTGTTTCGCGCCACCACGGCTGCGGCCAAGCGCCGCTTCGAGCAGGCCGACTGGCATGAGCAGCAGAAGGCCCAGCGCGAGCGCATCGAGTTCTACGACAAGCGCGTGGACGAAGGCGTCGCGCTGCTGGACGAGCGCTTCCAGGCCAGCCAGCTGCCGATGGAGGTGTGGCAGCAGGTCAAGCTGCACTACATCGGCCTGCTGACCGACCACCATCAGCCCGAGCTGGCCGAGACCTTCTTCAATTCGGTCTGCACGCGCATCCTGCACCACAGCTATTTCCAGAACGATTTCATCTTCGTTCGCCCGGCCGTCTCGACCGAGTACATCGAGAACGACGAGCCCGCCGCGCGACCGACCTACCGGGCCTACTACCCGACTCGCGAGACGCTGCGCGAGACCATGATCCGCCTGGTCGACAACTTCAGGCTCGAAGTGCCGTTCGAGGACCTGGGGCGCGACATCGACCATGTGCTGGGTGCGGTGCAGAAAGAGCTGGGCCTGTTCCGCTGGCGCACCAACTTCCAGATCCAGGTGCTGTCCAGCCTGTTCTTCCGCAACAAAGGCGCCTATGTTGTCGGCAAGATCATCAACGGCTTCACCGAGACGCCCTTCGCACTGCCCATCCTGCACAAGCGCAATGGCCGGCTCTATATCGACGCGGCGCTGTTCGGCGAGGACGACCTGCTGATGCTGTTCAGCTTCGCGCGGGCCTACTTCATGGTCGACATGGAGATCCCCAGCGCCTATGTGCAGTTCCTGCGCTCGATGATGCCCAGGAAACCGCGCGCCGAGCTCTACAGCGCCATCGGCCTGCAAAAGCACGGCAAGAACCTGTTCTACCGTGACTTCCTCTATCACCTGCGCCACAGCAGCGACAAGTTCCGCATCGCCCCCGGCATCAAGGGCATGGTGATGCTGGTGTTCGACCTGCCCAGCTATCCCTTCGTCTTCAAGCTGATCAAGGACTACTTCCCGCCGCAGAAGGAGACCACGCGCGAGCTGATCCAGAGCAAGTACCTGCTGGTGAAGCAGCACGACCGCGTCGGCCGCATGGCGGACACGCTGGAGTACAGCAATGTCGCCTTTCCGCGTGTGCGCTTCGAGGAAGAGCTGATCCAGGAGCTTAAGACTTTCTGCCCCAGCCTGCTCGAAGAGCAGGGCGAGGACCTGGTGCTCAAGCATGTCTACATCGAGCGCCGCATGGTGCCGCTGAACCTCTACATCCAGGAAGCCACGCCGGCGCAGCTGGAGCATGCGGTGGTCGAGTACGGCAATGCGATCAAGGATCTGGTGGCGGCCAATATCTTCCCGGGCGACATGCTGTGGAAGAACTTCGGCGTCACCCGCCACGGCAAGGTGGTGTTCTACGACTACGACGAGATCGAATACCTGACCGACTGCAACTTCCGCCGCGTGCCTGCGCCGCGCAACGAGGAAGAAGAGATGTCGGGCGAGATTTGGTACAAGGTCGGCCCGCGCGACGTCTTCCCCGAGACCTTCGGCCCCTTCCTGCTGGGCCATCCGGGTGTGCGCGCGGTCTTCATGAAGCACCATGGCGAGCTGCTGGATGCCGACTTCTGGCAAGGCCACAAGGCGCGCATCCTGGCCGGCCATGTGCACGATGTGTTTCCCTATGACGCCAGCCGGCGCCTGGGGCGAGGCCGCGCCCAGCCCGCGGATTGAGCAGAGGGCGCGGGCCTCAGTCGCTCGTGCCGCGAGCGCCACCGGCGGGCGACGGCGCGAACGAAGCCAGATGCTCGACCAGCGCAAGTGCCATCGGCGTTGCGGCCGGGCCGTCACGGCGCATGCACAGGCGCAGCCGGCGCAGCGCCCAGGGTTCGTCGAGCCGCAGCATCCGCGCCTTGGTTTGCACGCTGCAGGCCACCGAGCGTGGCACGATGCCCACGCCGACGCCGGCCGCCACCAGCTGCGCCACCGCCTGAAAGCCCGCCAGCTGCACCCGGATGTCCAGCCGCTGACCCAGCTCGGCGGCGCGCTCGACGATGAAGGTGTGGATGGCCGCACCGCCCTGCAGGCTGACGACGGGCTCTTTCATGCACTCGCTGAAGCGCACCCGCTGGCGCCGCGCCAGGCGATGGCCGGGCGCCACCAGCAACACCAGCTCGTCGTCGCGGTAGGGCCGGAAGCTCAGGCCCGGATGGTCGCCGTCCCAGGCCACCAGGCCCACATCGGCCCGGCCGGCGGCCACGGCGGCGACGATGTGTGCGCTCAGGCGTTCCTCCAGGCTCAGGCGCACGGCGGGGTGGCGCACCAAAAACGGCGGCAGATCGGCCGGCAAAAATGAGGCGATGGCATTGCTGTTGGCCATCAGGGTGATCTGCCCGCTGATGCCCGCGGCAAAAGGCGCCAGGTCGGCATGCATCTGCCCCAGCCCAGCCAGGCAGCTGCGTGCGTGCTCCAGCAGGATCTGGCCCGGCTGCGTGAGCGTCACGCCACGCGCCTGGCGTTCGAACAGGCGCACGCCCAGTACCGACTCCAGCCCGGCGATGCGCAGGCTCGCCGATGAGGGCGCGAGATGGCAGCGCTGCGCGCCGCGCGAGACGCTGCCCGTGTCGGCCACCGCCAGGAACAGGCGCAGATCGGTCAGATCGTAGCGGCCGCCTTGGGATTCTGTGTTTGTCATTGTCGAAACCTCAGCTTGAGAAATCCCGCTGGTTGTGAGCATCCATCGACTGCAAGATTTGCGAATCTTGAGTTTAGCCACGGAGCTTTCGCCAATGACAAATTCTAGTGTGCGGCCGAACAAGGCCGCGCAAGGACCGCTGGCCGGCGTGCTGGTGGTCAGCCTGGAGCAGGCCCTGGCCGCACCGCTGGCCACCTGCCGCCTGGCTGACGCGGGTGCGCGTGTCATCAAGGTCGAGCGTCCCGAAGGCGACTTCGCGCGCGGCTATGACCAGGCCGCGGCCGGGGCCTCGTCGTACTTTCTTTGGACCAATCGCGGCAAGGAGTCGCTGGCGCTGGACATCAAGAAGGCCGCCGACGCGGCCGTGCTGGAGTCACTGCTCGCGCAGGCCGATGTGCTGGTGCAGAACCTGGCGCCCGGCGCGCTGCAGCGCGCCGGCTTCGGCAGCGCTGAAATGCGCCAGCGCTACCCGCGCCTGATCACCTGCGACATCAGCGGCTACGGCGAGGGCGGCGCGGTCAGCCAGCTCAAGGCCTACGATCTGCTGGTGCAGTGCGAGTCGGGCCTGCTGGGCGTGAGTGGCTCGCCGGGTGCGCCGGGGCGCATCGGCGTGTCGATCTGCGATATCGGCGCCGGCATGAATGCCGCGCAGGCCGTGCTGCTGGCGCTTATGCAGCGCGAGCGCACCGGCCGCGGCAGCGGTGTCTCGGTGTCGCTGTTCGACAGCGCCGCCGACTGGATGAGCGTGCCCTATCTGCATGAGCGCTACGGCGGCGGCGCGCCGCCGCCGGTGGGCCTGCGTCACCCCTCGATCGCGCCCTATGGCGGCTTTGCCTGCGCCGAGGGCCACACCGTCGTGATCAGCATCCAGAACGACCGCGAGTGGGCGGCTTTTGCCCGCGATTTCATGGACGACGCGGCGCTGGCGGCGGACGCGCGCTTTGCCAGCAACGGCCAACGGGTGGCGCATCGGGCCGCGCTCGACGCACTGATTGCGGCCCGCTTTGCCGCGCTGTCGCTGGAGCAGGCGCTGCAGCGCCTGCGCCTGGCCGGCACTGCCTATGGGCAGCTGCGCAGCGTCGGCGAGCTGCTGCAGCACCCGGCCCTGCGCACCCGGGCGATGGCGGTCGGCGCCGCCACGCTGCAAATGGTGGCCCCGCCGCTGCGCACCGAGTGGGACGCGGCCGAACTGCCCGCTGCGCCCGCGCTCGATCAGCATGGCCAGGCGCTGCGCGCCGAATTCAAGCCGCGCGCTGCTGCGGCGCCATCGAGGGAGACGCTGACATGACGACCGCCCCGATTGACCTCGCCCATCTGCGGCAATGGGTGGGCCGCAGCGAAGTGCGGCACGACGTCGCAGCGCCGGGCCACGCGCGGCTGATGGCCGCCACGGTGGCGCGTCCGGGCCCCGAGCTGGACCGCGGTGACGCCTTGCCGCCGCTGTGGCACTGGACCTATTTCCTCGAAGGACTGCCGCCTGCCCAGCTCGGCCGCGACGGCCATCCGGCCCGTGGCGGCTTTCTGCCCCCGGTGCCGCTGTCCAATCGCATGTGGGCCGGCGGCCGTGTGAGCTTCGCCGCGCCGGTGCCGCTAGGCGCAGCGATGCAAAAGCGCTCCACCGTGCTGCGCGTCGACCACAAGACGGGCCGCAGCGGCGAGCTGGTGTTTGTGACCGTTCGGCACGAGATCCTGGTCGATGGCCTGACCTGCATCGATGAAGAGCACGACATCGTCTACAAGTCCGCCGGCCCGAGCGCGCCGGCCGCTGCGGCGGCTCAGCCAGCCGAACCCGCCGCGCCGGTACGGCGCGAGCTGTGCCCCGACTCGACCCAGCTGTTCCGCTACTCGGCGCTGACCTTCAACGGCCACCGCATCCACTACGACGCCGACTACTGCCGCAGCGTCGAGGGCTACGACAACCTGGTCGTCCACGGGCCGTTGGTGGCCACGCTGCTGGCGGGCCTGGCGCAGGAGCTCGCCGGCGCAGCGCTGACGCGCTTTGAGTACCGCGCGCTGTCCCCGGTGCTGCTCGGACAAGGCCTCACGCTGAATGCCTGGCCGCAGGCCGGGCGCGTGAGCCTGCATGCCAGCGTTGGCGATGGCCGCGTGTCGATGCGCGCCGAGGCCTGGCACGCATGAGCCCCCGGCCCGATGAGGCGACGAGGGCGCAGCGCCTGTGGCATGAGTCGCGCGCGCTGCTGTTCGTGCCGGCCGATGCCGAGCGGCGTGTGGCGAGCGCGCCAGAGCGCGGCCGATGCGGTGATTCTCGATCTGGAGGACGGCCTTGCACCGGCGCAGCGGCCCCTGGCGCGCCAGGCGCTGCCGGCCCAGGTGCGGGCGCTGCAGCAGGCCGGCAAGCCGGTGCTGGTGCGCGTCAACCATGCGCTGCTGCATCTGGCCGAAGACCTGCGAGCGGTGCTGGCCAGTGGGGCGGACGGGCTGATGCTGCCCAAGGCCGAACAGGCGCAGACCCTGTGCCTGCTGAACGAGGCGCTGATCACCTTGGGGGCGCCGCCAGCACTGGGCGTGGTGGCGCTGGTGGAGACGCCGGCTGCGCTGGCCGATGCCGCGGGGCTGCGCGCGCTGGCCGCGGCGCCGCGCGTGCGCGCGCTGGCGCTCGGCCCTGAGGACTACGCCGCGGCGATGCAGGCTGAGCCCACGGCCGCGCTGCTGGCGCCGGCGGTGCTGGCGCTGGTGCAGGCCGCGCGCTGCGTGCCGGGCTGCCGGGTGTTTGCCATGCCTTTGTCCATCACGGTGAGCGATGGCGGTGCGTCCTGGGCCGAGGCTGCGCGCCAGGCGCGCGGACTGGGCGCCAATGGCGCGCTGTGCATCCATCCGCGCCAACTCGCCGCCGTGCAGGCGGCGTTCTCGCCAGACGCGGCGCAGCTGCGCTGGGCCACCGAGCTGCTGCAGGCCGCGGCCGAGCGGCCCGGCGAGGCGGTTTTTCTGCATCAGGGCCGCATGGTGGACGCCCCCGTGCTGGCCCGCGCTCGCAGCCTGCTGGCGCTGGCCGGCGCGCAGCCATGAATTTCCATCACAACACACGGAGACATCGGATGACTGCATTCTTCAACCCGCGCTGCTCGCGGCGCCTCGTGCTGCTGGCACTGTCACTCGTCGCCCCGTTGGGGCAGGCCCAGGCCCAGGCCCAGGCGCAGGCCTGGCCGGCCGCGAAGCCGATCACGCTGGTGGTGCCTTTCGCACCGGGGGGCAGCACCGACATCCTCGGTCGGGTGCTGGCCGAGGTGCTGGGCAAACGCCTGGGCCAGAGCGTCATCGTCGAGAACAAAGGCGGGGCGGGCGGCAACATCGGCGCGACGGCTGTCGCGCAGGCCGCGCCCGACGGCTACACGTTGCTGATGGGCTACAACGGAACCAATGCCATCAACCCGTCGCTCTACAAGAAGCTGGCCTGGCATCCGGTGCAGAGCTTTGATCCCGTGGGCATGGTGGCGCGTGTCAATAACGTGGTGGTGGTGCGTCCATCGCTGGCAGTGAAAACCTTGCCCGAGCTGGCCCAGTACGCCAAGCAGCATCCGGGGAAGCTGAACTATGGCTCGGCCGGGGCGGGCACCATTTTTCACCTGGCCGGCGAGATGTTCGAGGCCGAGACCGGTGCGGCCATGACGCATATCGCCTACAAGGGCGCCGCGCCGGCGCTGAACGATCTGCTGGGCGGCCAGATCGACTTGATGTTCACCACCATTCCGACGGCGCTGCCGCACATCCGGGCCGGCAAACTGCGGGTGCTGGGCGTCACCGGGGCGCAGCGCTCGCCGCTGTTTCCCGATGTACCCACCGCGCGCGAGGCCGGCTTTGCGCGCCTGGTGGTGGATTCCTGGTTCGGGCTGTTCGGGCCGCGCGGCATGCCGGCGGCGGTGACGGCCAGGCTGGGCAACGAGCTGCGCGCCGCACTGGCCGATCCGGCCGTGCGCGCTCGCCTGGAGGAGAACGGCGCCAGCCCCGCGCCCGGCAGCGCCGATGACCTGGCGCGCACCCTGGCCGAAGACCTGCGTGCCTGGAAGGCCGTGATCGAGCGGGCCAAGCTCCAGCTTGAATGAGTCGTTCTCTTTTGACTGTTTGTTCTTCTTCTTCAATAGGAAAGCGCGATGAAGCACCACGCCATTCACAAAACCCTGGCCGCTGCGGCGGCGGCCGGCGCACTGTCCCTGATGCTGCTGGGCTGCGGTGGCAGCGCCGCTCAGGCTCAGACCCCCAGCTTCACGCTGAGCAGCCCCGACCTGGCCAGCGGCAGCTTCGAGGCCAAGCATGTGCTCAAGGGCTTTGGCTGAAGCGGCGGCAATGTCTCGCCTGCGCTGCGCTGGGAGCATGCGCCTGCCGGCACCCAGTCCTTCGCGCTGTTGGTGCATGACCCCGACGCGCCCACCGGCAGCGGCTTCTGGCACTGGGTCGTGCTCAATATTCCGGCCAGCGCCAGCGGTCTGCCCCAGGGCGCCGGCAACAGCCCTGGCGGCCTGCCGGCTCCGGCGCTGGGCGGCACCAATGACTTTCTGGATACCGGCGCCACCGGGGGCAACGGCAACTACGGCGGCCCCTGCCCGCCCCAGGGCGACAAGCCGCACCGCTATGTGTTCACGCTCTACGCGCTGGCCGTGCCCGATGTGGTGGCAGCTGCGTCCGTGCCGCGCACCGGCACGGCGGCGCTGATGTCTTTTGTGTTGAACAAGGGCCTGGGCGCGGCCATGCTGGGCAAGGCCAGCTTCACGGCGACTTACGGGCGCTGAAGCGGCGCGCGCGGCCCGTGCCGCTTGTGCGTATGCCGGGCGGAGCTGATCGAAGCTGGGCTACCATGACCGGATCTCATTGTGTTGCTTTCAAAGGAGTTTCCATGGTCGACCCCATCGTCATCGTCTCCGCCGCCCGCACGCCGATTGGCGGTCTGCTGGGCGACTTCGCCGGCCTGCAGGCCTGGGAGCTGGCCGCTGTCGCCATCAAGGCGGCGGTCGAGCGCGCCGGTGTGCCCGGCGACGCGATCAACGAAGCCTTCATTGGCAACTGCCTGATGGCCGGCCAGGGCCAGGCCCCGGCGCGCCAGGCTGTGCTCAAGGCCGGTCTGCCGCAATCGGTGGGTGCAGTGACGCTGTCCAAGATGTGCGGTGCCGGCATGCGCGCCACCATGTTCGCGCACGACACGCTGAAGGCTGAAAGCGCCGACATCCTGATCGCCGGCGGCATGGAATCGATGACCAACGCGCCTCACCTGATGTTCGCGCGCAAAGGCATCAAGTACGGCGCCACGCAGATGTACGACCACATGGCGCTGGACGGCCTGGAAGACGCCTATGAGCGCGGCAAGGCCATGGGTGTGTTCGCCGAGCAGTGCGTGGCCAAATACGCCTTCACGCGTGAAGCGCAGGATGCCTTTGCGGTGGCGTCCACCGAGCGCGCCAAGCGCGCCAACACCGATGGCAGCTTCGCCTGGGAAATCGCGCCGGTGACCGTGGCCGGCCGCGCGGGCGAGCAGGTGTTCGACAAGGACGAGCAGCCCTTCAAGGCCAAGCTCGACAAGATCGCCGGCCTCAAGCCCGCCTTCAAGAAGGACGGCACCATCACCGCCGCCACCTCGTCCAGCATCTCGGACGGCGCCGCCGCCATGGTGCTGATGCGCGAGAGCCATGCGGCCAAACTGGGCCTCAAGCCGGTGGCGCGCATCGTCGGCACCGCGGTGCACGCCAATGCGCCCGAGTGGTTCACCACCGCCCCGGTCGGCGCGATCGACAAGCTGCTGAAGAAGAACGGCTGGGACGCCAAGAGCGTCGATCTGTGGGAAGTCAACGAAGCCTTCGCCGCCGTCACCATGGCCGCGATGACCGAGTTCAAGCTGCCGCACGAGATCGTCAACGTCAACGGCGGCGCGGTGGCGCTGGGCCACCCGATCGGTGCCTCCGGCGCGCGCATCATCGTCACGCTGCTGGGCGCGCTGAAGCACCGCGGCCTGAAGCGCGGCGTGGCAGCGCTGTGCATCGGCGGCGGCGAGGCAACGGCGATGGGCGTTGAGCTGATCTGATGAGCCAGCAGAAGATCCTGATCATCGGCGGCTCGCGCGGTATCGGCCTGGAACTGGTGCGCCAGTACCGGGCGGCCGGCGATCAGGTGGTGGCCACGGCCCGCAGCGATGCGGGCCTGGCCGAGCTGCGGGCGCTGGGCGCCACGGCGCTCAAGCTCGACGTGGCTGACACGGCCAGCGTTTCCGGTCTGGCCTGGCAGATCGACGGCTACCACTTCGACACCGTGTTGATCAGCGCCGGCATCTTCGGGCCGCGCAGCCAGGGGCTGCAGACGCCGACCGAGGCGGACTTCGATGCGGTGATGCACACCAATGTGCTGGGCCCGATGCGGGTGTTGCCGCAGCTGGTCGATGCGCTGGCGCCGCAGGCGCGCCTGGCCGTGATTTCGTCGCGCATGGGTTCCATCGGCCTGCGGGCCGGCACGCATGGCTGGCTGTATCGCGCCTCCAAGGCAGCGCTCAACTCGCTGTTGAAGGACGCCTCGCTGGAACTGGCCGGCCGCGCCATCTGCATCAGCTTTCATCCAGGCTGGGTGCGCACGGACATGGGCGGCGAGGGCGCCGACATCGAGGTGGCCACCAGCGTGGCTGGCATGCGCACCGTGCTGGCCACCCTCAAGCCCGAGCACAACGGCTGCTTCTTCAACTACGACGGCCAGGCGCTGGACTGGTGAGGCGGCGATGACGCTTGAGCAAGCGCAGGCCTTTTTCGAGCGCTACCGCGACGCCTTCAATGCCGGCGATGGCGACGCTGTTGCCGATCTGTGGCACAGCCCCAGCGCGATCACCGACAGCCGCGACGGCGTGGCGCGCGTGACCTGCTGGGCTGAAGACGCGCCGATGCGCGCCAATATGCAGGCGCTGTGCGGCGTCTATCGCGATGTGGGGCCGCATGGCTGGACGTTTGAGATTCGCGACCATGTGCCGCTGGGCCTCAACCACGCCTTTGTCCATCTTGCCTGGACGCTCAAGCGTGCCGGCGGTGAAGTGCTGCAAGAGTTCTGCACAGGCTACCAGCTGGCCCGGATGCCGGCCGGCTGGAAGGTGTTGTTCTGCACCGCCTACCAAGAAGATTTAACGGAGACCCGAAACCATGCTGCTCAATGACGACCACCGCGCCATCCAGGACGCGATTCGATCTTTCGTGCAAGACCAGATCGCGCCCAAGGCGGCCGGCTGGGACAAGAGCCACCAATTTCCGGCCGCTGAACTGAAAGGTTTGGC
>JACDQM010000094.1 GCA_015657635.1 Roseateles sp.
CCGGGCCAGAGCCTGTGGGATTCGGCCTGCCGCGAGGTGCGCGAGGAAACCGGCCTGCAGACGCTGCGCGCCCACCCGCTGTGGGCCGCCGCGCTGCCGCTGGACATCGACAGCCACGCGATTGCCGCCAACCCTCGCAAGGGCGAGGGCGCCCACTGGCACCACGACTACGCCTACCTGCTGCAGGCCGACGGCGACGACGCTGCCGCCGAAGCTCTGCAGGCGCAGGAGCAGGAAGTGGACGGCGTGGCCTGGTGGCCGCTGGCGCAGCTGGCCGGGCAGGGCGAGCCGCGCTTCGATGCGGTGCTGGCGAAGCTCAAGGCGCTGGGTCTGAGCGCGGGCTGATCTGTGGCCCATCGAGACGGCCGCTCAGCAAACGCCTTGGCTTCTCTTGGCACCAAGGATGCCGAGTCACCGCCCAGGCCGGCACGACTCCGACCGATTCGGGCCTGAC
Source organism: Roseateles sp. (assembly GCA_015657635.1). Classification (GTDB taxonomy): domain Bacteria; phylum Pseudomonadota; class Gammaproteobacteria; order Burkholderiales; family Burkholderiaceae_C; genus JACDQM01. The sequence goes on from JACDQM010000094.1 coordinate 455, forward strand.
TCGTGCAAGCGCTTCGCTTGAACTTGAGCGGGCGCGTCAGTTCCTGCCAAGCTGCAGACCATTGGGCGCAGGTGTTTACAGGCTGGTGCTAACCCGCCGAGTCGTGGCAACATGCACTGCCACTGCGCTCCGGCAAGGCAGAGAAGTCGATGTAACAAGCTTCCGGATTTGCAGGCAAATTGAGTGCTGTGTAGACGCACAGCAAAACTGAAGGAAAGCGCTTTGCATCAAGCACTTAGGGGGGACGGCCTCGTCCGAAGTTATGCAGCATCGCCCGACGTTGGGGCGCAGCGCCTGTCGCCATAAATTACGTTAGGTGGCTTTTCACATGTCGCGAATATCGGACTGGCACATCAACGCTACTTGGACGGTTTGCGGAGTCTTCGCGACCGGAGCTGTTTGGTACTTTGCTTCAACGAAGGATTGGACAAACGTGGCGCTTACGTCGTTCGCCGCGCTGCTATGCGCGCTCTTCGCCGTCTACTTGCACAGGCAGAAAGATGCACAAGTGGAAAGTGCGCAAGCTGCGAAGGACGAGCTCGACCTGAAGAATCTCTCTAGGAATCCGACCAAAGACAACATTGAGCGAGTCATTCTTCAGTCGGACCCGGTCGCAGACTGGATCGGTCACGCGGATTCCGAGAAATCGATGTATTCCTATGCGCACGACGTCAACTTGCGGCTCGAGATGCTCAACGACGATCGTGGGATTCAGTGTGAGGATTTCAGGGAGCCGTGGGCTAACAAATTCCCCGACCGAAGGGCTACTGGCTATTGGTGCAACCTGTTCTATGGGGCAACGCAAATTGATCGGTACATTCTTGTCGCGGTCGATGGCGCCAGAGCCCTTCTCCCCACGCCGAGACTTGATCTGGAAAATTCTTCGATGCTGCAAGTACGGACTATCGATTACAAAGTTGCCCAGATCTACGACACGATTCGGACTCTCGATCAATATATGAAGAGTGCGGGGCTGCATGTCGCGAAAACCGCCACCTAACCCGTCGCTCGAGCCGACTCGCGTCGGCGGGCCGTTGCTTGCGGCTCAGCTTCAACGTTAGCCGTCACAGTTACCCACGGAGCGCTTCATGCGAAAACCCCTGATCTTGGTCCTACTTGGCCTGAGCTATTCGCTCGCCGTGGCCACGTGCTGGAAGGTTGCCGATCTCCGGGGCCACTCCACTCGCGCCGCGGAGAGCTACTCGATCAGCGCGGATGGCTTCTCTGGACAGACATTTGAGATAAGCATCACAAGCAAAGCTGGCTCAGTCAAACCCTCTAACCTCAAGTGTCAGCCAGCGTCAGCGAATGCTCTGCTCTGCGTAAACGCTGCAGGCGAGACGCTCACCGTGGAAACTTGGGCTATAGATGCCAACGCCAAGACGGTCGTCCACACAAAGGCCAGAAGCGGCTATGGCCGGCTTGACGGTGCAAACCTGTTCGTCGGCAAGGTCATCGGCACATGCAGTGACGGCTAACCCTTCAGTAGAGCGGGACCGCCACTGGCATGGCGCTTGGCCCGCGAGGCGCTGGTTCTTATCATCCACTTCGAGGGCCAAGCGCTTCTCCGGCTCTAGCCCGTCAGCTAAAACTTTAGGCGTTGCAGCCGTCACTTAGTGGTAAATCCGAATGAATGCGCTCATTGATTACTTCCAACTCGGAGCCAATGGTCTAGCGCTAGTTGTCGCTGGGTGGATCTATGCTGCCTACGTCAAAAACATTCGCGCTCAGTTGAGCATCAAAGATGAACAGATCAGGGCCGTAGAGAAGAATCTGGCCCTATGGAAGGACAAAGCTGCGCAGTTCGAAAAGAAGACCCCGGAGTACATGGAAGAAGTGCTTGCCAAGCGCATCAAGCACCGCGAGGAAGAAATCAAGCGCCTTAACGATGACAAGGAAGAGCACACCAAGCTCATAAGCCTCAGGTCACGCGAAGTCACCCGCCTCAAGGCAGAACTCGAGAAGACCGTCTACATCGGTAAAGCCCTTACATATTTCGACCCAGAGTCAGAAGTCGAGCTTCCCATCCCCGAGTCGGAAATCGAAGTCGAAGAGCTTGGTGAAATCTTTGTCGACTCAGCATCGATCTTGATCACCGATCCTCTGTATGTTCAGCAAGAGTGGGACAGAGATGAGGAGTACGCCGACCTTCGTTTGTTCAGGCACGCGAAGACAGGAAAGGTCTACCAGTTCGGCGTGCACTTCAACCACTTCGAAGAGCGAATTGAGGAGTTGCAAGACACGCCGAACTCACTCATCAAACAGAGCATCCTCCTGCCCGTCGAAGTGGCACGGGAGTTCACCTACTCTTACCCGGGGGCAGCATACGCATCAATGGCCGAGCCAGGCTACGGCGAGTTGAAGTTTGCTGCGGGTCACTCCGGTGCCGGCATATGTGTACGCACCGTATACGGTGATGGAGGCTTCACTGTTTACGGAGAGAGGTTCCGCGGAGATCTCGTGCGCATATTCATCGACCTGAGGTAACCGATGGCGGCGCCTAACCCTTCCATCGAGAGGGCGCTTTCCGGCCTACGGCCTCCAAGCGCCTTTCATGTCAAACGTTAGGCGGCGCGGTGAACCGCATACCATTTTTCTTTGTCAAAGTCGCATCGACCCTGTGCTTGGGCTCATTGCCGCTGCTTGTTCTCGGTGCGCTGCTGTCGTCGATGGATACGGAGGAGCGCTACTACGCGCAATTGGGCGCTGTTCTCTTCGTGGCTGCAGTTTCAGTAGTCGCTGTGGTGGGGGCGGTTCGGCAGTATCGATGGGGTAAGCATTTGCTTACGGTGGTCTATGCCGCGGCTGGTGTGTTCTGGGTTTACGCGGGCGTCGGTCTGAATGCCGTAGAGGGGATCCATGAAAACCTACCAATTGCTATCGGCGTTTTCTGCCTGTTGGTCGCTGTTGCGTTGACCCTGGCTGAGTCGAGTGAATCTATCCGCTGTGATGCCGGTAGCTGATGACGGTGCTCAACCGGCCCCGCAGCGGCATGTAGCCTTCGTCCCGAATTTCGTTCTGGGCCTTCGGCGTTCTGTCGTCGGGGTACTGTCGAAATCACCCGGCAGTCCGCCGCTTACCGAAATGACCTCAACGGCTTTGCCGGTGCGCTGATAGGAACCGGGAACTCAGAGACGGCGAGCAGACGCTGAACCTCTGCCTGAGCCGCACAAGGCCTGCCTCGCCGAAGGCGGCCTTTCAAGTCGGCAAGAGCAGCCAGACGGCGCCCTCTAGGCCGCGCAGGCGACTGGCGCCTGGGGCTCAGTCAGCCACGCTGCCTGTCGTCCTGCAACAAGCTCATCACCTTGGTGGTGATGATGTCCACCGCCGGACCGTTGGCACCGTGCGGCAGGATCACGTCGGCGTTGCGCTTGGTCGGCTCGATGAACTGCTTGTGCATGGGGCGCACGGTTTCGAGGTACTGGTTCACCACCGACTCGGTGCTGCGGCCACGCTCCGAGATGTCGCGCTGCAGCCGGCGGATGAAGCGCACGTCCGAGGCCGTGTCCACATAGATCTTCAGCGACATCATGTTGCGCAGCTTGGTGTCGTACAGCGCGAACAGGCCCTCGACCAGGATCACCGGCGCGGGCTTCACGGTGATGGTTTCGCTGGAGCGGTTGTCGGCCGCGAAGTCATACACCGGCATTTCGATCGCCTCACCCTTGCGCAGCGCAGCCAGGTGTTGCGCCATCAGCGGCCAGTCGAAGGCATCGGGATGGTCGTAGTTCTGCTTGCGCCGGTCCTCTGGCGGCATGTGGGACTGGTCGCGGTAGTAGTCATCCTGCATCACCACCGCCACGTTGTCCGGCCCGATGGCAGCCAGGACCTGGCGCGTCACCGTCGATTTGCCGCTGCCGCTGCCCCCTGCGACACCGATGACGAAGGGCTTGTGAGAGGTTTTGGGCATCGGGTCGTACAGCTTGTTTGCTCGGGCGAAGTTCGGAACTGTACAAGCTGGCGAGCCGATGTTGAGCGGCCGCGGGGCTGCGCTCCGCCGCCAAGCCGACCGCAGCGCGCCATGAAGGAAAAGGAAAAGAAGAAAAGGGGGCCGCAGCCCCCTTCGTTTGTTTACAGCTTCCTTCGCCCTGACTCAGGGCTTCAGATGCTGCGCCAGGAACTTCTCCATCGCCTCGTAGAACTCGAAGCGGTTTTCCTCGTTGGCGAAGCCGTGGCCTTCGTTGTCCTTGACCATGTATTGCACGGTCACGCCACGCTTCTTCAGCGCCTCCACCATCTGGTCGCTCTCGCTCTTGACCACGCGCGGGTCCTTGGCGCCCTGGGCGATGAACAGCGGGGTCTTGATCTTGTCGGCGTTCAGCGCCGGCGAGGTGGCGCTCAGGCGTTCCTTGTCCTTCTCCGGGTGGCCCACCATCGCGTGCAGCTTCTCCAGGAAGGGCTTCCAGTAGGGCGGGATGCTGTTCATGAAGGTCAGCAGATTGCTCACGCCCACATAGTCCACCGCCGCGGCATACAAGTCGGGCGTGTAGGTGATGCCGGCAAGCGTGGCATAGCCGCCGTAGCTGGCGCCATAGATGCCGATGCGCTTGGGATCGGCCACGCCCTGCTTGATCAGCCACTGCACGCCATCGGTGATGTCGTCCTGCATCTTCAGGCCCCACTGGTTGAAGCTGGCCTCCCAGAATGCGCGGCCATAGCCGGTGGAACCGCGGAAGTTCATCTGCAGCACGCAGTAGCCGCGGTTGGCCAGGAACTGCACCTCGGGGTTGTAGCCCCAGACATCGCGCGCCCAGGGGCCGCCGTGCGGGTTGATCACGCAGGCCACGTTCTTGGCCTGCTCCTTGCCAGCCGGCAGCGTCAGGTAGCCGTTGATGGTCAGGCCATCGCGGCTCTTGTAGCTGATGGGCTGCATGCGGGCCATGCGCGCCTCCGGCAGCCAGGGCGCGATATCGCCCATCTTCACCAGCGCATCGCTCTTGCGGTCGTAGACATAGCGCGCGCCCTGCGTGCGGTCGTTGTAGGCGGCCACGATGAAGCGCTGCTCGTCGTCGGTGGCGCTCTGCAGGTTCACCTGATAGCCCGGCAGCTTGGCGCGCAGGCGCTCCATCAGCTGGCGCGTGTCGGCGTCAAAGAAATGCTCGCCCGGCTTGTCGGTGACGAAGTTGGCCGTGGTCAGCACCTTGCGCAGGCGTGAGTAGCTGGCGCTTTCCACATCCACATCGGGGTGGGCATAGACCATTTGCTCAGCTTCAGCGGCGGGCTTGGCCGGATCGATCAGCACCAGGGCTGCCTTGTCGCGGCCGCGGTTGGACGAGGCGTAGAACTTCTTGTTGTCGAAGTCGAACAGCACGGGCGCGACGCTGGTGCGGAAGTCAGTCGTGATGATGGGCTTGAAGGCCTCGTCTTCCTTGTCGCGGTAGAGCAGCGTGTTGTTGACGCCGTCGCTGGCGATGGCCATGCGCACCTTGCCGGCATGGTCGGTCTGCCAGCCGACGATATTGCCCGGGTTCTGCGCCACCACGGTCTGCGCGCCGGTCTTCACATTGATGCGCACCACGTCGAACACGCGCTTGTCGCGCTGGTTGTGGCTGACCAGGATGTGCTCGGGGTCCTCGCGCAGGTCGTTGACCAGCTGGGCGCGCAGCGCGTCGCCGGGGGTCAGGTCGGTCACCTTGCCGGTCTTGACGTCCACCGCGACGACGTGGAAGTTCTCGTCGCCGCCGAAGTCCTTCACATACAGCAGGGTGTCGTCACCCTTCCAGAAGTAGCCGCCGATGTCGCGGGCGCTTTCGCGGGTCAGCTGGCGCGGCTCGCCAACGAGCTGCTTGCCGTCGAAGGCCTGCACGAACAGGTTCATGCGCTTGGCCGTGCCGCCGTCGCCGACGGCCGGCTGCATGAAGCTCATCCACTGGCCGCTCTTGCTGAGGCGGTAGTAGGCGCGCTCGGGGCTGCGGAAGAAGTCGCGCAGCGGGATCGGGGCGGCGGTGGCCTGCTGGGCCGTTGCGGCGGGGGTTGAGCTGGTTTGTGCCAGGCTCAGCGCGGGCAGGGTCATCAGGGCAGCGGCGCCGATCAGGGCCAGCTGCAGCTTCTTGCTATTCATCCGTCATCTCCTCGGTGTCAAGACTGTGGTGCCACGAGTCGGTGGCATGGCCGCCATTGTTAGCGTTTCGAGCGTCCGGCCAGCATCCCAGGAGACGGGCTGCGGATTCGGACGCATGGATGGCGGTGGGCCTGCTTGCCTGGCCGGCCCTGCGCAGGGTCATCCTGTGTCAGGCGCTTGAGCCAGGCGGCGTACGCGTGCGCCTGGGCATGGGGCGCCGTGCCGGTTAAGCTCCGCCGGGCCGGAGTCGGTCAATTCGTTGATGCATTCGTTCCTGCGGGCGCCGGCGGGTTTGTTCAGGAGCTTGGCCATGCAAGGAAATCGCTTGATGGTGCGCTTGGTCGTGGCGGCATGGGCAGGCCTGTGCGTCGGCTTGTCGTCTGCCGTGGCAGCGGGAGAGCTTGCACGGCCAAGCTATACGGCGATGCCAAGCATTGAGCTGGGGCTGCAGGTGGCGGGCGAGCGCCATCTGTTCTGGACCTTGCCGGACTATTTTTCCCCGTCGGCGAATTACGCCACCCGCCGCCACTGGGGCGAGCTCTACGTGAAGCCGGGCGTCAAGCTGGGGCAGCGTCTTGACGGCGGTGTGAGCGTCTATGCCGAGGTGTCGGCGGTCGGTTCGGCCACTCTGGCAAAAGACCCGTTCGAGGCCGGAAACACCGGGCGTCTATCGTTGGAAAGCGCGGTCGCGGGCCTGCGCTTCAGTCAGTCAGGCGGTGACGCGCAGGCTCAGCCCCAGCGCCTTGATCTTTCCTTTGGCGCTCAGCCCTATGCCGTGGGCACCGGGATGCTGATCGCCAACGGCGGCTCCAACGGCTTTGTCCGAGGGGCGCTCAAGCTGGGCCCTCGCAAGGCCTGGGCGCAGAGCGCCATCGCACGCTGGCACTCAGGCCCGCTGCAAGGCGAGTTGTTCCATCTGGTGCCCAACGAGCAACCGGATGGCGACTCGGGGACTCGTCTGGCCGGTGCCGTGCTGAGCTATCAGCCGGAGCCGGGCCGGCAGCTGGGTCTGTCCTGGGGTCGGGTCACCGCGTCGAATGCACCGTATCCCCAAGCGGCGCCTGGCGGCGAGGGTGCGCCGCAGATCATCGAAGGTGGGCGCGGCGGCTTGTCATTTCTGTATGGTTTTGCGCGTTGGCCGGTGAGGGCCGATGTGTTGCCGGGCTTGTGGCTGGGTGCGGATCTGGCTCTGCAGCGGCATCGCCGTCTGGACATGCGGGCCTGGGGTGCCCGCATCGAGGCTGGCCTGGATTGGGCACAACTGCCGTGGCGCCCGCAGCTCGTCCTCGGGCTGCAGAGTCTGTCTGGCGATGACCCCGATACGGCGCGGCTGGAGCGCTTCGACCCGCTGTACTACGAGGGCAGCCCGGGGGCCTGGGCCAGCGGCAGCAAGGCGTCGATGGTCTACATCAACAGCAATGTGCGTGCCTTGCAGATCCGACTCGTGCTGCACCCTTCGCCGCGGGATATCGTGACGGTGTACCTCGCACATCTGCGCGCCAACGAGTTGCGCAGCCCCCTGCAGTTCGGCCAGGCCACTCGGCCGCAGAGCGCCAATGGCGCACCCTCGCTGGTGGCTGGTGTGCTGCAGGCTCACTTGGCCGACGACGCCTTCGTTAAATACACTCGGGTGTTGAACCCGAATACCTACCTGACGCTGGGTGTCAGCGCCTCCTTTCCAGGGGAAGGCATGCAGCGCCTGCTGGGTGGGAATGCCAAGACCTGGACTGGTTGGATCGCCAACGTCGTGTGGGCGTACTGAAGCCGCCTGCGACAACACACCGCAAGGGAGACATCTGCAATGAGCAACAGCACACGAGGCCAGCGCCAACGCCGCCGCATGACAACGCTTTCGGTGCTCGCGCTGGCGGGTCTGATGGCCGGCCAGGCTGGCGCCAGCCCGGCAAAGGCACCGCCCGATGCGCTGGCCAGCGACCCGGCACGCATGGGCTGGATGGTGGGATCACCGCCGCCGGCTGACCGCACGCTGCGCTTCGATGATGGCTCCTACTTCCGGTTTCCGGCCATGCGCTGGAGCGTGGCCCATTTCCGCCAGCTGATGCCCACGGTCAACGTCTCGCGCGGGCTGGCGGCGCCGCAGCCCTTGCCCTTGGCCTTGCGCGAGGACATCGACAGCCTCAAGTTCCTGCCGCTGGGGCGTAGCGAACCGATGAGCTGGCAAGAATCGCTGCTGGCCAACTACACCGACGGCATCGTCGTGCTGCACCGTGGCCGCATCGTCTACGAGCGCTACTTCGGCGTGCTCAAGCCGCAGGGCCAGCATGGTGCGATGTCAGTCACCAAGTCGGTGGTGGGCACGCTGGCCGCGATGCTGGTGGCCGAAGGGCGGCTGGACCCGCAGCGGCGCGCCGCCGACTATGTGCCCGAGCTGGCGGCGTCGGCCTTCGGCAACGCCACGGTGCGCCAGGTGATGGACATGACGACCGGCATCAAGTTCAGCGAGGACTATGCCGACCCCAAGGCCGAGGTCTGGGCGCATGCCAGTGCCGGCAGCCCGCTGCCCAAGCCCAAGGGCTATCGCGGGCCGCGCAGCTACTACGAGTTCCTGCAGACGGTGAAGCCCTTGGGCCACCACGGCGAGGCCTTTGGCTACCGCACGGCCAATAGCGACGCGCTGGGCTGGATCGTCAGCCGGGTCAGCGGCCGCTCGGTGGCGGAGCTGCTGTCCGAGCGCATCTGGAGCCAGCTCGGCGCCGAGCAGGACGCCTATATGACGGTCGACTCCATCGGCACGCCGTTTGCCGGCGGTGGCCTCAACACCGGGCTGCGCGACCTGGCGCGCTTCGGCGAGATGATGCGCAACAAAGGGGCTTTCAACGGCCGCCAGATCATCCCCGCGGCGGCGGTGGAGGACATCCAGAACGGCGGCCGGCCCGAGGACTTTGCCAAGGCCGGCTACAAGCTGCTGCCGGGATGGAGCTACCGCAGCATGTGGTGGGTCACGCACAACGAGCATGGCGCCTATGCGGCGCGTGGCGTGCATGGTCAGACCATCTACATCGACCCGAAGGCCGAGATGGTGATCGCGCGCTACGCCTCGCACCCGGTGGCCGGCAATGCCGCCAACGATCCCACCTCGCTGCCGGCCTACCATGCGCTGGCCAAGCTGCTGCTTGGCAGCGCACCCTGAGTTGACGGCGCGGCGCGCGCCGCTCAGGACTTCTTCGCCGGCGCCTTGATCAGACCTTCGCAGGTGGCGCGCTGCTGGTCGGCGGTCTCGACCTTGGCGCAGATGCCGTTCAGCTGAGTCTTCAGGCGCGCCAGCACGGCTTCATGCTGGCCGTCCTTATTCCAGTCGGCCAGCTTGGTGCCCACGCGCTGCAGCGAGCGCGCGCTGCGCTCGTAGAAGGCGCCCTTGTCCTTGGCCGCTTCGCTGAACAGCTGGGCCGCGGTCTTCTCGATGCGGGCCTGGTCCTGCGGGGCCAGATCGACCAGCGCGTTGAAGTAGCCCGAACCCCATTGCAGGCGCGTGGCCGGGCCTTCGCTCTTGTTGAAGGCCTCCTCGTACCAGCGCAGCGCCTCGTCCTTGCGGCCCTGCTTGCGGGCATTGCCGCCCAGCTGGCTCATCAGGTAGTAGGGCGAGTGGCTCTTGGCCAGATTGCTCTTCAGCAGCTCGTCCGACTCCTTCCACAGCCCCGCCTGGCCCAGCACATAGGCGGCCGAGGTGATGACGGCCTGGCGCTCGTAGCCGTCGCGGATCTCGCGGTCGGCGCGCGCCACATGCTCGCCCACTTCCTTCAGCAGCGCCGGGCTCAGCGTGGGGCTGAGCGCGTCCTTGGGCTGCTCGATGCGGCCCAGCTGCACGCGCGCCAGCAGCGCGCCCAGGCGGTCGGCGCGCGACAGCGTCATATCGGTTTCCAGGCGCTTGAGCGCACCCTCGAAAGCCTGCAGCAGCGCGGCCCGCTCAGGGCTGCCGGCGGCGCTCAGCACCTTGACGATGTCGTTCGCGCCGTTGGTGAGCACGTCCATGTGGGTGCGCGCGAGCGCCGGCTCGGCCAGCACCTTGCGGGTCAGCGCCTGCAGCGCGGCGTCGGGCTTGACGCCCTTGCCCTCGTCGCTGGCGGCCAGGGCCTTGAGCCACAGGCGGGTGGTGGTTTCTTCATCGACGCCCTTGCTGGCCACGGCCAGCTGGGCCAGCAGGGCGGGGCGCTCATTGGCCGGCACCAGCTGCTGCTCATCGCCTTCCCAGCTGTAGAAGCCCAGCATGCGCCACTCGTTGGCGCTGAGCGTCTTGCCCGCCTTGGCGTCCGCCAGCACGGCCTTGGCCGTGCGGCCGCCGGACAGGCCCAGCTGCAGCACGCGGATCACCTGCGGCGCATCGGCTTCGCCGGGCAGGCGGGTGATTTCGCTGCCGTCGGCCTTGAACAGGATCACGGTGGGATAGCCGCGCACCTTGAAGCGCGTGCCCAGCTTCTGCGCGCCGGGGTTGTCGCCGTCCACATGGACCGCCACCACGGCCTGGGTCAGCTCGATGAAGTCCTGGCGGTTGAACAGCGTGGCCTTGAGCTGGTTGCAGGGCGGGCACCACTTGGCGCCCCAGTACAGCAGCACCGGCTTCTTCTCCGCGCGGGCCTGTGCAAAGGCGCGCTCGATGTCGGCATCGGCGGCGGCCGGCAGCCAGGCCACGGCAGCACTGCTGGCCGGTGCGGCGGCATGGGTCAGCGGCGTGGTCAGGGCCACAGCCAGGGCGAGGGCGGTCAGGGAGAAGAGCTTCATGTCGGGCGGGCCGCCCTCATGAGGCAGCACTGGATGCGTTGCAAAGGCGCGATTCTCAACCCAAGCACAAGGCCGTGCCTAGACGGGGATTGCGCGGGGTGCCGTCGGGCACTCGGCCTCAGCTTCAGCGCAGGTCTTCCAGCTTGGGCCGGATGCCATAGCTGCGGAACAGGCGCTCGATGCTGCCGTCGCGCAGCAGCGCGCGGTGGCTGTCTTCCAGCCGCAGCCGGTCGGCGTCGCTGAAGCCGCTGCTGCCCGCCAGCCAGACATCGCCGGATTCCAGCCGCAGGCCCACGCGCAGCCCGGCCAGGCCGCGGCCGGTCGAGCGCGCCTTGTCCAGGCAGACCAGCTCGCCGCCGTAGATCGCATCGACATGGCTGCGCTCCAGCAGCTTGAGCATGTCCTCGACGCTGGAGGCCTGCACGATGCGGCCCTCCGAGAAGTCGTGCCGCTGCAGCTGCGCCAGATTGGGCGAGCCGCGCAGCACGCCAACCCGCAGCCGGCGGGCCCGCGCCAGATGCGTGACCGGGGCGTCGTCGCTGCGGTTGATGAAGACGAAATGCTGCACATAGAGCTTGAGCAGCCACTGGAACTGCGCTCGCGCTCGGGCGTGCGGGTCAGCGGCAGGATGGCCACGCGCGGCTGCTGCTGCGTCAGGTGCATGGCGCGCGCCCAGGGGAAGAACTCCACCTTGGCCGCCATGCCGGCGTGGCGCAGCACGGCCTCGGTCAGCTCCACCAGCACGCCACGGCGCTCGGCGCTGGCTTCGACGGCGAAAGGCGGCAGATCGCCGGTCACCACGCGCAGCACCGGATCGCCCTGGGCCGCAGCGCGCTGGGCTCCGCCGAGCAGGGCCAGCCCGCTGATCCCCAAGCCCAGACGACGCCGGTTGATGCTCATATCGGTGTTCTTGTAGCGGCCCGGTCTGCCGTTCGCTCGGGCTGAGGCCTGAGCGGCGCGCGGTTCAGCCAGCCTGCGCGAATTCCACCACAACTTCCAGGCCGCCGAGCGCCGGGCTGCGCGCGACGCGCACGCCAGCGCCATGGGCGGCCGCAATGCGCCGCACGATGGACCAGCCCAGGCCGCTGCCGCTCTGGCTGGCGCTGTGGCCGGCGTCGAGGACGCGGAAGAAGCGCTCGCCCAGGCGCGCCAGATCCGCCTCGGCCAGGCCCGGGCCGCTGTCGGCCACCGTCAGCCGGACCCGGCCGTCCCCCGCGGCCAGGCGCACCAGCACCTGGGCGCCGGGCGGGCTGTAGCGCAGCGCGTTGTCGGCCAGATTGCGCAGCAGCACGGCCAGCAGGGTGTCGTTGCCGTTCACCGGGCAGGGCTCGGGAGCCTCCAGGGTCAGGTCTTGCCCGCGCGCCAGCGCTGCGGGCGCCAGCTCGGCCAGCACGCGCTGGGCCAGCGCTCGCAGCTCCACCGGCGTGCCGGCCGGCTGGGCGCCAGCTTCCAGCCGGGCCAGCGTCAGCAGCTGGTCCACCAGGCGCGTGGCGCGGTCGCAGCCCTGCAGCGTGGCCTGCAGCGCATGGCGGCGCAGCGCGTCGTCGCTTTCGCCCAGCGCCACCTGGGCCTGGGTGCGGATGGCGGCGATCGGCGTGCGCAGCTCATGCGCGGCATCGGCGGTGAAGCGGCGCTCCGCAGCCAGCAGCTCGGCGATGCGCTCGAACAGGCGGTTCAGCGCCTCCAGCAGCGGTGCCATCTCGCTGGGCGTGTCGGCGCCCAGCTGCACCGGCTGCAGATCCTGCGGCTGGCGCTCGGCCAGGCGCTGGCCCAGTTCGCGCAGCGGCCGGGTGCCACGCCGCACCGCCCACCACAGCGCCAGGGCCAGCAGCGGCAGCGCCAGCAGCAGCGGCCACAGCGCGCCGCGCAGCACCGCGCGCAGGATGGCCGCGCGCGAGTCGATCTGCTCGCCCACATGCACCTGCACATCGCGCTCGGCGCCGCGGGTGCTGAAGACGCGCCAGGCCTGGCCGTCCAGCCTGACATCGCTGAAGCCCTCGCGGCTGTGCCGCCGAGCCTTGTGCTCGCCCAGATCGGCATCAGCCACCATCGGCGTCAGCGGCGCCTGCGCCGAACGCAGCACCAGCCGGCCTTCATGGAAGACCTGGAAGGCCACCTTGGGCGCATAGCGGTGCAGGCTGGGCGCGTCGATGCCGCGGTCGTCGTCCTCATCCTCCAGCTCATGCACCTGCTGGGCCACCAGCAGGGCCGCGGCCTGCGCCAGATGGGCGTCCAGCAGTTCGTCGAGTTCCTGCCGTGCATCGCGCCAGACCACCGCGGCGCTGATCAGCCACAGGCCCAGCACCAGGCTCAGCACCAGGGCCAGCAGCCGGCCTTGCAGCGAGCGCAGCCGCAGCGTCATCCTCATCGCGGCGCTCCGGGCGGGACGACGTCCTTCATCAGCACATAGCCGACGCCGCGCACGGTCTGGATCAGCTCGGCCCCGAGCTTCTTGCGCAGGTGATGCACATGCACCTCGATGGCATTGCTCTCGACCTCCTGGCCCCAGGCGTAGAGCTGCTGTTCCAGCTGCTCGCGCGACAGCACGCGGCCGGGTTGCAGCATCAGCAGCTGCAGCAGATCGAACTCGCGGGTGGACAGCGTCACTGCAAGGCCGTCGCGGCTGACGCTGCGCGCGGCCGGGTCCAGCAGCACGCCCTGGGCGCTCAGGCACTCCTGCGTCTGGCCATGGGCGCGCCGCACCAGCGCGCGCAGCCGCGCGCCCAGCTCATGCAGGTCGATGGGCTTGGCCACATAGTCGTCGGCGCCCAGGTCCAGGCCGCGGATGCGGTCGGGGATGGCGTCACGGGCGGTCAACACCAGCACCGGCAGCGTCAGCCCGGCGCGGCGCAAGCCGGCCAGCACCTCCAGGCCATCCTTGCCGGGCAGGCCCAGGTCCAGCACCGCGGCGGCATAGGGCTCGGCGCGCAGCTCGCGCTCGGCCGCCAGGCCATCGCGCACCCAGTCCACCTGGAAACCCAGCTGACGCAACCCGGCCCGCAGGCCGTCGCCCAGCAGCGCATCGTCTTCGACCAGCAACACTCGCATGACCTTGATTGTGGCGCTGTCGTCAGTCGTCGTCGTGGCCGCGGTTCTGGCTGCGGCTGATCGCCGGCCGGCCGTCCAGCGGGTCGGTGTCGGTCGGCGCGCTCTGCCATTGCCAGATCCAGAAGCCGACCACGGCCGCCAGGATCAGCGCCGCCAGCCAGCCCATGCTCTGCTTCACCAGGTCCGGGCCGCGGCCGGGCATGCGGCCGGTGATCATTGGCAGCACGGTGTTCTGGCGCTTGAGAACGGCGGCCAGCGCGATCAGGCCCAGATGCGCCAGCACCACGGCCAGCATGGCCTCGCCCGCGCCTTCGTGCAGCTCTTCCAGCAGCTCGCCCAGCCAGTCCTGCTCAAGGCCGAAGCCGCTCACCGTCACCACCAGGCCCAGCACCAGGATGGCCACGATGGCCAGCGCGTTGAGCCACTGCTGGCTGGCCAGCAGATTGCCCTGGCCGCCCATCCAGGCGCGCGCCAGCGCCGGGGCTTGCTTGAGGCGGCTGAAGAGGGCGCCCAGGCGGCTGCGCCGCGGGCCCAGCAGACCCCACACCAGGCGCCAGACGATCAGGCCCAGCAGCGTGTAGCCCAGCGTGATGTGCACCAGCTGCCAGCGCTCGGTCTCGGCCGTGATGTAGGCGCCGGTGAAGCTCAGCGCCATCAGCCAGTGGACCATGCGCGTGGGCGCGTCGATGACGCGGCGCGAGGCCGCGACCGGGCTGCCGCTGGAATCAGCGGGGGATGCGGACAGCGTGCTCATTGAAATCTCCTTTGTCGGCGCCGGGGTGGCAGGCCGCGCAGTTGGCGGCGCTCTTGATGGAGGCGCGCTTCCAGGTGGCGGCGGCAATTTCGTCGTGCTCGCGCTTGAACCAGGCGGCGCGGGTGATGCGGTCTTCAGGCGGCTGTTCGCGCCCATATTTGCTGCCGCTGCTCGCGGCATGGGCCAGCAGATAGCGGTTCAGGCTGTCCAGCGTGGCAGCGTCCACGGCGGCATCGCTGCCGTAATGCTTGTCCAGGCTGCTCATCACGCGCCGCCACGACGCCGCCGGCAGCATGCCGGGCGGGTAGGCGGTGTGGCAGCTGGCGCATTCCTGACGGTACAGCGGCAGGTCCGGCGCCTTCAGGCGCTGGCGATCACTGTCGGCCAGGACTGGGGCGCTGAACATCAGGGTCAGCAAGACGAGCGGGGCATAAGTCCAGTGTTTCATTCCAGCGCTCCTCAGGGCTTGAGCGTGATCAGCCAGGCGGTGATGTCGGCCTTCTCGGCTGCGCTGCACTCGCGAGAGAGCACCTCTTTGCAGTTGCGGCGGAACCATTTGTTGACCCGCGCTTCGTCGGTGAAGCTGGCCGGATTGAAGGCCGGCGCCAAGGTGTCAATCGTCTTGCCGGTGGCGGCGTGGCGGCCCGGCTTGATGGGCTGGGCATGGTGGCAGGAGGCGCAGCTCCATTCGCCGCCTTGGCGGGTGGTGAACAGGCGCTGCCCCTGCGCCGCATCGCCGGCCCGTCCGGCCTCGGCGCTGAAGCGCGCCAGTTGCGCGGCAGGCGTGGTGGCATGGGCGGTGGCAGCGGCCAGCGCCAGCAGCAGGGCAACAGAAACAACAGAGGGCCAGGTCTTGACAGGCATGATGCGGGTGACTCCTTGATGCCTGTCATCGTGCCGCCGCTCTCTTAGGACATTCTTAAGGCTGCGCTGCATCAAGCCGCGTGAGCTCGCGCCACCACGGGCGGCGTCAATAATCACCGCATCCCTGCTGCCCCCGGAGAACGGCCTTGATGCTCCGCTTGCCCAATCTGCTCGCGTCCCGCAAGGGGCGCCTGACGGCCTTCTTCATGCTCTACATCACCGAGGGCATCCCGCTGGGTTTTGCGGCCACCGCGGTGGCCTCGCAGCTGCGCCGCATGGGCGTGGGGCCGGCCGAGATCGGCGCCTTCGTGGCCTCGTTCTATCTGCCCTGGGCCTTCAAGTGGGCCTTCGGGCCGATGGTCGACGTGTTCCGCTCGCAGCGCTTCGGCCACCGCCGGGCCTGGATCATGGGCACGCAGCTGATGCTGGCGGCCACGCTGCTGCTGCTGGTCTGGGTGCCGCTGCCGCAGGGGCTGGCGCTGTTCACCGGCATCCTGCTGATCCACAACACCTTCGGCGCGATGCAGGACGTGGCCATCGACGCGCTGGCCGTCAACAGCCTGGGCGAAGACGAGCGCGGCCTTGCCAACGGGCTGATGTTCGCCGGCGCCGCGCTGGGCCAGGCCGTGGGCGGCGCCGGCGTGCTGTTTCTGCTGCCTTACACCGGCTTCCAGGGCAGCTTCGTGCTGGTGGCCGCGGCCATCCTGACGGTCACCACGCTGGTGGTGCTGCCGATGCGCGAGGCGATCGCCAGCCAGCTGGTGCAGCTGCACGGGCGCAGCCGCCTGCAGGCCATGACTGCCGAAATGCGCGGCTTCGCGGTGCAGGCCTTCCAGTCCTTCCTGGGCTCGCGCGCCGCGTTTGCGGCGGTGTTCTTCGCGCTGCTGCCGATGGGGGCGATGTCGCTGAGCCTGGCGCTGCAGAACAGCCTGGCCGTCGAGCTGGGCATGCAGGACAGTGCGCTGGCCCAGCTGACACTGTTCTCCAGCCTCACCAGCGGCGTCTGCATGGTGGTGGGCGGCCTGCTGTCCGACCGTCTCGGCCAGCGCCGCATGCTGGCGTTCTACACGGCGCTGATGAGCCTGCCGGTGCTCTATATGGGCTGGGTGCTGCACAGCCACGGCTACCAGATGCCGCGCGCGCCGGGCGGCGCGCCGCTGCCGGCGCTGATCGAGCAGCTGTGGATTGCCACCATCGCCTTCAACGTCGGCATGGGTCTGATGTATGGCACGCGCACCGCGGTCTTCATGGACGTGACCAATCCGCGCGTGGCCGGCACGCAGTTCACCGCCTATATGGCGATGATGAATCTGGCGATCGCCTTTGCCGCCACCTGGCAGGGCATCGCGGTGGAGGCGCTGGGCTATCCGCTGACGCTGCTGATCGATGCAGGCGCCGGCCTGCTGGGTCTGCTGCTGCTGCCACTGATGGCCAAGATCGGCCCGGCCACCGGCCTGTGCGACGCGCATGCGGCAGGGCGGGCCCGCATCATGGCCCGCGCGCTGGGCCTGCTGTGCCTGGGCTTCGTGCCCTATCTGCTCTTTGCCGATCCGGCCGGGCCATGGTGGGCATTGCCAACACCTTGTTCACGCTGGTCTTCGTGGCCTCGGCGCTGTTCCTGTATGCGGGCACGCTGCTGCAGACGCTGTCGCCCGGCCAGCAGCGCCTGTGCCGCTGGCTGGCGCTGGGGCTGCTGGCAATCTATCTGCGCCGCTTCGCGCCAGCGCAGGCGGAAATGCTGGTGCAGGCGCTGTGCTGCGCGGTCGCCGCCGCGGCCGGCCTGCTGCTTTTGCAGCTGGGCGGGCGGGTCTGGACCGGCTTGCGCCAGCAGGCCTGATGCGCTGCCGATGAACGAAAGTCCACCCCGCGGCCTGAGTGCCGACGAAGCCGCACGCCGCCTGCAGGCCGACGGCCCCAATGAACTGAGCCCGCCGCAGCGCCGCCGCTGGTGGCAGATGCTGGCCGAGCTGCTGCGCGAGCCGATGCTGCTGCTGTTGCTGGCGGCCGGCGGCATCTACTTGCTGCTGGGCGACCGCGGCGAGGCGCTGATGCTGCTGGGTTTTGTCGCGGTGACGGTGCTGATCAGCCTGAGCCAGGAGCAGCGCACCGAGCGCGTGCTGGAGGCCTTGCGCGACCTGACCAGCCCGCGCGCGCTGGTGCGCCGCGACGGTGAGTCGCAGCGCATTGCCGGCCGCGAGGTGGTGCTGGGCGATCTGCTGCTGCTGGCGGATGGCGACCGCGTGGCGGCGGATGCGACGCTGATCACGGCCCATGACCTGCAGCTCGACGAGTCCCTGCTCAGCGGCGAGTCGCTGCCGGTGGACAAGCGTGTCGGCGCTGAAGGCGATGCCGCGCGCGTCTTTGCCGGCACGCTGGTGACGGGCGGGCAGGGCCTGGCGCAGGTGACGGCCACCGGGCCGCGCAGCGAGATCGGCCGCATCGGCAAGTCGCTGGGCGAGATCGGCGCGCCTGCCACGCCGCTGCACCAGCAGACGCGCCGCCTGGTGCGGCTGTTCTCGGTGCTGGGCTTGAGCGTCAGCGCGGTGGTGGTGACGCTGTGGGGCCTGCTGCGCGGCGACTGGCTGGGCGGCCTGCTGGCCGGCATCAGCCTGGCGATGTCCATGCTGCCGCAGGAGTTCCTGCTGATCCTGACCGTCTTCATGGCGATGGGCGCGTGGCGGCTGTCGCGCCAGCGCGTGCTGGCGCGCCGCGCCGCCACCATCGAGACGCTGGGCGCGGCCACCGTGCTGTGCAGCGACAAGACCGGCACCCTGACGCTCAACAAGATGGCGGTGGCCGAGCTGGCGGCGCCGGCCTGACCTGGCGCAACGAGGGTCAGGTCTTGCCCGAGGCGCTGCATCCGCTGCTGGAGCATGCCATCCTGGCCAGCGAATCCGAGGCCAGCGATCCGATGGAGCGTGCGCTGCACGCGCTGGGCCAGCAACGCCTGCCGGCCGACCGCCTGCACCCGGCCTGGACCCTGGCGCATGAGTACGCACTGAGCGGCGCGCTGCCGGCCATGACCCATGTGTGGCGCGGCGACGCAGACCAGGTGGTGTCCATCAAGGGCGCGTCCGAGGCGGTGGCCGGCCTGTGCCATCTGACAGCTGAAGGCCAGGCGGCGCTGGCGCAGCAGGCTACGGCGATGGCGGCGCGCGGCCTGCGCGTGCTGGGCGTGGCGCGGGCGGTCTGGCCGGCCGATCAGGCCTGGCCCGAATCGCCCGCTGATTTCGCCTGGGAGTGGCTGGGCCTGGTGGGCTTTGCCGATCCGCTGCGCCCCGAGGTGCCGGCGGCGATCCGCGAATGCCGCGCGGCCGGGCTGCGCGTGCTGATGATCACCGGCGACCACCCGGTCACCGCGGCGGCGATTGCCGCGCAGGCTGGCCTGGATGGCGGGCTGCCGGCGCTGACCGGCGCCGAGATCGCCGCGATGGACGACGCCACGCTGGACCAGGCGCTGCGCCGCCACGCCGTCTATGCGCGCATCCGGCCCGAGCAGAAGCTGCGCATCGTCGAGGCCTTGCGCGCGCAGGGCGAGGTGGTGGCGATGACCGGCGATGGCGTCAACGATGCGCCCTCGCTGAAGGCCGCGCATATCGGCGTGGCGATGGGCGGCCGCGGCACCGATGTGGCGCGCGAGGCCGCCGGCCTGGTGCTGCTGGACGACAACTTCGATGCCATCACGCAGGCCGTGCGCCTGGGCCGGCGCATCTACGACAACCTGCGCAAGGCCATGGCCTTTGTGCTGGCCGTGCATGTGCCGATTGCCGGCCTGTCGCTGCTGCCGCTGCTGCTGGGCTGGCCGCCGCTGCTGACGCCGGTGCACATCGCCTTTCTGGAGCTGCTGATCGATCCGGTCTGCTCGGTGGTGTTCGAGGCCGAGCCCGAGGAAGACGACGTGATGCAGCGGCCGCCGCGCGACCCGGCCGCGCCGCTGTTCTCGCCCGGCCTGCTGGCCTGGAGCGCGGCCCAAGGGCTGCTGCTGCTGGCGCTGGTGGCGGGCCTGTATGCGCTGGCAAGGCTCAGCCTGCCGGCCGACAGCGCGCGGGCGCTGGCCTTTGTTGCGCTGGTCAGCGGCAATGTGGCGCTGATCCTGGCCAACCGCTCGGCTGGCGGGCGCTGGTTCGCCGGCTGGCTGCGGCCCAATGCGCTGCTGTGGCAGGTGCTGGCCGCCACCGCGGCGCTGCTGGCGGCGGCGCTGGCCATCACGCCGCTGCGCGAGGTGTTCCGTTTTGCGCTGCCGCCCTGGCCCTGGCTGGCCGCGGGCTTGGGCTGCGGGCTGCTCAGCGGCCTGTTGCTGGAGCTGCTGAAACAGGCCTGGCCGCGGCGCTGGCGAGCTTGAGCCAAGCCGCTGGCTGATTCATCAACCAACCAGTCAATCGATTGGCGGCACGCTGTGGGTCGCTTCGGTCTTGGGCGCCGCGGCAAACTGCGCCAGCGCCACGCCGCCCAGCGTCACCGCGGCGCCCAGCAGCTTGATGCCGGTGAAGCTTTCGCCGGTGGTGAGCCAGGCCGTCAGACCGGCGATCGGCGGCATCAGGTAGATCAGCGGCGCGGTGCGCGCCACGCCGCGCTGGGCGTTGACCCAGCCCCAGCTCAGCCAGCTCCAGAAGCCCACGCCGACCACGGCCCAGACCGCGCCGGCCCACAGCAGCGGGCTGACGGCCTGCCAGTCGACCCGCAGCGCGCCCGGTGTGGCGTAGAGCAGCACCGGCACGCTGGAGGCCAGCGTGGCATAGCTGAACACCAGCAGCGCGCCATGCTTCTCGATCAGCGGCTTGGCGGCCACCGTGTAGTAGGAGAACAGCGCGGCGGCGCTCAGCAGCACCAGGTCGCCGCCGCTGGCGCGCCAGTCGGCCGCCAGCAGCTTGTCGGACATGAAGAGCAGGGCGCCGCAGGCGGCCACCGCGATGCCGGCGATCTGCGGGCGCTGCAGGCGCTCGATGCCCCAGGCGCGCAGGATCAGCAGCGTGAACACCGGCCCGCAGGCCAGCAGCACCGAGCTCGAGAAGGGCGTGCTCCAGTGCACGCCATAGCTGGCCAGCGCCAGATGCAGGCCCTGGCCCAGCAGGCCCAGGCGGGCGATGGCCCAGAGCTCGCTGCGCTGCAGGCGCGGCCAGGCTCGGCCGTAGCGGTGCAGCAGCAGGGCCGCCACCATCAGCGGCATCGCGGCAAAACGCAGAAACAGAAAGCCCGAGGGCTGCATCGCGTTCAGCAGCGCTTTCTGGATCGGGAAGTTGATGCCCCAGGCCAGGATGGTGAGCAGGCCGACCCAGAGGGCCAGGCGTTGGGTGGCGGCGTGACGAGAGTCGGGCATGGGGCGCTATCTTGCCCCAGCCCTTGCCAGCGTGCCTGGCGGCCGCTCGCCCGCGGGCGAGCCGCGCACATGGCGGCTTACCGTTCGCGGCGCAGCGTGCCCTGGATCTTGTCGGCGCCGCCCATCATGAAGACGGTGTAAACGCCCGACGCCACGATCGGCAGGTCCGAGATGCTGTAGACCGGCGTGCCCGAGGTGGGCGAGCTGATCTGCAGCAGCGAGGCTGAGCTGGAGTTCACCGCCACCGGCGTGGACGACAGGCCCGACAGCACATTGCTTGCGATGGCGCTGTAGTCCAGCGTCATCGTCAGGCCGCCGCTCAGGCCGGCCACGCCGTTGATCATGCGGATCTTGGCGGTGCCGCTGGTGCCGGGCAGGCGGTTGTCGTCATTCAGGATGGAGATCTGCGGCGCGGCCGGCGTGCCCCAGACCAGCACGGTGTAGTCGTTGCCGGCGGTCAGCGTCGGGCTGGCGGCCGTCATGGCCGCTCCGTTGACCATCACGCTCAGGGCCGAGGCGCCAGCCGTGAGGGTCTGGTACTCGCCGATGCTGGGCGCGATCGAGGGGGACAGCAGCGTCGCGCCGCCCAGCGTGGCCTGCACCTGGCCAAAGTCCGACACCGCTGCCACCACGCGGGCGCGGGCATTGGGCGTGCTGTGGGCGCTGAGGCTGCCCTGCTGGGTCAGCAGGATGCTGTTCACCAGCACGCCGCCCTGCGTCGGCGTGATCACCAGCGTGGCCACCTGCTTGCTGCTCAGCGTGATGTTGGCAATGTCCAGGCGCTGGTCGTAGTTCTTGCCGTTGCCGGTGATGCGCACCCGGTAGCTGCCGCTGGCCACGGTCTTGTAGCCGCTGCTGCTGCCGCCGGCCACGCCGGAGACGGTGGCGGTGGCGTTGGAGAGGTCATCGATGCTCTGCGTCAGGTAGACATCCAGCGCGCCGGCGTCGGAGGCCAGGTTGAGGATCAGCAGCTTGCTGTAGTTGGCGTCCGGCGCGTCCTCTTCCTCCTGCAGGATGGTGCTCTTCATATTGCCGGCCCAGCCATAGCTGATCAGGCTGTAGTGGCTGCCGGCGCTCAGCGTCGGATACAGCGAGCTGATCGTCGAGCCGCTGGACTGCACCAGCGCCGTGACGCTGTCGGCATCCACCGTGCTGTAGCTGCTGGCGCTGGCATAGCCGATCGCGCTGGCGATCTTGCTGTCGTCCACCGTCAGATCCAGGCCGCTGCTGTAGGCGATGCTGGCATTCACCAGCCGCAGCTGCGCCTTCGAATCACTGCTGCTGCTGCCACCGCCACAGGCAGCCAGCAGGCTCATTCCGATCACCATCACCGAGGCGGCAAAGCGCTTGAGAACCATCATCCACTCCTTTGTTTGGGCGCGATTGGAGTGGGTCGAGGTTGCGCGGCCATGTGCGAACGTGTCCGCTTGTGAAGAACTGTTGAGCCGGCGCCGCCTGGCGCCCAGGCCTCAGCGGCGGCGCTTCGAGGCGGCGGGTGCGGGCTCGGCCAGCAGGGCCAGCGCCTCGGCGCACCAGTCCACCCAGAGCTGCTCGACCTGGATGCCGGCCTTCAGGATCAGGTGCTGGATGCGGGCGGCGCGGTCGTCCGGGCTGCCGTCGGCCAGGAAGTCGCGCGCCTCCAGCGCCTGGTAGTGCGCCAGCTGGCCCTGGTGCAGCGCTAGCCGGCGCTGCAGCTCGTCGGCCACGCGCGTGCCGCCCAGCACGGCCTCGGCGCGCAGCCGCACCATCATGGCCTCGCGGTGCGGCGCCGGGTCTTGCTCGCGGCTGGCCCAGGCCTTGAGTTCGCGCCGGCCGGCGGCCAGCACCTGGTAGCGCTTCTTGCCGCCGCGGCCCTCGCCGGTGGCTTCGCCGCTGATCCAGCCCTCGCCCTCCATGCGCGCCAGCTCGCGGTAGATCTGCTGGTGCGTGGCATGCCAGAAATAGCCGATCGAGCGCTCGAAGCGCGCGGCCAGGTCCAGGCCTGAGCAGGGGTGCTCCAGCAGTGCGGTCAGCAGGGCGTGGGGTAGGGACATGGCAGCTTCGGTTTCTAGAGTGGGCAGTTTATGCAACCCGTTGCATTAACGGCAAGCCCAGGGCTATAGTCCGCCGAAAATTGTGCAACGGGTTGCATAAACAGACAGCTTGCAGGAGACCGCCATGTCCGCCACCTCGTCGACCGCCTACCCGCAGCTGCTTGCGCCGCTGGACCTGGGCTTCACCACGCTGAAGAACCGCGTGCTGATGGGCAGCATGCACACCGGCCTGGAAGACGGCCGCAAGCACTTCGAGCGCATGGCCGAATACTTTGCCGAGCGCGCGCGCGGCGAGGTGGGGCTGATCGTCACCGGCGGTTTCGCGCCCAATATCGAGGGCTGGGCCAAGCCCTTTGCCGGCACGCTGGCCACCTCGGGCGCGGCGCGTCGCCACGCCACCATCACGCGTGCCGTGCATGCCGAGGGCGGCAAGATCGCGCTGCAGATCCTGCACACCGGCCGCTACGGCTACAGCCCGCTGTGCGTGGCGCCGTCGCGCATCCAGTCGCCGATCACGCCCTTCACGCCGCGTGAGCTGAGCGCCCGCGGCGTCGAGCGCCAGATCCGCGCCTTCGTGCGCTGCGCCAAGCTGGCGCGCGAGGCCGGCTACGACGGCGTCGAGGTGATGGGCTCCGAGGGTTACTTCATCAACCAGTTCCTGGTGAAGCACACCAACCAGCGTACCGACCAGTGGGGCGGCTCTTATGAGAACCGCATGCGACTGCCGCTGGAGATCCTGGAGCGCACCCGCGAGGCCGTGGGCCGCGACTTCATCATCATCTACCGCCTGTCGATGCTGGACCTGATCCCCGATGGCAGCAGCTGGGAGGAAGTCGCGCAGCTGGCGCGCGGCGTCGTCAAGGCCGGTGCCACCATCATCAACACCGGCATCGGCTGGCATGAGGCGCGCATCCCCACCATCGCCACCAGCGTGCCGCGCGCCGGCTTTGCCTGGGTCACCAAGAAGCTGCGCGAGCAGCTGCGCGCCGAGGGCATCAACACGCCGCTGATCACCAGCAACCGCATCAACACGCCCGAGGTGGCTGAAGAACTGCTGGCTGAGGGCAGCGCCGACATGGTCAGCATGGCGCGGCCCTTCCTGGCCGATCCGTACTTCGTCAAGAAGGCGCGCGAGAACCGCGCCGACGAGATCAACACCTGCATCGCCTGCAACCAGGCCTGCCTGGACCACACCTTTGCGCAGAAGATCTCCACCTGCCTGGTCAACCCGCGCGCCGCCTACGAGACCGAGCTGAAGATCGTGCCGATCGCCACCGCGTCGGCGCCGCGCAAGAAGATCGCCGTGGTCGGCGCCGGCCCGGCCGGCCTGGCGGCGGCCACCACGCTGGCCGAGCGTGGCCATGCGGTGACGCTGTTCGACGCCGCGGCCGAGATCGGCGGCCAGTTCAACCTGGCCAAGAAGATTCCCGGCAAGGAAGAGTTCAGCGAGACGCTGCGCTACTTCCGCCGCCGCATCGAGGTGACCGGTGTCGATCTGCAGCTGAACCGGCGCGTGACCGCCGAGGATCTGAAGCCCTTCGACGAGGTGCTGCTGGCCACCGGTGTGACGCCGCGTGATCCGCAGATCAAGGGCCAGGCCGAGGGCGAGGCCCGGGGTCAGGTCTTGAGCTATATCGAGCTGCTGCAGGGCCGCGGCACGGTGGGCCCGAAGGTGGCCATCGTCGGCGCCGGCGGCATCGGCTTCGACGTGGCCGAGTACCTGCTGGAAGCCGGCCACAGCCTGACGCTGGACGCCGCGGCCTGGCGCCGCCACTGGGGCGTGGGCGATCCGGCCGAGGTGCGCGGCGGCCTGCTGCGCCCGGCACCCGAGGCGCCGAAGCACCAGATCACGCTGATGCAGCGCAAGGCCGGCAAGCTGGGCGCGGGCCTGGGCAAGACCACCGGCTGGATCCACCGCGCGGCGCTGAAGATGAAGAACGTCGAGATGCTGGGCGGTGTCAACTACGAAGCCATCACGCCCGAGGGCCTGTGGGTCAGCTACGGCGAGAAGCGCGCCGACACCCAGCTGATCGAGGCCGACACCATCGTGCTGTGCGCCGGCCAGCTGCCGCTGCGCGAATTGCAGGCGCCGCTGGAGGCGGCCGGGGTCAAGGTGCACCTGGTCGGCGGTGCGCTGGAGGCCGGCGAATTGGACGCCAAGCGTGCAATATTGCAAGGAACGCGCCTGGCGGCGTCCCTGTAAACCCTAGTCAGTATCAAGCCGGGCACCGACACTCCCGATAGGCCGAACACGAGGGAACACCCGGCAATGCACGGGTGTCGAAAAA
>JACDQM010000095.1 GCA_015657635.1 Roseateles sp.
GCGGCCGGCATCGGCGTGGGCAATCTGGACCAGATCCGCAGCGAGACGCGGGCCAATGGCGCGGGCAATATCCCCGAGTACGGCACGGTGAAGATCGAGCAGGAGTTCCACGCGCTGCGCAACAACAGCAGCTATGAGCACATCAAGCCTGGCACCAAGTACCCGGCCCTGCTGTTCGAGCATGGGGTGAACGACACGCGTGTGGATGTGTGGATGAGCACCAAGACGGCCACCCGCTTTGTCGCCGCCAATCCCCAGGGCAAGCCGGTGCTGATGCGTCTGGAGTACGACGCCGGCCACGGTGTGGGCTCCACACGCATCCAGGGTCAGCAGCGGACGGCGGACCGCTGGTCCTTCTTCCTTTGGCAGGCGGGCGTGCCGGGCTTTCAGCCGAAATGAGGCCCCGTGCCGCCGCCTGGGCGGCGGCTTGATCTGGCCGCAGGCCATCCCCAGGCGGCATTCAAGAGGATTCAGTTCCGAATAGCGACCTGCAACTGGGCTTGCGCGCCTGGTTCCTGATCGGGCCTTGCCTGTTCTTTCTGCTGGGCTCCGGGCTGGGGCGTAGCGCCGGTCTGCGGCGTGCGGACTGCTGGCATCTGGGCTTCTTGATCGCGCTGACGCTGGCGGGCCCAGCCTGAAGGCCTGTGATGCCAAAACCAGGGCCATGATCGGCCTCATGGGCTCGAACTTCCTGTCCGTAGCCATGAGGCCGGCATGCAAACTTGACCGAGGTCAACGCGGCCTCGGTGCGAGTGCTCATCATGCGGAGCATTCACCGCCGCCCGCCCCCGGGCGGTGGGCGGCGTCAGAGCCCAGCGGGAGGTGATTCGATGAATCAGCATGCCAGCGAGTCGGCGCGCATTCCTGCGCGCCTGGTGAAGCCCAAGCCGCGCATCGCGCCGCACCTGGCCGACCCTTCGTCTCCCAACGCCAGCTTCAGCTGGGCGCAGGCGCAGGCGCACTTGAGCGGCCTGCCCGGTGGCGGGCTGAACATCGCCTACGAGGCGGTGGATCGCCATGTGGCCGAGGGCCGCGGCGCGCGCGAGGCGATCCGCTGGATCGGCAAGACCGGCGCGCGTCGCAGCCTCAGCTATGCCGAACTGGCCGAGGCCACCAGCCGCTTTGCCAACGCCTTGCGAGCGCTAGGCGTGAGGCCGGGCGAACGCGTGTTCGTGCTGATGGGTCGCCTGCCCGAGCTCTACATCGCCGTACTCGGCGCGCTCAAAGCCGGCTGTGTGGTCACGCCGCTGTTCTCGGCCTTCGGCCCGGAGCCGATCGCGACGCGCTGCGAGATGGGGGACGCACGCCTGCTGGTCACAACGCCCGAGCTCTACCAACGCAAGGTGGCCGGCCTGCGCGAGCGCCTGCCGGGCCTGCGCCATGTGCTGCTGGTCGGTGATGCGCCGGCCGACGGCCCGGGCGTGCGGCGCTGGCATGAGCTGGTGGACGCGGCATCGCCGGTGTTCAGCACCACGGCCACCGATGCCGAGACCATGAGCCTGCTGCACTTCACCAGCGGCACCACCGGCCGGCCCAAGGGCGCGGTGCATGTGCATGGCGCGGTGCTGGCGCATTGGGCCACCGGCCACTATGCGCTGGACCTGCACAGCGATGCGCAAGAGAGCGATGTCTACTGGTGCACCGCCGACCCCGGCTGGGTCACCGGCACCAGCTACGGCATCATCGCGCCGCTGGTCTGCGGCGTGGTCAATGTGGTGGTCGAGGCCGAGTTCGACGCGGCCAGCTGGTACGAAGTGCTGGAGCGCGAGCGCGTCAGCGTCTGGTACACCGCGCCCACCGCGATCCGCATGATGATGAAGCTCGGCAGCGAAGCGCTGCGCGGCCGCGATCTGTCGGCGCTGCGCTTCATGGCCAGCGTGGGCGAGCCGCTCAATCCCGAGGCGGTGGTCTGGGGGCTTGAAGCCTTCGGCCTGCCCTTCCACGACAACTGGTGGCAGACCGAGACCGGCGGCATCATGATCGCCAACTTCGCGGCCATGGACATCAAGCCCGGCTCGATGGGCAAGCCGCTGCCGGGCATTACCGCCGCCATCGGCAGCCGCGACGCCGAGGGCCATGTGAGCCTGGTCGAGCAGCCCGATGTGCAGGGCGAGCTGCTGCTGAAGACGCCCTGGCCATCGATGATGCGCGGCTATCTGAACGAGGACGCGCGCTACCGCAAATGCTTTTCTGAGGGCTGGTACTTCACCGGCGATCTGGCGCGGCGCGATGCCGATGGCTACTACTGGTTCGTCGGCCGCGCCGACGATGTGATCAAGTCCTCGGGCCATCTGATCGGCCCCTTCGAGGTGGAGAGCGCGCTGATCGAGCATCCGGCCGTGGCCGAGGCCGGCGTGATCGGCGTTCCCGACCCGACGGCCGGCGAGGTGGTCAAGGCCTTTGTCGCGCTGAAGCCGGGCTTCGAGCCCAGCGAGGCACTGATGCGCGAACTGCTGGGCCATGCGCGCAAGCGCCTGGGTGCCGCCGTGGCGCCCAAGTCCATCGAGTTCCGCAGCGATCTGCCCAAGACGCGCAGCGGCAAGATCATGCGCCGCCTGCTGAAGGCGCGCGAACTGGGCCTACCCGAAGGCGATCTGTCGACGCTTGAGACCGACGAGAAGAAATGATGAACCGCGGGAGCCCAGCATGAGCGAGCACACCAAGATCCATCTCGACCGCGCGCATCTGCAGCATCTGTGGCGGCAGATGCTGCGCATCCGCCGCTTCGAGGCCAAGTGCGTCGAGCTCTACCAGGCGCAGCAGATCCGCGGCTTTCTGCACCTCTACGACGGCGAAGAGGCGGTGGCGGTGGGTGTGTGCAGCGCGCTGGACCCGGCGCGCGATGCGGTGGTGGCTACCTACCGCGAACATGGCCAGGCACTGGCGCATGGCGTGCCGATGGCGCCGCTGATGGCCGAGATGCTGGGCAAGCTGGAAGGCTGCTGCCGCGGCCGCGGCGGCTCCATGCATCTGTTCAGCCGCGCGCAGCGCTTCTTCGGCGGCAATGCCATCGTCGGCGGCGGCCTGCCGCTGGCCGCCGGCATCGCGATGGCCGACCAGCGCCTGGGCCGCGGCGCGGTGACCGCCTGCTTCTTCGGTGAAGGCGCGGTCGGCGAAGGCGTGTTCCACGAAACCATGAACCTGGCCGAGCTGTGGAAGCTGCCGGTGCTGTTCGTCTGCGAGAACAACCTCTACGCAATGGGCGTGCCGCTGGAAGACAGCGAGGTGGAGACCGAGATCTGGCGCAAGGCCAGCGCCTACCGCATGCCGGCCGAACGCGTTGACGGCATGGACCCGGTGCAGATGGAAGCCGCGGCGCGGCGCGCGGTGGCGCAGATCCGCGCCGGTGGCGGGCCCTTCTTCCTGGAAGCGCGCACCTACCGCTTCCGCGCGCACTCGATGTTCGACACCCAGGCCTACCGGGCGCGCAGTGAGGTGGAAGGCTGGAAGCCGCTGGACCCGCTGGAGCGGCTGCGTGCATGGATGGTGGCCAACCACCAGCTCAACGACGCCGAGGCTGCTGCCATCGAGGCCGAGGTGGCGGCCGAGATCGCCAGCGCGGTGGCCTTCGCCGAGGCCGGCACGCTGGAGCCGGTGGACGAGCTGGAGCGCTTCGTGCTGATGGACCGCGTGGTACAGGACGATGCCGGGGTGGCCGCATGAGCGCGCCGCTGCGCATCAGCTACCGCGAGGCCTGCCGCCAGGCCATCCGCGACGCCTTGATCGCCGACCCGCGCTGCTTCGTGATGGGCGAGGACGTGGGCAAGTACGGCGGCTGCTATGCGGTCACCAAGGGCCTGCTGGAGGAGTTCGGACCGGCGCGCATCGTCGACACGCCCCTGGCCGAGAACGCCTTCACCGGCATCGGCATCGGTGCGGCGCTGGCCGGCCTGCGGCCCATCGTCGAGATCATGACCTGCAACTTCAGCCTGCTGGCGCTGGACCAGATCATGAACAACGCTGCCACGCTGCCGCACATGACCGGCGGCCAGTTCGCGGTGCCGCTGGTGATCCGCATGGCCACCGGCGGCGGCCGCCAGCTGGCGGCGCAGCACTCGCACAGCCTGGAGGGCTGGTTCGCCCATATCCCGGGGCTGAAGGTGCTGGCACCGGCCACGGTGGAGGATGCGCGCTTCATGCTGGCGGCTGCGCTGGCCGACCCGAACCCGGTGCTGATCTTCGAGCATGTGGTGCTCTACAACGGCGAAGGCGAGCTGGACCCGGGCGTGACGGCGGTCGATATCGCGCATGCCAAAGTGCGCCGCACCGGGCGGGACCTGTGCCTGATCACCTACGGCAACAGCCTGCCGAAATGCCTGGCGGCCGCCGAGGCGCTGGCGCGCGATGGCGTCGAGGCCGAGGTGATCGATCTGCGCGTGCTGCGGCCGCTGGACCTGCCGACCATCATCGAATCCGTCACGCGCACGCGGCGCGTCGTGATCGTCGATGAAGGCTGGAAGAGCGGCTCGATCTCGGCCGAGATCGCGGCCCGGCTGGCCGAGGATGCGCTGTACGAGCTGGATGCGCCGATCCGGCGCGTGTGCAGCCGCGAGGTGCCTGTGCCCTATGCCGCCCATATGGAAGAGGCGGCGCTGCCGCGTGTCGACGACATCGTGGCCGCCGCACGCGCGTTGCTGCCAGGCCGGGGCTGAAGCGCGATGGCTGACTTCCTGATGCCCGCGCTGGGCGCCGATATGGAGACCGGCAAGGTGGTGCAGTGGCTGGTCAAGCCCGGCGACCGCATCAAGTCGGGCGATGTGGTGGCCGTGGTGGAAACGCACAAGGGCGCCATCGACGTCGAATGCTTTCTGGATGGCGTGATCGAGAACCTGGTGCCGCTGGACACCGCGCTGCCGGTGGGCGCGGTGCTGGCGCACGTCCGCGGCGCGGCCGACGCGGGCGCGGCCCCGCCTGCTGCAGCAGCGTCATCTGCGCCAACTGCGGCGCCTCCGCCCGCCGCGCCTGCCGCCACCATTGGGCGTCCTGATTCTGCTGCTGCACCCGCGGCCCGTGCACGCGTCAGCCCGGCCGCGCGGCGGCGGGCGCGCGAGCTGGGCCTCGCACCCGACACGCTGGCGGGCCATGGCGCCGACGGCGCGGTGACGCTGGCGGATGTCGAGGCTGCAGGCGCCACAGCAGGCACAGCGGCGCCTGCGCCGCGCGCAGCCCGCGCCGGCTTCGACCCGGCACAGATGCGCCAGGCGATCGCCGCGGCAATGAGCCGCTCCAAGCGCGAGATCCCGCACTACTACCTGTCAACCACGGTGGACTTCACCGCGGCGCAGGCCTGGCTGGAGCGCTACAACGCCGGGCAGCCGCCGGAGCAGCGCCTGCTGCCCGCCGTGCTGCTGCTGAAGGCGGTGGCGCTGGCGCTGCGGCGCTGGCCGCAGCTCAACGGCTTCTACGAGGGGTCGGCATTCCGACCTGGGCCAGGCATCCACATCGGCTGGGCCATCGCGCTGCGCGGCGGCGGCCTGGTGGCGCCGGCCATCCATGATGCCGACCGCCTGAGCCTGCCCGAGCTGATGACGGCGCTGCGCGATCTGGTGCAGCGCGCGCGCAGCGGCGGCCTGCGCAGCTCGGAGCTGAGCGACCCAACCATCACCGTCACCAGCCTGGGCGAGCGCGGCGCCGAGAGCGTGCTGGGCGTGATCTACCCGCCGCAGGTGGCCATCATCGGCTTCGGCCGCGTGCTGCTGCGGCCCTGGGTGGTGGACGGCCAGGTGCTGGCGCGCCCGCTGCTGAACCTCAGCCTGGCTGCCGACCACCGCGCCAGCGACGGTCATCTGGGCGGCCAGGCCCTGGCCCTGATCGACGAAGCGCTGCAGGCGCCCGAATCCCTTTGACTCCGGAGACCCACCGATGAGCCCCGCCGACATCCTTGCCCTGGCCACCGACGTGCTGGCTGGCATCGCCCCCGAGGCCGATCTGGCCACGGTGGGTGACACCGAAGACCTGCGCGAGGCGCTGGACCTCGACTCGATGGACTTCATGAACTTCGTGATCGGCCTGCATCAGAAGAGCGGCCGCGAGATCCCGGACGCCGATGCGCCCCGGCTGGCCACGCGTCAGGGCCTGCTGGCCTACTTTGCCGACTGAGCGCGCGCCGGCGTCGCAAGCCGGTGCTTGGCCATCAGGCGCTCGCGCTGGCTGGCCTGAAAGTTGATGCGCTTCGGATCGCGCCCGACCACGGCCAGCAGGCGCTCATCCATCAATTTGAACCACAAGGGCGGGATGTAGGCGATGGTGAACATGCCGAAATAGCCGCTGGGCAGCTGCGGCAGGTTCTCAAAGTGGCGCAGCGACTGGTAGCGCCGCAGCGGGTGTGCATGGTGGTCTGAGTGGCGCTGCAGATGGAACACCGCCCAGTTGGAGAAGATGTGGTTGCTGTTCCAGGAGTGGTGCGGCTGGCAGGGCTCGTAGCGGCCATTGGGCAACTGCTGGCGCAGCAGGCCGTAGTGCTCGATGTAGTTGGCCGAACTGAGCTGGAAATTGGCCCAGAAGGCGGTCGCCAGGATGAAGGGCAGCACCTGCGGCCCGAGCCAGATCATCAGGCCGCCCCACAGCGCCAGCGTGATCAGCGCCGGCTGGAGGATCTCGTTCTTTAGCGACCAGACCGGCAGGCCCGCCTTCTGCAGCCGCGCGCGTTCAAGCCCCCACGCCCGCCGGAAGGCGCCCGGCATTTCACGCAGCACGAAGCGGTAGATGGACTCACCCATGCGTGAGGAGGCCGGGTCCAGCGGCGTGGCGACATCGCGGTGATGGCCGCGGTTGTGCTCGATGTAGAAATGGCCGTAGGCGGTGGTGGCCAGCACCAGCTTGGCCAGCCAGCGCTCCAGCGCCGTTTGCTTGTGGCCCAGTTCATGGCCCAGGTTGATGCAGAAGCCGCCGACCGAGCCGGTGATGATCAC
Source organism: Roseateles sp. (assembly GCA_015657635.1). Lineage (GTDB taxonomy): Bacteria > Pseudomonadota > Gammaproteobacteria > Burkholderiales > Burkholderiaceae_C > JACDQM01. The sequence continues at coordinate 6,912 of JACDQM010000095.1, forward strand.
CATCGCCAGCACGCCATGCCAGGGCAGCGGATACGCCGACACGAACCAGACGCAGAAGATGAAGGCCAGCCAGAGGATGGGCAGCAGGGCATAGGTGATGCGGCGGTAGTAGCGGTCTGCATCCAGCGCCGGCACGGCGGATTCGGGCGGGTTGCTGCGATCGGTGCCCAGCAGCCAGTCGAGCAAGGGTACGACGCCGTAGAGAAAGGCCACCGGCAGCCACAGCAGCCGCGGGTCGCCGCTCCAGATCAGCAGCGCGGGGCCCAGGGTCACCGAGGCAGGCACCAGCAGGCTCAGCAGCCAGGCGTAGCGCTTGCGGTCGCGGTAGGGCTCCAGCGGCTCGGGCGGCTTGGTCTCGGGCGATGGCATCGCGAGGCTCATGGCTTGTCTCCTTGTGTTTGCCGCAGTCTGGCCGCAGCGCCTGCGCGCAAACACCGAGGCAGGTGGCAAGCTATCGTCATAAAGTGACAAGCGATGCCGCCCTCCAAACGAACTCCCCCGCCGGCCGACACCGTCCCTGAGGCGGCACTGCCCGTGACGGCGGCCAAGGTTCACCCCACCTATGCGCGCCTGCTGTGCATGTTGTTGCGCAACCTGGGGGCTGATGTGGAGCGCAGCCTGGCCGCGGCTGGCCTGAGCTGGGCCGAACTGGCGGTGCGGGAGCAGATGCTGGACTTCGCCGTCGTGCATCAGCTGGTGCTGGCGGCGCTGGCGGCCAGTGAGCGGCCGGCGCTGGGTCTGGGCCTGGGCCAGATGGCGCAGATCTCAGCCCATGGCGCGCTGGGGTATTCGATGGTGGCGAGCCGCGATCTGCGCCAGGCTTTGGAGACGGTGGCTCGATTCGCCAGCCTGCGCAACGGCTTGCTGCGCTTCGAGCTGCAGGAAGACGCCGTGCAGGCCGTGCTGCAGGTGCATGAGTGCTGCGATCTCGGCCAGGCGCGCGGCTTTGTGCTGGAGATGGTGCTGGGCACGGCACTGCGCCTGATGGAATCGGTGGTGGGGCATCGTGTGCCGGGCTTGCGCATCGAGCTGCCTTTCGCTCAATCCGCCGACCCACGCTGGCTGGCGCAGCTGCGTCAGCTCTTCGACGGCCGCTCACGTTTGACGCGCCGATGCTGGCCTTTCATCTGGCCCCGGCGATGCTGAGCCTGCCCTGCCTGACGGCCGATCCTCGCGCCTACGAGGCGGCCCGGCAGGACTGCGAACGCGAGCTGGCGCAGGCGCGTGGCGTGCCGGGGCCCTGGACCTTGCGGGTGCAGCGGCTGCTGCTGCAACGCACGCCGGGCGAGCCCTTCGCCGGCGTGGCCGAGGCGGCCGCGCACTGCCATGTGTCGGTGCGGACCTTGATCCGGCACCTGCGCCTGGAAGGCGGCAGCTATCAAGCGGTGCTGGACGGCGTGCGCCAGGAACAGGCCTTGCGCGCGCTGCGCCAGGGCAAGGACTCGGTTGAAGAGATCGCCGCAGCGCTGGGCTTTGAGGACACGTCCAACTTCAGTCGCACCGTCAGGCGCTGGTTCGGCCTCACGCCGACAGCCCTGCGGGCCCGCCTGCGAGGGGACAGCGTTTCTCGCTGAGCATGGGCGCATGAGCCTTCGGCGCTGCGATTGCTGCGTAAGCGAGCAGAAGCCCCATACCGCTTGAAGGAACACCACCATGTCTGTCTTTGCCACCCGCTTGGTCCTGGCTGCGGCCTGCCTGCTGATCTCGGTCGCCGCCCAGGCCAAGGAGGCCCCTGAGCCCTTTGCGCTGCAGCCCGGCGCCGAGCTGACGGCTGGCACGGAAAGCACGCTCGATTGGGGCAATAGCGCGGCCTTCAAGGGCGTGCGCCGCGTCGTGGTGCCGGAGTTCAGCATCGAGTTCCTGCAAGGCAATGCCGCTGGCAGCAGCGCTGGCAAGGCCTCGGTGGCGCAGCAATGGCGACTCGAAGGCGTGGGGCCAGCCGAGTTCCAGGCCATCACCGACGCCGCCTACGCCCAGCTGCTGACCACCTTGCAGGCGGCCGGCTTCGAGGTGGTGGGCGCCGAGGCGATGCGGGCCCATCCGGCCTTCGCCAAGATGCAGGCCCAGGGCAAGCCCAGCGGCCACGCCACCGGCGCCGGCCTGGCCATGGCGCCTGCCGGCCTGCTCGTGATGCCGCTGGGTACGGTGGGCCAGCGTAGCGACGGCGGCGCTCTCGGCGGCGCGCTCAAGACCCTGCAGACCTTCAGCGCCGTGAGCTCGGCGATCAGCGGCGGCTTCGACACGCAGGAGATGGCGCGCGGCCTGGACGCCACCGTGCTGCAGCTGCACTTGGCGGTGGACTTCTCGCAGGTCGGCGCCAAGCGCGGCTTCGTGCAGCGCATGAGTGGCAAGGCCGAGGTGTCGGGCAAGGCCCAGCCCTCGATCGCTGCCGGCGCTCAATTGCGCTTCATGACCCCGGCCACGCAAGGCGCAACGCTGCAGCTGGCACGCCCGCTGCTGCTGCCCGAAGACACATTCAACGGCACGCGCGAAGCCACCAGCAGCGCCACCAAGACCGCCAATGTGGCCGGCGCGCTGCTGCGCTTTGCCGCCGGTGTCGGCGGCGGCCACGAGACGGTGGAATATGAGGTCAGCGCCGAGCCCGAGCAGTACAAGCGCCGCCTGATCGAAGGCCTCGGCCAGTTCAACGCCGCCGTGGCGGCCCGGCTGGCGGCGGCGCGCTGAGGGCCGCGCCGCTCAAGGTGCCGCCGGCACCACCCGCAGCACGCGCCCCTCCGGGCTGTCCGTCAGCAGATAGATCGCGCCGTCAGGCCCGACGCGCACATCGCGCAGGCGCTCGCCCAGTTCCTGGAACAGCAGCTCTTGCGGACCCGGCACGCCCTTGCTCATCGGCACGCGGCGCACGCTGCGCTCCACCAGTGCCGAGACCAGCAGGCTGCCGCGCCAGGCAGGGAACAAGGCGCCGTCGTACCAGGCCATGCCGGCCGGCGCGATCGACGGCGTCCATTCCACCAAGGGCGGCTGCATGCCGGGCAGGCTGCGGTAGGGCGTGATGCGGGCGTAGGTGTAGTCGACACCGCCGGTGGTGACGGGCCAGCCGTAGTTGGCGCCGGGCTGGATGCGGTTCAGCTCGTCGCCGCCGCGCGCGCCATGCTCATGGGAAAACGGCACGCCCTCCGCCACCACCATGCCCTGCGGGTTGCGATGGCCGAGGGTGTAGATCTCGGGCCGGGCCTCGGGGCGCTTCACAAACGGGTTATCCGCCGGCACGCTGCCATCAGGCCTGATGCGCATCAGTTTTCCCAGATGGGTGTGCAGGCGCTGCGCATCGGTGCGCTCCAGATTGCCGTCGCCCATGCCGAACAGCAGGCTGCCGTCCGGCAACCAGGCCATGCGGCCGCCAAAATGCTGCGTGTCGGACTTGGCAGGCTGCGAGGTGAAGATCGCCTGCACCTGCTGCAACTGGCGGCCATCGAGGCGGGCACTGATCACGCGCAGATGGTTGGCCTCGGGCGTGCCATGCGCAAACGACAGCAGCACGCGGCGGTTGTTCGAAAAGTCAGGGTCCAGCAGCACATCGAACAGACCCGCCTGCCCGCGCGCCAGCACCGGCGGCAGGCCGGCTACGGGCTCGGCGCGCAGTTGCAGTCGGCCATCGGGCCCGGGCTCGATCAGGCGCAGCCGACCCGGCCGCTCGGTCACCAGCAGGGCACCACCGGGCAGAAAGGCCAGCGACCAGGGATGCACCAGCCCGGTGGCGACGGTCTCGATCCGGTAGCCGGCCGCCTGCGCCGAAGAGAGCGACAAGGCCAGCACACCTGCGAGCACAGCGAGCACGTATTTCATAATGGTCATTATGAGAGTGATCCCCACCCGCAGTTCGCCGTCCGTCCATTGGGCGCGGCACCTGGCCCCGCTGCTGCTGGCCTGCCTGCTGGCGGCGGCCTGGGGTTCGGTGGTGCAGACGCAATGGAATCTGCAGGCGCTGGTGGGCCTGGGCGTGGACATCCCGGTCATCGAGCGCGCCCGCGCCACCTGGCAAGACCTGATCAGCTTTGCGCCGGTCTACGCCGGCATCCTGGCCGCCGGCTGGCTGCCGGCGCTGCCGGTGGCCGCCTTTCTGGCACGCCGCTGGCCGGCCTGGCGCAGCGCGCTGCTGGCGGCGGCCGCCGGCTTCGGCATGGTGGCCGCCGTGCGCGCCATCGACGCGCTAGCACCCATGCCAGTGTTCATCGATGCCACCCGGCACCTGAGTGGCCTGCTGGCCATGGCCGCAGGCGCCGTGATCGGCGGTTTTGTGTATGCCCGGCTCACAGCCCGCTGATGACGCACGACCGCCAGAGCCAGCTGCACCGATTTCACCCCCTGCCTGGGGATTGCCCCACACCCGCAGCGCCACAGGCTTACGAGCCGGATTGAAGAACAAACGAACGATGAAAACCATTGATGAGATGCTCAACCTGGCGCTGCTGACGCCCGAGCAACACCACCAGATCAGCGCCTGGATTGCACAGGCCGACTCGCCCGATGAAATCCTGCAGATGCCCGCAGCGCTGTGGCAGGCGGTTGAACGCGCCAGCGTGGTGATGGGCATCGACACCGACCTGCTGCGGCCGCCGGCGCTCGATGCTGGAGGGGTTGATGGGCATTGATCGAGCGTCGCTGTAGTCCGCGAACGAGTGACTTGAATCCTTTGCAGCCCTGGCGCGTTGAGCGAAGGCTTGTGCAAAGACCATGAGGCTCAAGACCTGACCCTGGCGTCCGGCATACTCATGTACCCATGAACACGTACTGGGTAACAGCGCAAGGGAACCCGGTGCGAAGGCGGCGATTCATGCAATTCTTCGCGTGGACGGCCTGCGCCCCCTCCGCATGGGGGATGCACTCCCGGCGGTAGCGACAGCGAGAATCCCCAGCAAACAAATGCGGTCCAGCAAGGCCCGCCGGGGAGGACTCCATGGAAACGTACAAGGCCTTGGCTGCTGGCCTGTTGCTGCTCGGGCTGACGCTGGCCGTGACGGCAGCCCGCGCAGACGTGTTACGCTGCACGGACCGCGAAGGCAAGGTTTCCTACCAGTCCCTGCCCTGCCCCGAGGCGCACGCATCCAGGCGACTGGAACTGGGCCAAGGCGAGACAGCGCGGACGGTGTCCGCCAAGCCGCCCCCACCCAGTGCCACGGCCCTGCACCTGAGCAGAGAGCGTGCTACGAGTGGCTGGGGGATCGTCTTCCTGGACGATGCCATGGACTTGCCGGCACCGGCTGCCGCCCCGACACCGGCTCCCGCCCCCGTCTATGTGAGCCCGTCAGCGCGTCCAGCCCACCCAATGTCTGCGAGTCTGCCCAGCAAGCGCTGATGGCGGCTACTCGGGCACGCGGCTGCTCGCCGGCCGCACAGCAAGTCCACCCCACTTCTCACTACACAAACACCATGCGTCGTCTTGTTGCGCTACCGCTGTTTTTGGCCGTCGGGCTTCTTGCCGGATGCGATCTCAAGGACCGTTTCAGCAGTGAGGAGGATCGCCTCAATGCTGCAATGCCGCTAAGCCTGGAGGTCCGGCAAGCGCGCGAAAGACTGTTGGAGCAGTTGGCCGAGAAACCCGCTGAACGCGCCAGCACGGAGACAGCCTGGTCGGCCCGGCTGCGCTTGCGGGCGGTGTCCTGCAGCCGCGGTCTGCAGATCTCGTGGCGGCAATCCAGCGACGAGATCCGCTCGGCGATACAGGACAAAGGCTGCTTCGCGTACTTTGACCAGCAGTCGACCCGTTTGCTGACTTTGCAGCGAATTGGAAGCTTCCTCGCCGATCCCATCATTGCGAGCCCCGCGGGAGCGGCCAGAGCAGCGCTTTCGCTGCCACTGCCAAGCTCGGACACCCGTCCGGCCAAGGATCTCGGGCTGGCGCCGGTGCTGGCCCTGGCGGGCATGAACAGCTCGAGCTGGTGGCAATTGACAGCGGACGCAGCCTTCTCAAGGAACGCACCAACCGCTCGGTCGTCACGAGCATCTCGCCCAACGGCCGACTGTTCGCGGACTTCGTCGCGGACACGATGCTGCGCGTGCGGGCCACAGAAAGCGGCGAAACACTGTTGGAACTTCCGGAGGCCAACAGCGTTTTCTGGCTAGGAACCCAATACCTTGCCGTGCGCTCGACGCGCTACAACAAGCCGAGTTATGTGATCGACTTGGCAAGCGGCGAGGAGCTCGTGCTGCCCCTGAAGGAAATCATGCCCGGCATCCAGATCCTGCCGGTACCGGGTCACGAGAAGCGCCTGAACGTGCTGAGCTATCGCTCCATCCAACAGTTCGAGATCCAGGTGGCAGACGGGCGAAGCCGAATTGCATTGCTGGCGGAGAAGAGCACTGGCGGCGGGTTCAGGCTCAACCCGGACGGCGTGCGCCTGTCTGCTGGCGGCAAGGAGTGGGTGATGAACCGCGAGAGTCTGATCCGCGTGGATCCGGTCAGCCTGGAGACGCGGGAGACCAGCTTCGCCCCGATCCAGCTGATGAGCGCCTCGCCCACGGCGGTGGCGGATCAGTATGTGGTGCAGTTGCGCGCCAACGGCAGCAGCAACGCCGGCAACGGCAACTACATCTACGACGCCAGACAGGAGACGCTGGCGCGCGTGCAAGGCGTGGCCGGAGAGCAGACCCTGCAGTACTACCCAGCAGTGAATCGCTTTGCCTTGCCAAGTCATCAGACGCTTGAGCTGATCGGCACCCTGGAAACTTCCACACCACGTCTGGCGGCCGACGTGATCTCGGCCATGCTCGAAGAATCAAACCAGCTTCGCTTGAAGGAGTCCGAGGAGGAGATGCGGCGCGTGCTGCAGAACGCAGCCCTCTCGCCCGACTCCCCCCTGCTCGCCCGCATGCAGGCAGCCCAGGTCGAGGGCCTGGGCGTTTACGAAGGGCGCGAACGAGTCAGTGTGCCCGGAACGAGTCGTCCGGTTGGCACGGTGAGCGTCACGGTAAGGCGCACCACCCGCCCTTTGGTGCTGGTGCTCAGCGCCTATGAGGCCGTGCAATGGAAGCTGCGTCTCGAACCGGGCGCCCGGCTGGAAGCAGTCCTTCTGAGCGGCTATTACGACTCAACCGTGCTGGGCGGTGGTGACGTGCGCGTGCTGAAGATCGGCAAGGAGTACGCCTACCAGAGCGAGGGCGGCGACTACCAGCTGCTGCAGCGCCAAGTCACTCGCTGGACAGGCCGACCCATCAGCATCTTTCAGGGCGGCTACCAAGGCAGCAGCTTCATCGTCGGCGGCAGCTGACCCGGGGCTGTCCCCGCAAGGCATGGCTTTGACTGCGCCCCGCGCACGTCAACGCAAGGCCAGGAGCCGGCGTTCACTCGCCCCCCTGTTGCTAGGCGCCCAGGCATGCGGGTGGGGAGACAATCCCTGTTTTGCACCGCTCCTGATCGGCCAGACAGCCTGCCCCGAGCTGCAGCGGCTGCCACCAGCTCCCCCTCATGACCGACACGCCTCAATCCCAATACACGACCCTGCCGCAGTGGCCCAAGGCTTATCCGGCCAGCGGCGCCAGCGCCACGCTGAAGCTCCTCAACGAGGATTTCATCGTCACCGAGCTGCCGCTGCAGCTGCCCTCCGGTGCGGGCGAACACCTGTGGCTGGACGTCGAGAAGAACGGAGCCAACACGGCCTTCGTCGCACAGCAGCTGGCCGAAGCCGCCGGCGTGCAGGAACGTGACGTGGGCTATGCCGGCCTCAAGGACCGCTACGCCATCACCCGTCAGTGGTTCAGCATCTATTTCCCGAAGGGCGAGACGCCCGACCTGACCCAGTTTCAGCACCCGGAATTCAAGGTGCTGGCCCAGAGCCGGCACGTGAAGAAGCTGCGCCCCGGTGATCTGCAGGGCAACCGCTTCCGCATCGTGCTGCGCGAGGTGACGGGCGATCGCGACGCCATCGAGGCGAATCTGAAGGCCGTTGCATCACAGGGCGTGCCCAACTACTTCGGCGCGCAGCGTTTCGGCCATGACGGCGGCAACGTCGAACAGGGCCGCGCCATGCTGGCGCGCGAGATCCGCGTGCGCAACCCGAAGAAGAAGGGCATCTATCTGTCGGCGGTGCGCTCGTTTGTCTTCAATGAAGTGCTGGCGCTGCGCATTCAGCAAGGGCTCTGGGGCCAGAAGACCCTGCCGGGTGACGTGTTGGACGCGGCGGGCCGCCCTACCGGGCCGCTGTGGGGACGGGGCCGCGTGGGCACCACCGATCAGGCCCAGGCCTTGGAGAACGACGTGGCTGCAAGTCACGCCAGCTTGTGCGACGGCATGGAGCACGCCGGCCTGGATCAGGAGCGCCGCTCCCTGGTGGCGATTCCGCAGGACATGTCTTGGGAATGGCCTCAGACCGATCAACTGGTGCTGACCTTCTCTTTGCCCGCCGGCAACTACGCCACGTCCGTTCTGAACGAAATCCTCAGCACCAGTGAGCCTGAGCGGCACATCGAGAACAGTGAGTCTGCGTCTGTCGAGTGACGGCGTCTTGCCTTCGGTTTGAAACCCGGCGCCTGGGACACAGTGCCCCGTCCAGCAGCGGTCCCATAGACCTGGCTTTCTGCGGGTGACTCGTACAGGCAGGCGACTCCTGGACTACCGCCGTGACTTGCATACGCGACTTCAGTACAGTGACCGCATGCAGGCTCACCGCATGCTCGGATTCCGACCGATTGCCGCCTCCCTTTGTGGGGCGCTTGTGCTGTTTGCTCCGGCACAGGGCTGGGCGCAGTGTTCGCGCCCCATCGTGGTCCCGGCGGCACCCACCGGCTTCAGCGTGATGGTCGAGTCCGGGCTCGTGCGTGGCATCTACCCCGACTGGCTGAGAGCCGTGGGCCGTCGCATTGGATGCACCTTCGAGTTTCCGGTCGTGCCGAGGGCTCGGGCCGACCACATGTTTTTCGAGCAGCACAGCGCCGACATCCTCACCCCTGCATCGCAAACACGGGAGCGCGATACCCGGGCCGAGTTCGTCCACTTCTACGGCCTGACGCCGGCGCTGATCACGCACCAGAGTGTGCGCGGAGAAGTCCCCCGCGACGTGACTGCGCTGCTGACCGACACCAAGTGGCGTGCCGCCCTGGTCCGCCGTTACAGCTTTGGCGATGAATACCAGGCCCTGCTTCGTGAGCTGGAGGCAAGCGGGCGGGTTGACTTTGTCAGCGATCTCGAGACCGTGGAACGCATGCTGCGCAGCGGCAGGGTGGAGTTCAGCATCCTGCCGGCTTCACTCATGTATTCCGCCTTGCTGGATGGTCAGGCCGCGCAAGGTGCCGGCGAGTTCCGCTATCACGAGTTGCGTGGCCTGAGCCCCATACGCTCAGGCGCCTATCTCTCACTGCGCTCCCTGCCGCCCCAGGATCGGGAGCTGCTGCGCGACGCCCTGAGCAAAGCCGCACGTGATGGTTCTTTCCGCAAGGCCCACGAGCCGCACCTGCCTGAAAACGTCCTCAAAACCGACCGCTTTCTGGGGAATTGAGACTGCTTGGGCTCTCGTTCAGCGCGGCTTGTGGGTTGGAGTGAGCCCCACGAACTCCAACGCAAGGCCAGGCGCAGGCCATCGCTCGCTAAGGAACCGCTCCGCTCCGCAACCAGCGCCGCTGCCACACTTAGATCGTTGGAATTCGCTAAGCTCATTCCAACCTACCTTGCTGCGCACACCAGGCGCTCCGCGCCCAAGTCGCTCACTCCGCAGTGACCGACTTCGCGAGGTTTCTCGGCTTGTGCCGCCGCCTCACTTGCCTGCGGCAAATGAGCGGCGCCCAAGCCCAGTCACTGGCACGCCTGCGGCGACGGTCATTCGACCGTCACGGATTTGGCCAAGTTTCTGGGCTTGTCCACATCCGTGCCGCGCGCGCAGGCGGTGTGATAGGCCAGCAGTTGCAGCGGCACGGTGTGCAGGATGGGGCTCAAGGCGCCGTAGTGCTCGGGCATGCGGATCACGTGCAGGCCGGGCTCGCTTTCGATCTTGGTATCGCCGTCGGCGAACACATAGAGCTGGCCGCCGCGGGCGCGCACTTCCTGCATATTGCTCTTGAGCTTTTCCAGCAGCGTGTCGTTGGGCGCCACCGTCACCACCGGCATTTCGGCGGTCACCAGCGCCAACGGGCCGTGCTTCAACTCGCCGGCCGGGTAGGCCTCGGCGTGGATGTAGGAGATTTCCTTGAGCTTCAGGGCGCCTTCCAGCGCGATCGGGTAGTGCAGGCCGCGGCCCAGGAACAGCGCGTTCTCCTTGCGGGCGAACTCTTCGCTCCAGGCGATCACCTGCGGCTCCAGCGCCAGCACGGCCTGCACGGCCACCGGCAGATGGCGCAGCGCCTTCAGGTGCTCATGCTCCTGCGCTTCGCTCAAGTGGCCGCGCGTCTGCGCCAGCGCCAGCGTCAGCAGGAACAGGCCCACCAATGGGTGGTGAAGGCCTTGGTGGAGGCCACGCCGATCTCGGCGCCGGCACGGGTGATGTAGGCCAGCTCGCACTCGCGCACCATGGCGCTGGTGGAGACATTGCACACCGTCAGCGTGTGCAGCATACCTTGGGCGCGCGCATGCTTGAGGGCCGCCAGCGTGTCGGCCGTCTCGCCGCTCTGGCTGATGGTAACGACCAGGGTGCGCGGATTCGGCACGCTGTCGCGGTAGCGGTATTCGCTGGCGATCTCCACGCTGGTGGGGATCTTGGCGATGCTCTCCAGCCAATACTTGGCGGTGGAACCGGCGTAGTAGCTGGTGCCGCAGGCCAGGATCAGCACCGATTCCACTTCCTTGAAGATGCGGAAGGCGCCGTCGCCGAACAGCTCGGGGCTGATGTTGGTGATGGATTCCAGCGTGTTGGCAATCGCGGTGGGCTGCTCGAAGATTTCCTTCTGCATGTAGTGGCGATACGGGCCCAGTTCGGCAGCCCCGCTGTGCGCGTGCACCGTGCGCACTTGGCGCTCGGCCGGCAGGTAGCGGCCGCTTTCGGCATCGAGCTGGCTGATCCAATAGCGGCCCAGCTGCAGGTCCACCACATCGCCCTCTTCCAGATAGACGATCTGGTCGGTCACGCCGGCCAGGGCCATCGCGTCCGAGGCCAGGAAATGCTCGCCCTGCGCCGGGTCGGTGCCCACGCCCAGCACCAGCGGCGAGCCTTCGCGCGCACCGATCACGCGGTGCGGCTCGTCGCGGCAGAACACTGCAATCGCATAGGCACCGCGCAGGCGGGTCAGCGCCTGCTGCACGGCTTCCAGCAGATCGCCGTGGTAGTGGTGATCCACCAGATGGGCGATCACCTCGGTGTCGGTCTGGCTGAGGAATTCATAGCCGCGGCCTTTCAGCTCAGCGCGCAGTTCGTCGTGGTTCTCGATGATGCCGTTGTGCACCAGGGCAATGCGGCCGGCCGTGGCTGCAGCGGCATTCGGGCCGTGCGAGAAATGCGGGTGGGCGTTGTGCACTGCCGGCACGCCATGCGTGGCCCAGCGCGTGTGGGCAATGCCGGTGCCGGAGGCGATGCCGTCTTCGGCAGACAAGGCGTCGAGCTCGGCCACGCGCGAGGTGCTGCGCGCACGCTTGAGTTCGCCGCCCTGGTGCACCGCCACGCCGCAAGAGTCATAGCCGCGGTACTCCAGGCGCTTCAGGCCTTCGATCAGAACCGGAACGATGTTGCGCTGACTGACGGCGCCGACGATGCCACACATAGCTTGTCTCCCAGGGTTGCGGCCAAGTTGCCGAGGGCGATGGTAGGCAGGCCCGCAAGACAGATGCTTTCAATTTGAGTGTCATTTTGAAATCAAAAACCGAGCGTGATAAATTACCCAACAATCTTTCACGAACATCTGTTCTATGAATGAATCAGTCATTCACACCGGGCTCGACGGCACCGACCTGCGCCTGCTCGACCTCTTGCAGCAGGATGCCGCGCTGTCCAACCAGGCGCTGGCCGAGCGCGCGCACATCTCGCCGGCCACTTGCCTGCGGCGGGTGAAGCGGCTGGTGGAGAGCGGCATCATCGAGCGGCGCGTGGCTCTGCTGTCCCCGGCCAAGGTGGGCGCCGGCCTGTCGGCAATCGTCGAGATCACGCTGGACCGCCAGGGCGCCGAGCATCTGCAGGCCTTCGAGCAGGCCGTGGTCGGCGATGCCGCCGTGCAGCAGTGCTGGCGTGTGTCGCCCGGGCCGGATTTCGTGCTGGTGGTGCAGACGCCCGACATGCCGGCCTATAACGCGCTGGTTCAGCGCCTGTTCACGCAGCAGGCCAATGTGCGCAATGTCAAAAGCTTCTTCAGCCTGCAGCGGGTGAAGTTCGATCCGCGGCTGGCGCTGCCGACGCGCGGCTGAGGGCGAGCTTCGCCAATCGGCTCGCTGTGCCGCTCCGGACCAGCGCGCCAGACGGCGACAAAAAAAGCGGGCCCAAAGGCCCGCAAGCGAGAACGCCGCAGCAGCAAGGCAGCTGCGGCGAGGCGCTCTCAGTTGTTGCAGCCAGTCCGGGCCAGGCGCTCATACGCGGCCCGGGCTTGAACCAGGCCGAAACCAAACTCCGCGTCCTTGCCCGGCTTGCCCAGTTCCATGGCACTGGCATTCAGCACCTGACGGATCTGCTTTGCGCTGCAGTTCGGGAAATGACTCCACACCAGAGCGGCAATGCCGGAGACATGCGGCGTGGCCATCGAGGTGCCGCTGAAGTAGGCGTATTGAGCGGGGTCGGGGGTGACGCTCACGGTGGCGTTCAGGCCGGTCAATCCGGCCAGCACCGCGCCATCGGCGTCGCTGACGCCAATGGACGGGATTGCCGTGACTGCGCCGGCCAGAGTGCCGAACAGCATGCCAGGGCGATTGTTGTAGATCACCGCTGCGACACCGCCGCTGGCCTCACAACGCATCACCTTATCGGCGAAAGAAATCTGTCCGCGCTGGATCAGACACACCTTGCCGCTGGCACCGGTGTCATTGGCAAGGCCAAGGCCGAAGTTGTACAGCGCTGCGCTTGCATTCAGGTTCGGCGAACCTGTCATGGCGGCAGCCCCATAACCAGTGCCAGCCACCGACAGCTCGCCCAGAGAGCTGAGGTTGGGCGGTATGGTCGACAAGGTCACCACGCCGGGACCTGCAATCTCCACGTCATTGTTGACCTGCGAGAAGTCGGCTCGCGACTTGGCGCCATCCAACGCGCCAACCGACATCACCTCTTCGTAGCCAGCGGGATAGGAGGTGCTGGTGTCGCCCGCATTGCCTGCGGCAGCGATGGTCAGCACGCCTTCGTTCAGCAGACTGCGAAACACGCGACGCTCAGCCTGACTGGGATCGCCGCCGCCCAGCGACATGCTGATGATGTGTGCCCCTGCGTCTGCGCAACTCGCAACAGCCTCCATCACGGTCGACGAGGAAGCTGAGCCACTCGCGTCAAAAACCTTGGCGATGTGCAGCTTGAGACGCGCATTCGGGCTCACGCCCACCACCCCGATGCCATTGCCGCCCACGGCGGCAATCGTGCCGGCCACATGGGTGCCGTGGGCGTTCTCGTCACTGTCCCAGGTACCCGAGCCGCTCAGATTCGCTCCCGTGACATTGCCGTTCGCGTAGTTGGCCGCAAGGTCTGGATGGTTGCGGTCAAGGCCGGAGTCGATGATGCAGAGCTTGCGATTGCCTGTGGCCGCATCGTTGACCTGGTCGGCCTGAGACAGCGAGATGCCATAGGGCCGGATCTCGGTGCCGCTGGTCGGCGTGTCGGCGACCAAGGATTGCGGCCGGCTGCCGTCGGACATGATGCGGCTCGGCATGCCCAGCAGGCGTCGTTCGACGTCTGCCTCCACGAAATCGACATTGCTGCTGGCCCGCAAGGAAGCGGCCCCGGAGGAAGGCATGCGCGCGGCAAAGGCGCTGGCGCGGCCAATTTCCCGCACGATCTTGCCGCCCGCGTTCAGCACCTCGGCGCGCACGGCAGCCGCCTTGCCGGCCTTGTAGGCCACGATTACGGCGTCATGCCCGTCGGCCGGGGGCGCAGCCAGGACCAAGGAAGTCGATGTGGCCAGCGCCAGCAAGGTCAGGGCGCAGGGGATCGCGGACTTGTTGAACGAACTCATGAGGGCGTCTCCGTTGTGGAACGAGCAGGAGCCCGACTTTCGCCGCCCCGCCCTTGCAGGGTCTATCCGTGCATTCCTGTCCCTTGTTCAGGGCGGACGCCCTACGAACCCTAGCCGCGCTTCAGGATCAGCAAGCCCTTCAGGTACTCCCCCTCGGGGAAGTTGATCGTCTGCGGATGGTCGGGCGCCGCGCCGACGCGGTCGAGGATGAAGCCATCCACGCCAGCGTCCAGGCCCGCGCCGGCCACGATCTTGTGGAACAGGTCCGGCGGGATGCCGCCCGAGCAGGAGAAGGTGAACAGCAGGCCGCCAGGCGCCAGCAGCTTCAGGCCCAGGCGGTTGATGTCCTTGTAGGCGCGCGCGGCGCGCTCGGCGTGCGCGGCCGTGGGCGCGAACTTGGGCGGGTCCAGCACGATGGCGTCAAAGGTGCGGCCTTCCTGCAGATAGCGGCGCAGGGTTTGATTGACATCGGCATCCAGCGCGGTGTGGCGCGCGGCATCGAAGCCGTTCAGCGCCACATGCGCGCAGGCGCGCTCGAGCGCCGGACCGGAGGAATCGACGCTGATCACTTCTTCAGCGCCGCCGGCCAGCGCCGCCACCGAGAAGCCGCCGGTGTAGCTGAAGCAGTTGAGCACCGACTTCACGCCGTAATGGCGCACCACCTCGGCAAACTTCTTGCGGCTGTCGCGCTGGTCCAGGTAGTAGCCGGTCTTGTGGCCCTCGGCCACGTCCAGGCTCAGGCGCCACTCGTGCTCCTGGATCACGATCTCGGTGCCGCCCTCGCCGCGCAGCCAGCCGCGCACCTCGGGCAGGCCTTCTAGGCCGCGCACGCTGGCATCGCTGCGCTCGTACAAGCGCGCAAGGCCGGTGGCGGCCAGCAACGCATCGGCGATCACCGCCTTCCAGCGCTCGGTGCCGGCGGTGCCGAACTGCGCCACCAGGGTGTCGCCATAACGGTCGACGATCAGGCCCGGCAGGCCGTCGGATTCGCCATGGATCAGCCGCACCGCGTCTGAGGCGATCGGCAGCCTTGCGCGCACCGCCACGGCTGATTCGATGCGGCGCTGGAAGAAGGCCGCGTCGATGCGCTCGGCGGCGTCAAAGCTCCAGGCGCGCGCGCGGATCTGCGATTCGGGGCTGAAGGCGGCCCAGCAGAGGAATTCGCCCTCGGCAGAGTCGACGCGCACGGTCTCTCCGGCGTCGGCCCGGCCTTTCTCGATCGAGCCTTGAAAGATCCAGGGATGGCGGCGCTGCAGCGAGCGCTCCTTGCCGGCGCGAAGACGAATGCTTTTCATGGCCGCGATTGTCGCCGCGCCGCGGCCGGCGCTGGCGCTTCAGGTGCAGCACGCGGCCGCAAGCCGAAGACAGTGCTTCAGCACGGCGAGGCGACACAACAAAGTGATGCGCTTGAAGCGTCAGCGCTTCAGCGAGTCAGCGTCCCGAAGGCGTAGCCCAGCGACACATTCACCAGCGAGGACGCTTGCGTCTCGCCGCGCAGGCTGCGCCACTGGCCCAGGCCGGTGCGCAGGCGCCAGCGTTGCTCGCTGCCCAGCGTCCACTGCGCCCAGGCCTCAGCCTGCGCCACCGCACCACCGGCCACCGCCACGCCGCCGCCGCCGGCCGCACCACCAGCGCCTCGACACCGACGCGCGGTTGCCCCGGCAGGCTGGCCCAGGGCTGGGTCTGCACCCCGAGGCCGAACAGGCCGAAGGAATACGCCCCGGCGCTGCCGAATGCAGCGCTGCCGGCCTGCGCCGTGCCATAGACATGGCGGCCCAGATCGCGCGTCAGCACCATCGCCAGATGGCCGACGCTTTCTTCGCGGCCGTTCTTGAAGCGCACCTGCGGCAGATGCTGCAGGCTGGCGTACACGGCTTGCGTCTGCACCAGGCCCTCGCGCTCGGCGAACGGGCCTTCGCGGCCGATCGCCTCGTCCAGCGGCAGGGCCAGCGAGAAGCGTGCAAAGGTGGACTTGAACTTGCCCGTGGCAGCACCCATCACGCCGGCATCCAGATGCAGGCTGGGGCCCCAGGGCGATTTCCAGCGCAGCGTGGGGCCGGCCTTCACCAGCCAGCCATTGCCGGTGTCCACATCGCCGCCACCGCCCAGGCCGGCGGCCACATGCCAGCCGCCGCGCAGCCGCGGCGAGCCGAGCGCGAAGTCTTCGCCCAGCGTGCCCAGCACTTCCATATAGCCATCGGCGCCACCTGAAGCCGCACCCGCGGCCTCCAGGCCCCACCAGGCGCCGTCGGTGACGTACTGGCGCAGCACCGCGCCGGCCTTGCCATGCTGGCGGCCGGCCACCGCTGCGGTTGCGCGCACTGCTGTGCGGCTTGTAGCGGCCCACGCTCAGCGCAATCTCGTCGAAGCCCAGGCCGCTGCGCTTGTAGCTGCTGGCGCGCCGCCCGGCATCGCGCGGCGCGTAGCTCATGAAGCCATCGGAATAGCCCAGCACCAGGCCCAGCGAGCTGCCCTTGACGTTGCCGCTGGGGAAGCGTGTGTGCGCGGCCGAGACGCCGTAGTACCAGTTGCCGGCTTCGGCGCGCAGCGACAACTCGGGGCGCAGCATCAAGCCGCCGCCAAAGCGCACCTGGTCCGAACTCAGGCCGCCGCCAGCGCCGGCGTAAAGGCTGGCCGCCCAATGCAGATTCGGGCTCAGGCGGCCACGGCGCTGGGCGGTGAAGCCGACTGTGAAGATGCCGCCATAGTTGCCCTGCGCGGCGCCGTAGAAGCTCGGGCCAACGCCCCAGTCCTCGTTCATCGCCACCAGATAGCTGGCGCCCAGCAGCGCGATGCGGTCCTGGGTGGGCATGCGCAACGGCGTCCAATTGAGCTCGAAGGCCGCCGGCTGGGCCTGCAGAAAGGCCGGCAGGGGCAAGGCCGACGCCGGCTCAGCGCGTTGTTCGACACGTTGGGCCTGCGCGGCGATGGACAGCAGTGACAGGGTCAGCGCGCCAGCAGCGCGGCAGGCCAGGCTCAGTTCATTCTTCGACATGGGCGCGGAGGTTATCAGTCTTGCGGCCCCGCCAAGGCAGGCGCAGGCCGGGCGTGGTTTATTTCTTCTTCGCGCGCGGATGGGCCGCGTCGTAGACCTTGGCGAGGTGTTGGAAGTCCAGCTTGGTATAGACCTGCGTGGTCGCGATATGGGCATGGCCCAGCAACTCCTGCACGCCGCGCAGATCGCCGCTGGATTGCAGCAGGTGCGAGGCAAAGGAATGGCGCAGCATGTGCGGATGCACATGGCTGGGCATGCCGGCCCGCAACGCGCGCTGCTTCAGCGCCACGCGCACCTGCCCATCCGAGATGCGTGCGCCGCGCGCGCCGACGAACAGCGCCGGCTCATCCGCGCGCGCCAACTCGGGCCGCAGCGCCAGCCAGGCCTGCAGCGCCGCCAGCGCGGCCGATCCCACCGGCACGCTGCGCCGCTTGCCGCCCTTGCCCAGCACCTGCGCCTCGGCGGATTGCCGGTCGACCCAGCCGCGCGCCGTGCCACTGGCCTGCGCGTCCAGGCCCACCAGCTCGGCCACCCGCAGACCGCAGCCGTAGAGTAGCTCGACGATGCAGTGGTCGCGCGCCTCGATGCGAGGGTCGCCGCTGCCGTCCTTGAAATCAGCCAGCTGCACCGCGTCATCGGCCGACAGGGCCTTGGGCAGCGGCTTGGCCGCCTTGGGCGCACGCAGGCCGGCGATCGGGTTCTGCGTCACCAGGCCTTCGCGGCCCAGCCATTGATAGAAGCCGCGCCAGGCCGACAGCAGCAGCGCCAGCGTGCGCGGCCCCAGGCCTTCGCCGTGCGTGGCCGCCAGCCAGCGGCGCGCCTGGGCGGCCTGCAGCTGGCGCAGCGCCACGCCGTCGCGCTCGGCCAGCTGCTGCAGGCGCAGCAGTGCATCGGTGTAGAGCGTCAGCGTGCGCGCGGCCAGCCGGCGCTGCACGCGCAGATAGTCCAGGTAGCGGGCGAGATCGCCCTCAGGCGCCAGCGCCATCGCCTGTGCCCGGCAGCAGCCGCGCCAGGCCCGCGCTGGCGATCTCGCCGATGCGGGCCAGGAACTCGGTGCCCATCTCGGCGGTGTAGCGCGTCGGGTCCGGCGAGCCCAGCACCAGCAGGCCGAAGCTGCTGCCTGAATGCTTGAGCGGGATCAGCGCCAGCGAAGCCATGTCCTGATCGCCGCCCAGCCAGTTGGCCGCTTCGAAGCCCGAGTTCACGCCGCAATAGGGCTGCGACAGGCTGCCGGCAAAGCTACGCACATCGGCGCTGCAGGCCTGCGCAAAATCGGCCTGCGCATGCGCCTCGGCCACGCCCCACAGGCGCAGGCCGGCGGCCGGGATCATGAACTGGTGGCGCAGCTCGCGCGTCAGCACCTCGGGCACGGCGGCGGCGTCCTGCGTGAGCATCAGCGCCAGGGTCCAGCGGTGCAGCCGGTCGGCGATAGCCACGTTCTCCTGGCCGTTGCGGATCATCTCGATGATCTTGAACTCCAGGCCCTTGATCTTCTCGCGCAGCATCTCGGCCTGGCGCTCCTGCAGCGACACGGTGCGCTGGTTGTGCGGATGGCTCAGCTGCACATTGGCCAGCAGCTCGGCGTGGCGCTCGAAGAAGCTCGGGTTGTTGAGCAGGAAGTCGGCGATGTCCTGCTCGGTGATGCCCTCGGTACCCGGGTTGCCTTGATTGCTCACAGCGTGATCTCTCCATCAAAAACAGTTTGTGCCGGGCCGGTCATCAGCACCGGCGCGTCCAGGCCGCGGCTCAGGCCCGGCCACTCGATCGTCAACAGCCCGCCGCGCGCCTGCACATCGACGCGCTCGTCCAGCCAACCCAGGCAAATGCCAGCCACCACGGCCGCACAGGCGCCGGTGCCGCAGGCCAGGGTTTCGCCAGCGCCGCGCTCGAACACGCGCAGCTTCACCTGGCCGCGATCCAGCACCTGCAGAAAGCCGGCGTTGACGCGGCGCGCGAAGCGCGGGTGGTTCTCGATGCGCGGGCCGAGTGTCAGCACTGGTGCAGTCTCGACATCGGCGACGCGCTGCACCGCATGCGGGTTGCCCATCGACAGCACGGCCAGCTCGCAATGCAGATCGGCCAGCGGCCACAGCTCGAAGCCATGCTCCAGCCTGGGGGTCAGGCCTTGCGCGTCGAACGGCACCTTGTCCAGGGCAAAGACCGGCGCGCCCATGTCCACGGTGACGCGGCCGTCGTCACGCAGATGCAGCTCCAGCAAGGCGTTGACGGTGCGCACGGTGATGCTGCGCTTGGCTGACAGGCCCTTGTCGGCCACATAGCGCACGAAGCAGCGCGCGCCGTTGCCGCAGTGTTCGACCTCGTCGCCGTCGTTGTTGAAGATGCGGTAGCCGAAATCCACGCCCGGCTCGGTGCTCTTCTCGATCACCAGGATCTGGTCGCAGCCCACGCCGAAACGGCGGTCGCCGAGCTGGCGCATCTGCTCGGGGCTCAGGCTCAGGGGCTGCTGGGTGGCGTCGATCACGACGAAGTCGTTGCCCGCCCCTTGCATCTTGGTGAAGCGCAGGTTCATGTCCCCATTATCGGGGCTTCCGATGGCCGGCTTGCAATGCGCTGCAGCAGTACCATCGGTCCGGCAAACCGCGCTGAGAACCACAAACAAATGGCCGCGCTCGCCCGCCTCCTTCCTGCCGCTTTTCGACGCTGGCTGCTGACGCAGCTGGACGATTCGAGCGCCGACCGCTTCGCCCGCGCCTTTCATGCCAGCCCGGACTGGATCGTCATCACGCGCCTGAGCGACGGGCTGATCGTCGAGGCCAATCAGGGCTTCCAGAACATCAGCGGCTATGCGCCCGCCGAGGTGGTCGGCCGCTTGATGTCCGAGTTCAAGGTCTGGGTCCATGCCGAACAGCGCCAGCTGCTGATCGACGAGATGATGCGTGACGGTGCCGCGCGCGACCGCCTGGTGCAGCTGCGCCGCCGCGATGGCGGCATCCGCGACTGCATGGTGAACTGCAGCTTGATCGCGCTGAGTGGGCGCGGCAACGACCACGCCGTCTGGATCGCCCGCGACATGACCGAGCAGAACGCCATCCACGAGCAATTCAGGGTCGCCTTCAAGCTGATGCCCGAGCTGATGTCGATCTCGCGCCTGAGCGACGGCTGCTATCTCGAGGTCAACGACGCCTTCGAGCGCATCACGGGCCTGCGCCGGGAGCAGGTCATCGGCCGAACCTCGCTGGAGCTCAACATCTGGCGTGACACCAGCCAGCGCCAGTCCCTGGTGCGGCAGGTGCTGGCCAGCGGCGGCGCCAGCGACCACTTCATGCTGCTGAACTCGAGCCATGGCCAGGTGCGCGAGGTGCTGCTGAATGCGGCCAGCTTCGAGGCCCGCGGCGAACGCTACCTGATCGTGCTGGCCCGCGATGTCACCGAGATGCGGCGCGTGCAGCGCGAGATCCAGGACCTGAATGCGCAGCTGGAGCAGCGCGTCGAGCAGCGCACCGCGGATCTGCAGACCGCCAACCAGGAACTCAGCCGCGCGCTCAGCGAGCTGCGGCTGACGCAGAAGCATCTGGTGATGTCGGAGAAGCTGGCCGCACTCGGCGCGCTGGTGGCCGGCGTGGCGCATGAGCTGAACACGCCGATCGGCAACAGCATGACCGTCGCGAGCACGCTGGAGGACCGCGTGCAACAACTGGCCAAGCAGGCCGAACAAGGCATTCGGCGCAGTGCCTTGACGCAGTTTCTGACCGACGCAGCGCAAGGCACGGAGATCCTGCTGCGCAATCTGGCCCGGGCCAGCGACCTCGTCAGCAGCTTCAAGCAGGTGGCCGTGGATCAGACCAGCTCGCAGCGCCGCCAGTTCCAGCTTGCCGGGCTGGTGGGCGAGATCCTGCTGACGCTATCGCCCAGCCTGCGCAAGTCAGGCTGCCAGGTGCTGCAGCAGATCGACCCGGCGCTTCGCCTGGACAGCTACCCCGGCCCGCTCGGCCAGGTGCTGACCAATCTGATCAACAACGCCATGCTGCATGGCTTTGCAGATCGGCTGCCCGGCACCATCACCATCGAGGCGCAGGCACTGGATGCGCAGAGCCTGCGCCTGTGCGTGAAGGATGATGGCCGCGGCATCCGACCGGATGACCTGAACCGTGTCTTCGAACCCTTCTTCACGACCCGGCTGGGCACGGGTGGCTCGGGTCTGGGTCTGCACATCACGCACAACATCGTCACCAGCGTGCTGGGTGGCCAGATCGAGCTCAGCAGCACGCTCGGTGCCGGCTCCACTTTCACGCTGACCCTGCCCTTGCAGGCACCGCAGAACGACGGGCCTGATCTCAATACACCGCAGGCTCGCCCGCCGGGCGGGTCTTGAAGCGTTTGTGGACCCAGAAGTACTGCGCCGGATGCTCCCGGACGCGGGCCTCCAGCCATTGATTCAGCAGGGCGGCGTCCGCCACCGGATCGCCGCTGGGATAGCCGGCCAGCGGCTCGCAGGCCTCGATCTCATAGCCCTGCCCGCCCGGCAGCATCGTGATGAGCAGCGGCTGCACCACCATGCCCATGGTGCTGGCAATGCGCGACGGCGCCAGCAGCGTGCAGGCAGGCACGCCAAAGAAGGGCACGAAGGCCGAGTCCTTCTCGCCGAAATCCATGTCCGGCGCATTCATGAAGGCATAGCCCTGCTTGATCAGGCGCAGCACCGGCCGGATGCCATCGTGCCGATCAACCAGCGCCACCTTGCCAAATCGCGCCCGACCGGCCAGCAGGCGCGCATCGAACACCGCATTGCTCTGCGCCTGGTAGACGTCGACGCCAGGGGTCGACTGGTTGAGCATGGTGGCTGGCGCCGACCATTCGAGGCCAAGGAAATGCGGCAGCAGCCACATCACCGGCGCCTCGCTCTGCTCGGCCAGCTTGATATTGCCCTTGATGCGCATCAGCCGCTGCAGCCGCTCGGCCGGCGCGAACCAAAGCAGGCTGCGCTCCAACAGGCTGCGCCCCAGCAGGGCGAAGTGCTCGCGCGCCAGCGCACGCCGCCAGGCCGTCGGCTGCTCGGGAAAGCACAGCTCGATATTGCGCAAGGCCACGCGGCGGCGGCGCCGCGCCAGCGCCCACAGCAGCGCACCCAGGCCGCGGCCGAGTGCGGCCAGCAGCGGCATCGGCAGCAGGTGCAGCAGCCACAGCAGCCCGATGAAGAGATGAGACGCGCCGTGCTTCAGGAGTCCGCCCACCATCAGGACTCCCGCCGCTCGCCCGCGCCCGAGCCCTGACCCAGGTCCAGGCCGCGCGGGTTCTTGTAGCGGTGGTAGCCCCACAGATACTGCTGGGGCGACAAACGGATCAGTTCTTCCATGGCCTGATTGATGAGCGTGGCGGCCGATTCTGGCGTGGAATCGGCCGGTACCTGCGGGCCGGGTCGCACGCGCACCACATAGCCCCGGCCGTGCGGCAGGCGTTCACCCCAGACCAGCAGAATGGGCGCACCGCTTTGCTGGCTGAGCTTGGCCGCCAGCGTCATCGTGTAGGCCGGCTGGCCGAAAAACGGCGCCCACACGCCCAGCCCTTCCGGCGGCACCTGATCCGGCAGCAGTCCGATGACCTGCCCTTGACGCAATGCCCGCAGCATCTGACGCACACCCGCCAGGTTGGCCGGCGCCGTCGCCAGGCCCGGCCGCTCGCGCGAGCCGTCCACCAGTGCGCGCATCCAGGCCTTGCGGGCCGGGCGGAACAGCACGGTGATCGGTGCGCGCTTACCGAAGATCTCGGCATAGGCCTGGGCCGTCACTTCGAAGCAGCCCAGGTGTGGTGTCAGCAGCACCAGACCGCGCCCCTGGGCCAGGGCAGCATCGACCAGGCCCTCGTCCTCCCAGCGCACGCGTGGGCCCAAAGGCTGGTCCTTGGGGCGCAGCCACATCCAGGGCAGCTCGGCCAGCATGCGCCCGGCATGGGCGATGGCCGGGCGAGCCTGGGGCCAGGCCAGGCCGGCGGTCCGCACATTGGCGCGAAAGCGCTGCCGGTAAGTGGGCGAGGCCCACCAGGTCAGCCAGCCAATGAGGGCTCCAAGACCATGCAGCAGCCACAGGGGACTGCGGGACATCAGGCGCAACAGCGACATCATGTTTCTATAATTGGCGCATCGCCGAGTTAATTTGGACAACTTGCGGGGCGATGCGGCTGTTTATCGAGTCATCGAAACGCCGCCGGGCTGTCAAGCTCAACAAATGCCGCTAAAGCGTTCGCCGCGTCTCCTGACAGCCCGGCAACGCCGACCGACTGACTTTTTAGGAGCACCCAGTGGCGAGCGATTTTCTCTTTACTTCCGAATCAGTTTCCGAAGGACACCCCGACAAGGTGGCCGACCAGATCTCGGATGCCATTCTCGACGCAATCCTGGCCCAGGACCCGGTGTCCCGTGTCGCGGCGGAAACGCTGACCAACACCGGCCTGGTCGTGCTGGCGGGTGAAATCACCACCCAGGCCAATGTCGACTACATCCAGGTGGCGCGCGACACCATCAAGCGCATCGGCTACGACAACACCGAATACGGCATCGACTACAAGGGCTGCGCGGTGCTGGTGGCCTATGACAAGCAATCCAATGACATCGCGCAGGGCGTGGACCGCGCCAGCGATGACTACCTGAACACCGGCGCCGTGACCAGGGCCTGATGTTCGGCTACGCCTGCGACGAGACGCCCGAGCTGATGCCAGCGCCGATCTATTACGCCCACCGTCTGGTCGAGCGGCAGGCGCAGATGCGCAAGGACGGCCGCCTGCCCTTCCTGCGCCCGGACGCCAAGAGCCAGGTCACGCTGCGCTATGTGGACGGCAAGCCGCACTCGATCGACACGGTGGTGCTGTCCACCCAGCACGCCCCCGAGATGAGCCTGGGCGACAAGATGACGCCCGAGTTCTACGAGGCCGTGCGCGAGGAAATCATCAAGCCGGTGCTGCCCAAGGAATGGCTGACCGCCGACACCAAGTACCTGATCAACCCGACCGGCCGTTTCGTCATCGGCGGCCCGCAGGGTGACTGCGGCCTGACCGGGCGCAAGATCATCGTCGACACCTATGGCGGCGCCTGCCCGCACGGCGGCGGCGCCTTCTCGGGCAAGGACCCGACCAAGGTGGACCGCTCGGCCGCTTACGCTGCCCGCTATGTGGCCAAGAACATCGTCGCCGCCGGCCTGGCCAAGCAGTGCCAGATCCAGGTTGCCTATGCGATCGGTGTGGCGCGCCCGATGAACGTGACGGTCTATACCGAAGGCACCGGCGTGATCTCGGACGACAAGATCGCCGCGCTGGTCAACGAGCACTTCGACCTGCGCCCCAAGGGCATCATCCAGATGCTGGACCTGCTGCGCCCGATCTACTCCAAGACGGCCGCCTACGGCCACTTCGGCCGCGAAGAGCCCGAGTTCACCTGGGAAAGAACTGACAAAGCCCAAGCGCTGCGTGCAGCGGCGGGGCTGTAAGGCCACGCGTTTGCGCCAGCAAACCTAGGGCTTTGGGGCGCAGCTCATGTCGCGCAGCGACGTGGGCGCAGACCACAAGGCGGCCGCGCTGCGCGCAGCGGATCGTCGGCCTTGCGGCGAACGCTAACTTGGCGTCCGCCAAGTTAAGGCCCGCTGGGCCGGCCGAAGCACAAGGCCCAAGCGCTGCGTGCAGCGGCGGGGCTGCAAGGCTACGCGTTTGCGCCAGCGGCGCAGCTCATGTCGCACAGCGACCTGGGCGCAGACCACAAGGCGGCTGCGCAATGCGCAGCCGCTGGTGTTTGAGTCCACCCGACAGCCCCCTCCCGTACGGCCAGGCCAGAGAAAAAAGTTGAGATGAACCCCAAAGCAGACTCTGCACTTACCGTTCTGATCGTTGACGACCAGAGCACCACGCGTGTCGCCGTCACTGCCGAGCTTGACCGGGTGGGCCACCGAGTCATCGAGGCCGACAGCGCCGAGTGGGGGCTGGAGCTGTTCAAGCGCCACCGTCCGGACCTGGTGTTGATGGACATCGAAATGCCCGGCCACGATGGTTACTGGGCCGCCCGCGCGATGCGCGCGGCCGAACCTGGAGGATGGACCCCGATCATCTTCCTGTCGCAGCGGGATCAGGCCGAGGACATCTGGCAAGGCATCGAAGCTGGCGGAGACGACTATCTGGTCCGCCCGGTCTCGCCCATGACGCTGGCCGCCAAGCTGCGGGCGATGCAGCGCCTGCTGCGCATGCGGCGGGAGCTGGTCCGGGTCTCCGAGGAGTTGATCGCGGCCAATGCGCAGCTGACCGAACTTTCGCGTCTGGACGGCCTGACCGGATTGATGAACCGCCGGGCCTTGGACGAGCGGCTGCAGGTGGAGATTGCCGATGCACGCCGCCACGGCACGCCGCTGACGGTGGTGCTGTGTGATGTCGATCATTTCAAGCGCTACAACGACAGCCTGGGTCACCTGGCAGGAGACGACTGCCTGCGCAACATTGCCAAGCTGCTGCAGGGCAGCTGCCTGCGGCCGCGCGACTTCGCCGCCCGTTTCGGCGGCGAGGAGTTCGCGCTGGTGCTTCCCGAAACACCGCGCTCGGGCGCCATGACCTACACCCGGGCACTGTTGCGCGCGGTCGAGCGGGCCGCGATGGCGCACCCGGATTCCGATGTCGGGCCCTGCATCACGATCTCGGGTGGCATCACCACCTGCGTGCCTGACGAGGGCACCACGGCTCAGGACCTGCTGCTGCGGGCCGATGACGCGCTCTACACCGCCAAGCTGCGCGGCCGCCAGCGCTTCTTCAGCTACGAAATGCAGATGGACACGCTGGAACAGCGCGAGCTGCAGCGCGGCGGCTGACGTTCAACCCGGCGCCAGGCCGCACAGCTTCTTCAGCGGCCCCAGCACCACTTCGCCGCGGAAAGGCTTGACGATCCAGCCGGTCACGCCGATCGCACGGCCGCGCTCGCGCATCTCGACGTTGTCTTCGGTGGTGAGCATGACGATGCGCACCTCCTGGTTGCCCAGCTCGGAGCGGATCTTCTCGGCCATCGTCAGCCCGTCCATATTGGGCATATTGATATCGCTGAGCACCAGCCGGATCCCGGCGTCCTGACGCAACTGCGCCAGACCATCACGACCATCGGTGGCCACAGCCACCTCAAAACCGTTCTTGCTCAGAAAACTGGCAACGATCTCACGCATGGTGCTGGAGTCGTCAACCACAAGAACATTCGCCATCTGTACTTCTCCTCGGGCGGGCGAGATCTCAATCGATCAATCTATCGGTCAGTCAGTCAAGTATCGGCGAGTCAGAACAGCTCAAGCTCACCAGTGTCGCCCTTGTCAGGCGGCGCGGCCGCGAACTCGGCGAATTCCTCAGGAGACCAGTGCAGGTTGAAGATCAGGCGCTGCACGATCACCAGCGGTGGCATGCCCGGCCGCCTCGGATCGGCCAACTGATAGCGGATGCACAGCTGCGGGTCCTGGGAGCCGAAGGAGATGTACTTCTGCTCGTGGTTGATGACGATGGGCACCTGGGTCTGCTGGCTGGTGAAGGCGCGCGGCGGGATGAAGCGGTTCTTGAACGCGCCCCAGATCAGGTTGGTCGTCTCGCCCAGCAGGTTATTCAGCTCGCGGAAGTTCAGGTCGCCGCCCACGCCTTCAAAGCCGAAGCCCTGGATCATGCCCTGGCGCAGCGCGTGCTCCTCGGTCTGCAGCATCATGTAGCCGCGGCACCAGGTGCTTTCCAGCGCGATCAAGGTCGAGACCTGGCCGAAGATGATGCGGTCATGCACGACAAAGGGGGACTCCGCCGTCACCTTGGCATGCGGAAACATCGAGCGGATGGCCGAGCAGGTCAGATCCACGACGCCGTCCACCAAGGTCGTCGGGTAGCGCAGGCTGAAGATGCTGCGCTCGACATTGGCGCGCAGCTGCTCGGTATCACCGGTGACCCAGGCGTGCCGAACGGCCGCCTGCTCCTCGTCGCCGAGGGCGCGCGTGCTGGTTCTGCGCAGGAAGATCGGCAACTCGGGCCGCAGCTTGTGGATCTGGCGCGCCAGCCCCAGGCTGTCCGGCCCGTCGCAAGGTAGATCCTCAGCGAGCAGCACGCCCCCCAGATCCTTGTGCTGGCCCAGCGTCGGCAGGGCATCCAGTGCCGTGCGCGGCATCGCCTTCAGGCCGACCTCGTCGCAGAAGTCCATCAGGCACTGGTACTGCACCGGGTCATGCTCAAGCAGCAGAACCTTGGCTTCTAGGTGGGTGGTTTCCGTCATATGGTCTTCCCGAGCTGTGGCCCTGCTCCTCGCACCCCGCGCAAGCCGGGCCATTGATGCATATCGGCATGTTCTTGCAGTTCTGTAGGCCCCTGCAACGATGGTGCCCCCCCGCATAAACCCTCTGCAGCGGCAGCGTTGACCCCAGATAATCAAGCCACCGCCCCTCACCGCTGTGCCATACGCATGGAACTGCCCGCAGCCCTCCCCCCCTTGCAGGTGCTGGTCGTCGACGATCAGGCCTCGGCGCGGCAGGTGCTGGTCGCTCAGCTTGCTGCCAGCGGCCATCAGGTGCTGGAGGCCGATGGGGCCGAGCAGGCGCTGCAGCAGTTCCGCAGTTTCAAGCCAGACCTGGTGCTGCTGGACGTGGAAATGCCCGAGCACGACGGCTATTGGGTGGCCAGCCAGATGCGCGCGCTGGAAGCCGGCGGCTGGACCCCCATCATCTTTCTGTCCAGCCGCGACCAGGACCAGGACCTGTGGCTGGGCATCGAATCCGGCGGCGACGACTATCTGGTCAAGCCGGTTTCGGCCACCGTGCTGCAGGCCAAGCTGCGGGCGATGCAGCGCCTGCGCCGCATCCAGGGCCGGCTGATCGAGCTGTCGGAAGAGTTGCGCCTGGCCAATGAGCAGCTGAGCCGCCTCAGCCATGAAGACTCGCTCACCGGCCTGCCCAACCGCCGCGCCTTCGACACCCGGCTGCAACAGGAAATCGCCAGCGCGCGGCGCGAGCAGCAACCGCTGACGCTGGTGCTGTGCGACATCGACCACTTCAAGGCCTACAACGACAGCCTGGGCCATGTGGAGGGCGACGCCTGCCTGCAGCGTGTCGGGCGCCTGCTGCAGCAGACCTGCCGCCGCCCGCGCGACAGTGCGGCGCGCTACGGCGGTGAAGAATTCGCACTGATCCTGCCCGGCACGCCGCGCTCCGGCGCGATGATCTTCGCGCGCGCCGTGCTGCGCGCGCTGAGCCTCAGCGCCCCCGAGCACCCCGCCTCGCCGCTGGCGCCGCATGTCACGATTTCGGGCGGCATCACCACCTGCACGCCGGACGACAGCACGACGGTCGAAGGCCTGGTGCGGCGTGCCGACGATGCGCTCTACACCGCCAAGTCGCGCGGGCGCAACCGCTTCTTCAGCTTCGAGATGCAGATGGACACGCTGGAGCAGCGTTCTGCCCGACAGGCTCACGACACCCATGGCCGCGGCGACAGCTGAGCCGCCGCGCGCAAGAACGGGCCAGACCTTGCGCTTTCATCGCGATCAAGACCCTGCGGGCGTGCCCATAATTGCCCTGTTATCCACCCAGCCGTCCCAGCTTGCCTGCGGCGCGAGACCGTCTTGATCAAGAGCCTGCGTTCACAGTATTTCCTCGGCAGCATCATCACGCTGGCCTTGATGCTCGGCCTGCTGCTGTGGAACGCCGAACACCTGATGCAGCGCACGCTGGAAGCGCGCTTCGGTGCCGAACTGGAGCTGGCGGGACCGTTGCTGGGTGCGGCAGCAGCCCCGCTGCTGGCCGAGCGCGACTATGCCGGCGCGCGCGAACTGCTGCTGCACAGCGCCGATGCCTCGCATCTGGTGTTTGCCGAGATCTTCGATGCGCGAGGTCAGTCCGTGGCCCGCGTGGGCCGCCCCTCGGAAGCCCATCCTGCCGTGCGCAGCACGCGCCGGGAAGTCGTGCTGGCCGGGCAGCGGCTGGGCGAGTTGCATCTGGGCATCGACGCTTCGGCCTTGCAGCAGAGCCAGCAGGGCTTGTGGCGCAACAGCCTGCTCATCGGCGCAGCAGTTCTGGGCCTCGGGCTGGCATTGCTGGCCGGTTGGACGGCCTGGGTCAGCGCCCATCTGCGCCGCCTGGCCGAAGCCAGCCAGCGCGTGGCGGCCGGCAACTACGAGCAGCAGCTGCCCGTCAGCCGCGTCCTGGAACTCGGCTTGGTGGCGGACTCGTTCAACCGCATGTCGGCGGCCATCCGCGACAAGATCGCCGCACTGCGGGACAGCGAGCAGCAGCAGCGCTCACTGGTGGCGTCGATGTCGGGAGGCCTGCTGGTGTGCGACAAGCTGGGGCGGGTGCGCGAATGCAATGAGGCCGCGCGCCGCCTGCTGGCGCTGGGCAGCACGCCGGCAGGCACGGACCTGGCGCCGCTGCTGCAGCGCCAGATCGCGCTCGCGGCGGACGACCTGCCCTGGACCCGGGCCCTGCGCACGGCTGAGCCGCAGCGCGAGGTGCTGCTGGCCTGCCGCGCCGACGACGGCAGTGACCGCTGGCTCAGCATCAACGCCGAGCCGCGCTTTGCGCCAGGCTCAGCCAGCCCTGACGGTGTGGTCTGCAGCATCAGCGACGTCAGCCGGCATGTGCAGGGCGAACAGGCGCTGCGCGCCCTCAACGAAGGCCTCGAGACCCGGGTGCGACAGCGCACCCAGGAACTGCAGACGGCGCGCGACACCGCCGAGCGCGCCAGCCAGGCCAAGTCACAGTTTCTCTCGCGCATGAGCCATGAGCTGCGCACGCCGCTCAACGCCATCCTCGGTTTCGCACAACTGCTGGGCATGTCCAAGGAGCGGCTGCGCAGCAGCGAGGCCGAGAAGATTGTGCAGATCGAGCGGGCGGGCTGGCACCTGCTGGAGCTGATCGACGATGTGCTGGATCTGTCGCGCATCGAGGCGGGCGAGATGAGCACCAAGCCCGAGGCGCTGGACGTGCTGGAACTGGTCGGCGAGACCACGCAGATGCTGGCCTCGCTCGCCGCCCAGCAGGGGGTGCGTGTCAGCATCGACCCCGCCCCCTCGCCCTGGGCGCGCGCTGACCGCAAGCGGCTCAAGCAGGTGCTCAACAATCTGCTCTCCAATGCCATCAAGTACAACCGCCGCGGCGGCCGGGTGATGGTGGCGGTCAGCAGCAGCAACGATGCCGGCGAAGTCCGCGTCACCGTCACCGACACCGGCCGCGGCATGACGCAAAACGAGCTGGATCAGCTCTACAAGCCCTTCGTTCGCTTCGAGAAGATCGACGACACGACGCCAGGCACCGGCATCGGCCTGGTGATCACACGGCGACTGGTCGAGCTGATGGGCGGTCGCATCGAGGTCAGCTCGATGGCGGGCCAGGGCTCGACCTTCAGCATCTGGCTGCCCGCCTGTGCGGCGCCCGAATCCGCCGACCTGCTGCCCCAGCGCCTGCACAGCACGGCGGACGCCCTGCTGCGCCCGCGCCGCCTGCTCTACATCGAAGACAACCCGGCCAACGCAGAACTGCTGCGCAGCCTGCTGGAGCACGAGCCCGCCTATGCACTCAGCCTGGCCGCCAACGCGGTGCGCGGCCTGGAGCTGCTGCGCTCGCTGCGCCCCGATCTGCTGCTGGTTGACATCGACCTGCCCGACATAGACGGCATCGAGGTGTGCCGCCGCGTGCGGGCCGACCCGCGCACCGCGGCACTGCCCATGATCGCGCTGAGCGCCAACGCCATGCCCAGCGACATCCAGCTCGCGCTGGACGCAGGCTTCAACCGTTATCACACCAAGCCGCTGGATTTCCAGGCCCTGCTCAAGGACCTGGGAGAGCTGCTGAGCCAGCCGGCCACCAGTCCGGCAACACCCACATGAATCCCACCCGACGCCAGCTTTGTGCAGCCAGCGCGGCCCTGCTCAGCCCCGCCGGGCTGCTGGCGCAGACAAGCGTCGCGCCGCTGAGCATCGGACTCGCGCCCTTCCTGACGACCGCGGCGCTGCTGAGCGCGTTCCGGCCGCTGCGCGAGCATCTGGCGCGGCAGACGCAGCAGCCAGTCGAGCTCTACACCGCGCGCGACTTTGTCGAGCAGCTCAAGCAGACGCGCGCCGGGGCCTACGACATCAGCTATCTGCCCTCGCATCTGGCCGGCCTGGCCATCAGCGACTGGGGTTTCCAGCCACTGGCTGGCACGCTGAGCCGCACCCCGGTGCTGCTGCTGGTGCGCGCCCAGGGCGGGCTGCGCTCGACGGCCGAGTTGCGCGGTCGCAAAGTCGGCTCGCTCGGACAGCTGTCCTTGAGCGCTGCCGTCGGCACGCTATGGCTGCGCCAGCACCAGCTGCAGCCAGGGCGTGATGTGCAGCTGCTGCCGCAGACCTCGATCAACAGCGCCATGATCAGCCTGGAGCGCGGCGACGTCGATGCGGTCTTTGCCACCCGCAACCAGCTCGACATGCTGCCGAGCCAAGGTTTTGGCGCCCACAGCGCGATGGCCGAGGTGGGCGACATCGAGGCGCCGATCTTCGTGGCCCAGCCACGTCTGGCGCCCGAGCGCGTGGCCCGGCTGCGCGAGGCCATGCTGGCCTTCGTGCCCGATCCATCGCGGGCAGGCACCGTCGGCAACACGCTGCTCTACCGCGTCGATGCCGCCGTGCTCAAGCGCCTGGCGCTGCTGCGCGAGATCGCGCTGGAGCAGTTGCGCGAGGCCGGCTTCGACAGCTCAAGCAGCAGCACCAGCACGCGCTGACAGCAGCGCCCGCGCCAGCTCGGCAAAGCCCTGGCCACGTTCGCCGCGCGTGACATAGCTCGGCAACGCCTGCAGCTGCGGCACGAAGCGCGCAATGTTGGCCACGCCCACCGACAGCGGCATGCGCGCAAACATCTGCTGGTCATTGGTGGAGTCGCCCACATAGACCCACTCGGCCGCGTCGAAGGCCTGGCCCAGAGCGGCATGCACGGCCCAATGCGCCGCGGTCCACTTGTTGTGCTCACCGATCCAGCCATTGATGTGGATGGAGCTGACGGTGGCGCGCAGCCCATGCTCGCGCATCACCGCACAGACCTGCTCGATCTGTGGCGCATCCAGATGTGCATGCTCGCTGTGGTCAATGGCGATATCGGTCAGGCGGCCGGCGCTGTCGGTGGCCAGCGTGGCGCCCGGCACCCGGGCCAGCACATCGGCGGCACAGGCCTGCAGCCGGGCGAAGTTGGCGCTGCGCGTGGCCTCGTCCTGGCAGAAGTCGCGCTGCAGCCGGCCCTGCAGATTGCGCAGCATCACCGCCCCGTTCTCCGCCACGATGGCCGCCACCGGCCAGTCCATCGCGAAGGCCTCGCTCCAGCCGGACGGGCGACCGGTGATGGCGATCACCGGCACGCCGGCCGCCTGCAGATCGTGCAGGGACTGCAGGGTCTCGGGTGGCAGGCCGGCATGGCCGATCAGGGTGTCGTCGATGTCGGTGAGCACGCCGAACAGGCGGGCCAGGGATTCGCGGGGGCAGAGTTCAAGCGCTTGCATGGGCCGAGATTGTCCGCAATCCCGGCGCTGCTCAGGACATCACGCGGATCGGCGATCCGACTACAATGCGGCCATTCCGAGGAGCGTTGCAACCTCTGCACTGAGGCCAGGCTCGGAACAAGCTCTGTGATACACAGGCCTCGTCGCAACTGCGCTCACCCGCTGAAGTCCTGCGTGGGTGAGAGTTTGAATCCCCCCCTTTCTCTCCTGCGCCAGACGGCAGCGGCTTCAAGAATGTGTTGAAGGAGCCTGCAATGAACGCCGTTAAGAAGACCCTGGCCGCTGACCAGTACAAGATTGCCGACCTGTCCCTGGCCGCCTGGGGCCGCAAGGAACTGAGCATCGCCGAGAGCGAAATGCCCGCGCTGATGGCGATCCGCCGCGAATACGCCGCAAGCCAGCCTCTCAAGGGCGCGCGCATCACCGGTTCGCTGCACATGACCATCCAGACCGGCGTGCTGGTCGAAACCCTGCAGGCGCTGGGCGCCGAAGTGCGCTGGGCCTCGTGCAATATCTTCTCCACCCAGGACCATGCGGCTGCCGCGCTGGTGGCCGAAGGCACGCCGGTGTTCGCCTACAAGGGCGAGACGCTGGAAGACTACTGGGACTACACCCACCGCATCTTCGAATTCGCCGCCAAGGGTGAGCCTGGCGAAGGCCCGAACATGATCCTGGACGACGGCGGCGATGCCACGCTGCTGATGCACCTGGGCCAGAAGGCCGAGAAGGACCTGAGCGTGCTGGCCAAGCCAGGCAGCGAGGAAGAGCGCATCCTGTTCGCCGCCATCAAGGCCAAGATCGCCCAGGACCCGAGCTGGTACACCCGCAAGAGCGCCGAGATCATCGGCGTGACCGAGGAAACCACCACCGGCGTGCTGCGCCTGAACGAGATGGCGGCCAAGGGCGGTCTGCTGTTCCGCGCCATCAACGTCAATGACTCGGTGACCAAGAGCAAGTTCGACAACCTCTACGGCTGCCGCGAATCGCTGGTCGATGCGATCAAGCGCGCCACCGATGTGATGGTCGCCGGCAAGATCGCCGTCGTGGCCGGCTATGGCGACGTGGGCAAGGGCTCGGCCCAAGCGCTGCGCGCGCTGTCGGCCCAGGTGTGGGTGACCGAGATCGACCCGATCTGCGCGTTGCAGGCCGCGATGGAAGGCTACCGTGTCGTGACGATGGAATACGCCGCCGACAAGGCCGACATCTTCGTCAGCGCCACCGGCAACAAGAACGTGATCCGCTACGAGCACATGGCCGCGATGAAGAACAACGCCATCGTCTGCAATATCGGCCACTTCGACAACGAGATCGACGTCGCTTCGCTGGACAAGTGCGAGTGGGACGAGATCAAGCCGCAGGTCGACCATGTGATCTTCCCGTCCGGCCGTCGCATCATCCTGCTGGCCAAGGGCCGTCTGGTGAACCTGGGCTGCGGCACCGGCCACCCGAGCTATGTGATGTCGAGCTCCTTCGCGAACCAGACCATCGCGCAGATCGAGCTGTATGCCCACAAGGACGCGTATGACATCGGCAAGGTCTATGTGCTGCCCAAGCATCTGGACGAGAAGGTGGCGCGCCTGCAGCTGGTGACGCTGAATGCGCAGCTCAGCGAGCTGAGTGATGAGCAGGCGGCGTACATTGGCGTGCCCAAGACCGGCCCCTTCAAGTCCGCCACCTACCGCTACTAAGCGCTGGGCTACTGCGCGGCGCGCTGGCGTTGTTGGGCGGTGCTCGGAATCCTCACGACCAGGAAGGTCGCTCCGGTTCCTGCGCTCCGTCCGCCTAGCCAGCGCACCGCTCGCTACGCCCCCGAGAATCCTGTCCCATCTCTTCGATGCGCGCTGACCAACTGCTTGTCGCCCACAAGCTCGCCCCGACGCGTTCGGCCGCCCAGCGGCTGATCGACAGCGGGGCGGCTGAGTGGGCTTCGCCCACCGGCTGGGCGCGGGTGCGCAAGTCTGGCGAAGACCTGCCGCAGACCGCGCAGTTCCGCATCACCGACGACGCGGAGTTGCGCTTTGTCTCGCGCGGCGGACTCAAGCTGGAAGGCGCTTTGAAGCACTGCGGCCTGTCGGTCGCCGGTTTCACGGCGCTGGACATGGGCCAGAGCACCGGCGGCTTCAGTGACTGCCTGCTGAAAAGCGGCGCAGCGCGCGTGGTCGGCGTGGATGTGGGCCATGGCCAGCTGCATGCCAGCCTGAGCAGCGACAGCCGCATCACCGCGCTGGAAGGCCTGCATGTGCGCGAGTTGATCGGCTCGGCGCTGGAGGGCCACAAGCCCGCAGGCGGCTTCGACCTGATCGTCGGCGATCTGAGCTTCATCTCGATGCTGGGCGCCCTGCCCCATCTCAAGCCCTGGCTCAGGGCCGGGGGTCAGGTCTTGCTGCTGGTGAAGCCGCAGTTCGAGCTGGGCCCCAAGGCCGTCGGCCGCGGCGGGCTGGTGAAGGACAGCGGCCTCTATCCGCAGCTGCAGGCGCAAGCCCGTGAGGCCTGCGCCGCGTTGGGCTGGGCGGTGCGCGACTACTTTCAAAGCCCCATCACCGGCGGTGATGGCAATACCGAATTCTTTCTGTGGGCCCAGGCCCCGGAGCAATCAACACCATGACCACGAACCAGAAGACGCCTGTGAGCTTCGAGTTCTTCCCGCCCAACACACCGGTGGGCGCGGAAAAGCTCAAGACCGTGGTGCAGGAACTCTCCAGCCTGCAGCCCCAATACTTCAGCGTCACCTATGGCGCTGGCGGCTCGACCCGCGACAAGACGCTAGCCACCGTCAGCCAGATCGCGGCGATGGGCTTCGAGGCCGCGCCGCACCTGAGCTGCGTCGGCTCGACGCGCGAGAACATCGCCGAGATCCTGGCCACCTACCGCGCGCAGAACATCCGCCGCGTGGTGGCGCTGCGTGGCGATCTGCCCAGCGGCACGGCCACGGCAGGCGAGTTCCGCTATGCGGCCGAACTGGTGCGCTTCATCCGTGAGACGCAAGGCGCGGACTGGAAGATCGAGGTGGCGGCCTATCCCGAGTACCACCCGCAGCAACGCTATGCCGCCAAGGATCTGCAGCACTTCGCCGACAAGATGGCGGCGGGCGCGAGCGCGGCGATCACGCAGTTCTTCTTCAACCCCGACGCCTACTTCCACTTCGTCGACGAAGCGCGCAAGCTGGGTGTGACCCAGCCCATCGTGCCGGGCATCATGCCCTTCCACAACTACGCGCGCATCGCGCAGTTCGCAGCCCGCGACGGCATCGAGATTCCGCGCTGGGTGGCGCTGAAGATGGAAGGCTATATGGACGATGTGGCATCGATCCGCGCCTTCGGCCTGGAAGTGATGACGCGCGTCTGCGAGCGCCTGATCGCCGGCGGCGCGCCGGGCATCCACTTCTACACGCTGAACCAATCGGCCTTGACGCTGGAGTTGTGCAAACGCCTCAGTCTGGGCTGACTTGTTGACCCATCTCAAAGCCCCAAGGCCCTCCCCGGAGGGCCTTGTTTGCATTTGCGTCAGATCAAGGGTTTACCCCTGCATGGCTCGTCCAATCACTTCATCGGGAACGTTCCCGCACAACTGGAGTGTTTGAAATGTCGAAGAAGATGATTGTCACCAGCCTGGCCGCCGTGATGGCCCTGTCTGCTTTCGCCGCTCAGGCTGCCGAAGGCCCGTGGCTGGTGCGCGCCCGCGCCGTGAACCTGGATTCGGCCAACAAGGACACGACCGGCCTGGGCCTGTCGGTCAACAACAAGGTCATCCCGGAAGTCGACATCAGCTACTTCATCACGCCGAACATCGCAGCCGAGCTGGTTCTGACCTATCCGCAAAAGCATGACCTGAAGTCGAATGGCAACAAGATCGGTTCGCTCAAGCACCTGCCGCCGACGCTGAGCCTGCAGTACCACTTCGCGCCGACCGCCAGCTTCCGTCCCTATGTGGGCGTGGGCGTGAACTACACGCACTTCTCCAGCGTCGAGTTCGCACCTGCCGTCGCGGCCGCACTCAAGCCCAGCATCAAGAGCGACAGCTATGGCCTGAGCGTGCAAGCCGGCGCGGACTTTGAAGTCGCCAAGAACCTGTACCTGAACGTGGACATCAAGAAGGTGCAGATCGGCACCAAGGTCTATTCCAACGGCACCGAAGTCGGCAAGTTCAAGGTCGACCCGCTGCTGGTCGGCATCGGCCTGGGCATGCGCTTCTAAGCACACGGCCACTGCGCTGGCCGCTGCCGCGCCAGCGCAGAGACCTGAGAGAGTTGTTCAAAGCCGCCGGGGCTGCCCCCGGCGGCTTTTTTTGCACGGGGCTGACCGTCGGCATTTTTAACAGGGGCTCCGGCGCGATTCGCGCACCGGTGTGAACTTGTGCACTGCAGCGCCGCCATCTGCTTGTCAGCCAAAACCCCTCCGCGAATCGGGGGGTGCCACTGGCATGAAGTCTGCACCTACAGAGGTGATCTGCCCGCGGGAGGAACGCTGGCGGATTCAACAACAACACCTCAACACATCAATTGCGACATCCCATGAAACTGAAAGCTGCTGTGCTCGCCCTGGCCTCCGCCCTGTCCCTCGTTACCGGCACCGCGAATGCCGCCATCGTCACCAGCACCAATGTGCCGGTCACCATCTGCGATCTGTGCACCGTCAGCTCAACGCTCAACTTCGGCAGCCACCTGACGCTGACAGACGTGAACGTGCGCCTGAGCAACTTGACACACACATTTGTCGGCGACCTGCTGATCACATTGATCAGCCCACGCGGCACCTCGGTCGTCTTGAGCGACAAACGTGGCGGTAGCGGCGACAACTTCAGGAATACCGTGTTCGACGATGAGGCTGGCAGAGCCATTGCCGACGGCAGCGCTCCGTTCACCGGCAGTTTCCGTCCGGACGGTCTGCTCAGTGCTTTCGACGGTCAAGACGCTTTCGGCACCTGGACCCTGCGTGTCGAGGATCAGGCGTTCATTGACAGTGGTTCAATCAACAGCTGGGGCCTTGAGCTGACCGGCACCGCCAACAATGTGCCGGAGCCCACCTCGCTGGCGCTGAGCGCATTGGCGCTCGCGGGCCTGGCAGCGGCTCGCCGCCGTCGCGCAGCCTGAGGATGTCGGTGGCTGCAACGCAGCCATGAGCAAAGGGCGCCAATGGCGCCCTTTGTCTTTGCCGGCCACTCAGCGCTGGCCCGAGCGCCGCGTCGGCAGCGCCAGGCTCAGCCCAGCGCTTCGAACGCCTCGCGCGTCAGGTTCTCCGGTGCGCCGTCGGCGCGGCAGACCACATCGTCCTCGATGCGCACGCCGCCGATACGTGCCAGGCGCTCGACCAGCGGCCAGTTCACCGCAGCGCCCTGCGGCGTCGCGCGCAGCTTGCTCAGCAGCGTCGGGATGAAGTAGAGCCCGGGCTCGATGGTCACCACCATGCCGGGGGCCAGCGTGCGCGTCAGACGCAGATAGGGGTGGCCCTCGGGCTTGGGCGAGGGCGTGCCGCTGTCGTCCGCCATGAAACCGCCGATGTCATGCACCTGCAGGCCCAGCAGATGGCCGATGCCATGCGGGAAGAAGGTGGTGGTGATGCGTTCGGCCACCAGCGCCTCTTCGCTCAGGCCCTGCACGATGCCCAGCTCGCGCAGCACGCGCGCGGTGCGGCGGTGCGCGCTCAGATGGATGTCGCGGTAGTCGACACCCCGGCGCACCTCATCCACCAGGCCCAGCTGCTCGCGCTCCATCGCTGCCAGCAGCGCGTCGAACTCAGCGTTGCCGCCGGCGCTCCAGGTGCGCGTGATGTCGCTCGCATAACCATTGACCTGCGCACCCGCATCGATCAGCAGCGCGCGGCTCTCGGCCGGCGCTACCGCATCCTGGTATTGGTAGTGCAGCACCGCGCCATGCTCGTTGAGCGCGACGATATTCGTATAGGGCAGGTCGCGGTCGGTGTGGCCGCAGGCGGCCAGGTAGGCGCGGTGGATCTCCAGCTCGGACGCGCCGGCCAGAAAGGCCTGGCGTGCGGCGATATGCGCCGGCGCCGCGCGGCGCGAAGCCGCGCGCATCTGCTCCAGCTCATGCTCGGTCTTGCAGGCGCGCTGGTAGTGCAGCAGGTTCAGCAGCGCTTCAGGGTTGTTGGGCTGCAGGCCCTCCAGCGCAGCGTCAGCCTCGCCGATGATGGCCAGGCGCCCAGCCACCTGCAGATGCTGGCGCGCCTGCGCCGGCTCACTGATGACGATGATCTCGAAGTGGGCCACCCACTCGCCGCTCGGGTCGCTGGGCGGCACATGCCAGTAGTCGTCGGGCTGGTAGTACACCAGGCGCGGCTTGTGGCCGGGGCGGATCAGCAGCCAGCTGTGCGGATGCGCGGTCAGCGGCAGCCAGTGCTTGAAGTGCGGATTGGGCTGGAACAGATAGGGCCGGTCGTCGAGGAAGGCGAACTTCTCGATGCCGCTGGCGATCGCCAGGGCGTCAAAACCGCTGCGGGCCAGCGCGTCTTCGCTGCGGCGCTGCAGCTCGGCCAAGTGTCGGGCGTAGAGGGTGCTCATGGGGGTGGATTCTTGCAGGCTCAGCCGTTCACATCCCAGACCACCCCTTCTTCGGTGATCATCGCGTCCAACGGCACATCGTGGGGCTCGGCCTTGAGCAGCGGCAGAAAGCCATGCGCATAGCCCAGGCCGGCGGTGGCGGGTCGCGGTTTCAGCCCGGCCAGCGTGCGGTCCATGAAACCGCCGCCATAGCCCAGGCGCAGGCCCTGCGGCCCGTAGCCCACGCAGGGCACCAGCAGCAGCTGCGGCTCGAAGACTTCGGTGTCCTTGGGCTTGGGAATGCCGTAAGCGTCTTCTTCCATCGGACAGCCCGGATACCAGACATGGAAGGTCAAGGTGCCGTGGGTCTTGTCGACCACGGGCAGGCCGATTTTTCGGCTCGGTCGGTCGGCATCCTGCGCCTCGCTCCAGCGGTACAGCGCCGGCAGCGGGTCGAACTCGCCCTTGATCGGCCAGTAGGCGCCGATGGTCAGCTCCGGGCGACGCACCAGCCAGACGCGCAGCACGCTCTGCAGCTGCTCGGCCAGGCTCAGTCGGTCGGGCAGGTTCAGGCGTGCCTGAATCAGCTTGTGGCGCAGCGCGGCGCGGTCATTGCTCAACAGGTCCAAGGCGAACTCCAATGGCGAGACCCTGCCATTGTCATAGAGTCCGGCCCATGCCCAGCCCGAATGAATTCACGCTGCATTGCTGCGAGCTGCTGGCACCGCTGGGGCCGGTGCGGGCGCACCGCATGTTCAGTGGCCACGGCCTGTATGTCGATGACCTGTTCGTCGCCCTGCTGGCGGACGAGCAGCTGTGGCTGAAGAGCGATGCGCTCAGCCGCCCGAGTTTCGAGGCCGCCGGCTGCCCGCCCTTTCGCTACCAGCGCAAGGGCGAGTGGGCGCAACTGGGCTTTCACCGCCCACCGGAAGAGGCCATGGATTCGCCCGCGCTGATGCAACCCTGGGCGCGGCTGGCACTGCAAGCAGCGCTGCGCGCCCACAGCACGAAACTCAGCAAGCCGGCGCGGCCGCCAGCGTCGAAGCAGAAGCGCCGGCCGCCGATCTGAGCCCCTGCAGCTGGCGAAGCAGTTGCGGGCAGGCGCTCGGCGGCACCAGCAGCTGAAAACCGGCCGGCGCCTTCCAGGCTTCGATGACAACCTCGCTGCCGCGCGCCAGTGCCAGGCGCTGGCCCGGCTGCAGCCAGATGTCCTGGCTGGCATGCGCCGTCGCGGCCGA
Source organism: Roseateles sp. (assembly GCA_015657635.1). Taxonomy (GTDB): domain Bacteria; phylum Pseudomonadota; class Gammaproteobacteria; order Burkholderiales; family Burkholderiaceae_C; genus JACDQM01. Next base: position 47,109 of record JACDQM010000095.1, read on the forward strand.
CACGGTCAGCCACAGCTCGCCCTCGACCACCTGCAACTCACGCGGTCCGCTATCCATCTTCAGACGCAAGGCCTGACGGGCCGCCACGCGCCACAATGATTGCTGCGATTCACTCATGACAGTCTTCTCCCTTCCATCGCCAGGAAACGGCGGCGATACAGAGGCAATACTAGGGATCACCCGGAGTGTCGTCCAATGAGATGAATGCGCTCGATTGATACCATCCACGCATGAATCAACTGCGCCACCGTCCGCTCGCCGTGGGTCCGCTGCGTGCTTTCGAGGCGGTCGCGCGCCTGCTGAGCTTTCGCGCGGCCGCCGAGGAACTGCACCTGACGCAATCGGCCATCAGCCGCCAGATCCAGGCCCTGGAGCAGGAGATTGGCTGCAGCCTGTTCCAGCGCGGCACGCGCAGCGTGGCCCTCACCTCGGACGGCGCCGTGCTGCTGGCCTGCGTGCCCGGCGTGCTGGACCGGCTGGACGCCACGGTGCGTCAGATCCGCCAGAGCCGCGGCCGTCGGGTGGTGACGGTCAGCACTTTTGCTTCCTTCGCTTCCTTGTGGCTGATCCCGCGGCTGGAAGCCTTTCAGCAGGAGCACCCCGACATCGACATCCGCGTCTCGGCGCATGACGGCATCGTCGACCTGGCCGATGGCGAGATCGACCTGGCGCTGCGCTATGTGCAGCCCGGCCCGGCGACGCTGGGCGGCGAGCGCCTGTTCGGCGAGACGCTGACGCCGGTCGTCAGCCCCTGGCTGCTGCGCCAGAGCCAGGCGGGCGAGGCTGCGCCCTTGAACACCCCCGCGGACCTGGCCGGCCACACGCTGGCAGAAGAGGACGATCAACGCCCCGGCGCGCGATATCTCACCTGGCGCCGCTGGCTCAGCGAGCAAGGCCAGCCGCAGTTGCAGCCGCGCCGCTGGATGTATCTGAACTTCACCTATCAGCAGGTGCAGGCGGCCCTGGGCGGCCAGGCGGTGGCGCTGGCGCGACTGGCCCTGGTGGCCGATGCGCTGCAGCGCGGCGATCTGGTCGAGCCCTTCGGCCCCGAGCGCCGCATGGACAGCCCGCTGGCCTACTGGCTGCTGCTGTCAGAGAGCAGCCGCCAGCGCGCCGAGGTGCGGCAATTCGGCGATTGGGTGCTGGCGCAGGCAGCCCTGACGCGCGACGCCATTGGCGAAACCGCTTAGCCGCGCTCGCGCTCAGCCCATCTGAGCCCGCAGGCGCCGCTCGGTTTCCTCATCGCGCGCCGCATCGATCTCGCGCAGCACCGCGCCCAGATCCACCGCCGCCAGCTGGCGCTCGAAGCGCCCGGTCAGCGGGGTCTCGGGCGTCAGCGCGCCGCGCTGGAACAGCGACCAGATCTCGGGGCCGTAGTCGGTGGCCAGCAGCGCCGGCGCGAAGCGGCCGAAGAAATCGCGCAGATTGCCGACATCGCGCAGCAGCATGCGCATCGCATGGTTGTTGCCCGCCGCGTCCACCGCCTGCGGCAGGTCGATGATCACCGGCCCGTCGGCCGCCAGCAGGATGTTGAATTCCGACAGGTCGCCGTGCACGACGCCGGCGCACAGCATGCGCACCACCTCACTGATCAGCGCAGCGTGATGCGTCCGCGCCTCGTCGGCGCTGAACAGCACATCGTTCAGCCGCGGCGCGGCATCACCGTCGGCATCGGTGACCAGCTCCATCAGCAGCACGCCCTCATGGAAGTTGAAGGGCCGCGGCACGCGCACGCCGGCGCCGGCCAGGCGGTAGAGCGCATCCACCTCAGCGCTCTGCCAGGCGGCTTCAGTGGCCTCGCGGCCATAGCGCGTGCCCTTGGCCATTGCGCGGGCCTGGCGGCTGTTCTTGACCTTGCGGTTCTCGGTGTAGTCGACGGCCTGGCGGAAGCTGCGCTCGGTGGCTTCCTTGTAGACCTTGGCACAACGGATCTCGTCGCCGCAGCGCACCACATAGACCGTGGCTTCCTTGCCGCTCATCAGCTGGCGCTGCACCGCATCGATCAGCCCCTCATCGATCAGGGCCTGCAGTCTCTTGGGTGCTTTCATGCGCGCATTGTGACCGCGCGGACATGCACCGCCTTCAATTCAAGGCGCGATCAGCTCGCGCTCGGTCAGGATCAGCGTCAGCGCCTGGTCATGCGGCTCCACCGCGAACTGCGCCTCACTGACGCTCCAGCCCAGGCCTACGCTGGTGACGCCGGGGTGAGCCGCCAGCCAGCGGTCGAAATAACCGCCGCCATAGCCCAGCCGGAAGCCCTCGCGCGTGAAGCCCACGCAGGGCACCAGCACCACATCGGGCACCACCACAGCACCGCTGCTGCTCGGAATGCCGCACTCGTCTTTCAGCTCTGGCGCCTCGCCATCCCAGCGCCGGTAGACCATCTCGCGACCACTTTGCTTGGCATAGGGCAAGGCGAACTGAGGGACTTGCTCGAAGTGCTGGGCCAGCACCGCAGCCGCTGCGTTAAATTCGCCCTCAAGCGCCCAGTAAAGCCCCAGGCATTGCGGTTCAAGCTGCGTCAGCAGCTCGGCCAACTGATGCGCCAGCTGCGACTCGGCGGTCTGCGCGGCACTGCCAGCCAACCAGGCCCGGCGTGCGGCCAGCAACTCAGCGCGCAGGCTGGCACGCTCGTGCGGCAATGCGGCACTGGCAGACTGAGGCCCGGACAGCGGATTCCCATGGCAGTACAGACAGAGAAGCAGAAGAAGTTGAGCCCAGTATATGCAGCCCCCTCCCCCAGCGCGCGCCCCGCGCGATGGACCCGTGCACTGAGCCTGGCGCTGGCGCTCGCCGTTGCGGGGCCAGGTCTTGCCTGGTCCAAGGGCGAAGCCATCCATGAAGCCCAGGCCGCCTTCAAGGCGCGCGACCAGAAGCGCCTGGCGGCACTGGCCAGCGCCGCCATCGACACCCAAGACCCGCTGGCGCCCTGGATCCACTACTGGGCCCTGAACAGCCGGCTCGGCCAGGCCCAGCAAAGCGAGCTCGATGCCTTCTATGCGCGCTGGCGCGGCAGCTATGTGGAAGACCGGCTGCGCAACGACTGGCTGCTGGAACTGGGCCACCGCCGCGACTGGGGCAATTTCGCGCGCGACTACAAACAATTTCGCATGCGCGATGACCGCGATGTGAGCTGCTACGCGCTGCTGACCGAAGCGCTGGATGGCCAGGATGTGCGCAGCGCCGCACGCGCTGCCTGGCTGGGCCAGCGCGAGGCCGATGCCGGCTGCAATCTGCTGGCCGAGCACCAGCACAAGGCCGGCCGCCTCAGCGATGCCGATGTCTGGCTGAAGATCCGTTTCGCCGTTGAGAACGGCCGCCTGCGCACCGCGCGCCAGGCCGTGATGCTGCTGTCGCGCGAGGCCGAGCGCGGCCTTGGCGAGGCGCTGGACAAGCCCGATCGGTTTCTCAAGGCCAAGAACCGCAAGGCCGGCAACCGCACCCAGGCCGAGCTGATCGGCGTGGCCTTGCTGCGCGTGGCTGCCAGCGATCACGACAGCGCCGCCAGCCAGATGCGCGCCCGTTGGCAGGCCGAGCTGCCGCCCGATCTGGCCGCCTGGATCTGGGCCCAGCTGGGGCGCCAATCGGCGATGCGCCTGCACCCTGAGGCCAGCGAGCTGTATGACAAGGCGCTGATCCTGCAAGGCCGCGCCACCCCCGAGTGGAGCGATGACACGCTGGCCTGGGCCGCGCGCGCCGCGCTGCGCGCCAACGCCGGCGGCGGCCACTGGACGCTGGTGCTGCGCGCCATCGAGCTGATGAGCGACAGCGCGCGCCAGGACGCCACCTGGCAGTACTGGCGCGCCCGTGCGCTGATGGCCACCGCCGCCCAGCGTCACGGCGCCGAGGCGCAGCGCATCCTGCAGGGCATCGCCTCGCCGCTGAGCTTCTACGGCAAGCTGGCCGCAGATGATCTGGGCCAGACCCCGGCCCTGCCGCCAGCGCCAGCACCGCTCAGCAGCGCCGAACGCGCCGCGGCCAGCGCCAACCCCGGCCTGCAGCGCGCGCTGATGATGATCGCCAAGGGCCTGCGCAGCGAAGGCGTGCGCGAATGGAACTTCAGCCTGCGCGGCATGAGCGACCGCGAGCTGCTGGCCGCCGCGCAGCTGGCCTGCGACCGCGAGGTCTGGGACCGCTGCATCTCGGCCAGCGAGCGCACCAAACAGGAAATCGACCTGACGCAGCGCTTCCCCACCCCGCACCGCGAGGCCGTGCTGGCGCAGGCGCGTGAGTACGGGCTGGACGCGGCCTATGTCTATGGCCTGATCCGCCAGGAATCGCGCTTCGTCACGGATGCGCGCTCCAGCGTCGGCGCCTCAGGCCTGATGCAGGTGATGCCCGCCACCGCCAAGTGGACCGCCAAGAAAGCCGGCATCGTCGACTTCCAAACCGACCAGCTGCATGAGCGCGATGTGAACCTGCGCATCGGCACCCGCTATCTGAAGCTGGTGCTGGACGACTTCGAGGGCTCGATGGCGATGGCCGCCGCCGCTTACAACGCCGGCCCCGGCCGCCCGCGGCGCTGGCGCGACGGGCCGGCGCTGGACGCCGCCGTCTGGGCCGAGAACATCCCCTTCAGCGAGACGCGCGACTACGTCAAACGCGTGCTCTCCAACACCACGATCTACGCCCAACTGCTGGGCGGTGCCGCCGAGCAGCCCGGGCTGCGTCAGCGCCTTGGTGCGCGCATCGGCCCGCGCGCCGCCAGCGGTGCCCCCGCCATCAACACGGAGCTGCCATGAACACCACAAACCCTCCCTCGATCCTGATCCTGGGCGGCAGCGGCTTTGTCGGCCGCGCGGTCTGCGAGCAGATGCTGCGCGAGTACGGTGGCGCTGCCCGCCTGACCGTGCCCACGCGCCGCCTGCCGCATGCGCAGTCGGTGCAGTCGCTGCCCGGCGTCACCGTGGTGCAGGCCGATGTGCACCGCGATGCCGATCTGCAGCGCTTGCTGCCGGGCCACGATGTGGTGATCAATCTGGTGGCCATCCTGCAGGGCAGCGAGTCCGCCTTCGAACAGGTGCATGTGGCACTGCCGCGCCGCCTGGCCGCCGCCTGCCAGGCTGCCGGCGTGCGCCGCCTGATCCACATCAGCGCCATCGGCGCCGATGCCGCCGCCCCCTCGCGCTATCTACGCAGCAAGGGCCGCGGCGAGCAGGCGCTGCGCGAAATCACCAGCCTGGAGCTGACGCTGCTGCGCCCCTCGGTGATCTTCGGCCGCGAGGACAGCTTCCTGAACCTGTTCGCCCGCTTGCAGGCCCTGGCGCCGCTGATGCCGTTGGCCGGCGCCAGCGCCCGCTTCCAGCCGGTGTGGGTGGAAGACGTGGCGCGCGCCGTGGTGGCCTGCGTGCGGGATCGCAGCAGCATCGGCCAGACCTATGAGCTGGCTGGCCCCACCGTGGCCACGCTGGCGGAACTGGTGCGCCTGGCGGGCCGGGTGAGCGGCCATTCGCGCCCCATCCTGCCGCTGCCCGGCCCGCTGGCCTGGCTGCAGGCGGTGGCGATGGAGCTGCTGCCCGGCGTGCCGCTGATGTCGCGCGACAACCTGGCTTCGATGCGAGTGCCCAATGTGGCCGGAGGCGTGCTGCCGGGGCTGGAGACGCTGGGCATCACACCGCAATCGGCCGCCGCCGTGCTACCGGGTTATCTGGCGCCGGGCACCGGCTGCGCAAGGCTGGAGCGCTGGCGCGCCCGCGCACGGCGCTGATCATGATGATGATGCGCGCCAGGCATCAATGCCTTGCGCCGCTTTCAACCCGGCGCGGCGCGCGTGCGTCTAAGCTTGGCACTCACCTCAAGCCACCGAGCCTCACACCATGCAACTGATCATCGGCAACAAGAATTACTCGTCCTGGTCCATGCGCCCCTGGGTGCTGATGACGCAGCTGGGCATCGCCTTCGAAGAGCGCCAGCTGCGCTTCGACTTCACGCCTGGCTCGGCCTTCTACCAGGCGCTGGCCGCCTACACGCCCACGGCCAAGGTGCCGGTGCTGGTGGAGGGCGACGGCTTTGCCGTGTGGGACACGCTGGCCATCATTGAGCATTTGAGTGACCGCCACCCCGATCGTGGCGTCTGGCCGCGCGAGCCGCGCCAGCGCAGCCGCGCCCGCAGCCTGTGCGCCGAGATGCACGCCGGCTTTGGCGCGCTGCGCAACCAGTGCCCGATGAATATCGAAGCCAGCCTGCCCGAGATCGGCGCCAAGCTGGTGGCCGAAGACGCCCGCCTGCGCGCCGACCTGGCCCGCATCGACGCCATCTTCAGCGCCGCTGCGCCCGACGCCTTCCTGTTCGGCCCCTTCTGCGCCGCCGATGCCTTCTTCGCCCCGGTGGTGATGCGCATCGCCACCTACGCCCTGCCGCTGTCGCCAGCCGCCGCGGCCTATGCCCAGCGCGTGCGCGAGAGTGCCGGCGTCAAGGCCTTTGTGGCGAAGGCGCTGGATGAACGCGACTTCCTCGACTTCGAGGAACCGTATCGCAGCGCGCCCTGAGATGAAGGTCTACAAGGTCGGCGGCGCGGTGCGCGATGCACTGCTGGGCCGCCCGGTCAGCGATACCGACTGGGTGGTGGTAGGCGCCAGCCCGCAAGCCATGCAGGATGCGGGTTATCAGCCCGTGGGCAAGGACTTCCCGGTGTTTCTGCACCCGCAGACGCATGAGGAATACGCGCTGGCACGCACCGAGCGCAAGACGGCGCCTGGCTATCACGGCTTCGCCTTCCATGCCGCGCCCGAGGTGACGCTGGAGCAAGACCTGGCACGCCGCGACCTGAGCATCAACGCGATGGCGCTGGACCCCGACAGCGGCGCCATCGTCGACCCCTACGGCGGCCAGCGCGACCTGCAAGCCAAGGTGCTGCGCCATGTCTCCGACGCCTTTGCCGAAGACCCGGTGCGCATCCTGCGCCTGGCCCGCTTCGCCGCGCGCTTTCACGACTTCACAGTTGCACCCGAGACGCTGGCGCTGATGCGCCAGATGGTGGCTGATGGCGAGGTGGATGCGCTGGTGGCCGAGCGGGTGTGGCAGGAAGTGGCGCGCGGACTGATGGAAGCCCACCCCTCGCGCATGTTTGAAGTGCTGCGCGAAGCTGGCGCACTGGCCCGGCTGGCGCCGGCCATAGCCCGGCTCTGGGGCGTACCGCAACCCGAAGCCCACCACCCCGAGATCGACACCGGCGTGCACCTGCTGATGGTGCTGGACGCCTGCGCGCGCATGGATGCGCCCCTGCCGGTGCGCTATGCCTGCCTGTGCCACGACCTGGGCAAAGGCCTGACGCCGGCCGACCAATGGCCACGTCACATCGGTCACGAAGGCCGCGGCGTGCCTCTGGTGCAGCAGCTGAGCGAGCGCTGGCGCGTGCCCAGCGACTGCAAGGAACTGGCCGAGCTGGCCGCGCGCGAACACACCCACATCCACCAGAGCCTGGGCTTTGGCCCCGAGGCGCGGCTGCGCCTGCTGGAACGCTGCGACGCGCTGCGCCGCCCTGAGCGCTTCGAGCTGCTGCTGCTGGCCTGCGAATGCGATGCGCGCGGGCGCCTGGGGCTGGAAGACCGCGACTATCCGCAGCACGCGGCGCGGCTGGCCGATCTGCGCTGCCTGCAGGCGCTCGATCAAGGCGCCATCAGCGCGGCGGCGCTAGCGCAAGGATTGAGCGGCCAGGCGGTGGGGCGGGCGATACAGGCGGCGAGGTTGCAGGCGTTGATGAATGGGGCGTGAGCGAGTTGGCGGACGGACTGACGGCTGAAGCCTGAGCGGCCAAGCACTCACTCGAGCACGACCGCTGTGCCGCTGACTGCGACCATCAGCATGCCGTTGCTCTGGCCGAGCACCTCGTAATCGATGTCGATGCCGACCACCGCGTTGCCGCCGCTCTTCTCGGCACGCTGCTGGAGTTCTGCGAACGCAATGTCTCGCGCGCGGAGCAGCTCCCTCTCGTAGGTGCCAGACCTGCCGCCGAGCATGTCCGTGACGCCAGCAAACATGTCCTTGACGACGTTCGCACCCAGGATCGCCTCACCGCACACCACGCCGCAGTATTTGACGATGCTGCGACCCTCGACGTTCGGGGTAGTTGTGAAGAGCATGTGTTGTGGTCCTTTCGAGGGGTGAAGTCAGTGAATGTGCGGGCCGACGTTTGAACTGCGCGGCGAGCGTCGGGATGACACTGGCCCGCTCAAGCTCAGGGCCAGGCTTCGGTCTCACCTGCAGAAAAGGCGAATGTCGTTCTCCGCAACCTGCCGGTCGTGCGCGTCCGTTGGCGCTCCGTTGCCATGCTTGACCGCTCCACTGAGTACATCTCGGGCCAAGTTGCACTTGGACTCCCTGGTCTCGTCGATCTTGCCGCCAGACAATGACTTCGGTCGAGAACTCGAAAAACCGTGGCCAGAGCCTTCCTTTCGCTTCACAGACTCGGCTGGAGCAGAAGCCTCCTGGGAACGACTCGTCGCCGTCGCTGGCGGACGGAGGGTTGGGTGCGGCGAACTTGGGATCCTGATATCGACCACCTTTTCTCCCGCTTGCGGCGGCTTGCGCTCGGAGTAGTGCACCTTGCCATCCTTATCAACCCACTTGTAGACCTCAGCAGCAACTGCCGATGACGCTGCGGCCAATGCGAGGACGACAAGGAGGGTGAACAGCCAGGCTGCTGAGTACTTCATGCTTGGGCCTTGAGCTACGAGTAGAAGGCGCGACGCAGAGGTGACGTCGAATCCTCACGTTGCAGTTGCGCCGCTAACGGCGGCCTTCCGACGCGAGTCGGCTCGAGCTGCAGGTTAGAGCTCACCAACCGCGCCTTCTGAAAAGCAGCCTGTGCGCGCGCAACTACGCTTGCTCGTCCAGTAGATGCCACTCCACATCACAGGATTCAGCTCGCGATCTCGATTGAAAAAGAGCGCACTTCCATTCTCAAGTCTCCATCCCACAAGCCGGACACCCGCAACTGGCTCAGCTTGAAACCCTGAGGGGCGGCCATACAGCTTAAGAATGGACCTTAGGCCATCCATGTGCCCCCACCACGGAATTGTGAGACTTGCACTGTCCAGTCGGTCGTCCTGAAAGAAGAATGCCACCACCATAGCGCGGACCCCGTTGTGCGACGAAACGTCGACATAGCACCCCTTGTCTCCCAAATTCGTCGCCGGCGCTCCCTTGTAGCAAGTGATCCTTGCCTCAGGAAATCGCTGCCGTAGCTCAGCCTCGCTCCAGGTCTCAGACAGCTCATCAAAGCGAAAGTCCAATGCCGGTCGCTTCTCAGTCAAGTAGAGGCGGTATTCCCGGACATGCTCTGGGTACGCAAGCGCGAGTAGGGCCAGCGCGCAACCGATCGCAGCGATCGCGATAGCTAAGGCCAGTACAAGTGGGTGGGTTCTTTGGCGGCTTCGCATGTGGTGTCTTCGTGAGCTCTAACGCTCAAGCTCAGCGGGCGGCGAAGCCGTCCACTGGAGCGATGGGTTGAACCGCACCACAATCACCTGGCAGAAGTGCATGCCAGTTCCACTCGGACCATGCCGCCCCCCAGGCCGGGGGTACCCACTTGGGTACCTGATCTGGTCTGCAATTGTGCGATCGTAGTCTCGCCTTCATATATCGCGTTCATTCGGACTCCCGCTGACGCAAGGAACCGGGCGGTTGCCGACGTGCCCTTGCTGTTTGGCTCGGCCTCAGAGATGACTATCTCCACAACTGCGACCAAATCGTCGACGATGGTCGTGCACCGTTGGCGGAGTTCTGCGAGTGCAGCCTTCAGTGGGGCCTGCCAAATACGGTCGGGATGCGACGCGTATCCAGCAGGAAGTAAAACAACTTCGAACTCCCTTATCGACGTTGCCGGAGCCGGCACGGAAGTGGCAACGAAAACAAGGGCGAGAAGCGATGCGCGCATGTGCTTTTCAACGCAATTTCTCGAGACAGGCGCTGCTGTATAACACCGGAAATGTCCGCATAAAAAGTCCGCGCCAAACGCTCGCAATCCCCTGATTCATATATGTTTCATCCTGAATTCGAAGTCCAGCGCTGGGTACTAAAAATTCTGTCAAAAGCGGCAAGGGTTACAACTGACAGGGCGCAGCAGGATGCCGGATCTGGGGGACAGTGAGCCTGTCGTTAGCAGGCCTCTGCCTGCGGTCGCCAAGCTCCCAAGGATCGCTTGTCGCAGGGGAAGCAACGCCCTCGTCTTCACTCCGCCACACTTCTGCGTTGCCCATGCCTCGCACACATCACCCTCATCGGTAACGCCACACCACCGTCGCCTTCAGCCCCGCGTCGACCAGCCGATGCCTGGGCTGCGAGGCCGAGCCCACCAGCACGCCGTGCCGCCACAGCGGCGCCGAGGGGCCGGCAGCGATGCGCTCGTCGCGCAGGCTCAGGCGCAGTTCATGCGCCCAGCCCGGCGGGCGATTCTCAGCCGCGAAGCCGGCCGAACGCAGCGACAAGGCGGCTTCGCCGAACGTGGAGCGGCCGGTGCGCAGCCGCGCCGGGTCAGCCGTGGGCAGCTGCACTTGCACCGTGCCGCGCGGTCCGCCGCCCAGCCACAGCTCGGCGCCCCAGTGCCAGCCTGCCGGCGCGCTGCTCATGCCGCTGCCCCGCTGCGCCGTCAGGCCGAGGGCCAGCGTGGCATGGCGATGCTGCTCGGGATAGCCCTGCACAAGGCCCACTGAGGCCAGGTCGCGATCCAGGCTGCGCCAGTCGCCGCGCAGGCCCAGCGCCAGCTCGGTGCGGCCACTCGATGGTGGCGACAGCGGCCGCCAGAGGCTGACGCGCAGGCTGCGCTCCTCGATGTCGCTGTGGGTGCGGATGGCGGCACCACTGCTGCTGAGGCCGCGGTAGTCTCGCTGGCCACTGCGCCAGCCGGCATCGGCCTCGCCGTGCCAGCCCGCGCAACGCAGCGCCAGGCCTAGCCTTGCGCCGGCCAGCGTGCCGGATTCGCGCAGCAGGCGTCGCCCCTGCGCATCGCTTTCATCCCAGCGGCTGTGCCCCAGCCACAGCGCGGCGCCAGGCTCCGGTGCGGCACAGCCGGCCGCAGTGGCATTGGCAGCGCCGCCGCCGCCACAGACCAGCAGCAAGCTCAGCAACGCTGAGCGGGTCATCATCAACGCAGATCGCTCCAGCGGCGCGTGGTCGAGGTCTCGTAGACACCGTTGCCGTCGGCATCCAGCTCCAGCAGGGCCATGCCGCCAGCCTGTGCGGTGATGCGCAGCTGGCTGGACGCCGCGCCCTTGATCAGCAGCTGGCCGCTCGACGGATCGACAGCGCTCCAGTTGCGAACCAGCGGCGCCAGAGTTTCAACGCTGATCTGCTTGGACTCGATCATCGAGCCGCTGAGTGCGCCCCTGATGCTGACGCTGACGTTGTAGAGCGTGCCGCCGGGCGCCTTGCCCAGCGTCAGCTGGAAGCCGACCAGCGAGTTGGAGTAGCTCACGCCACCCAGCGTGCCGGCTACCGTAAAGCTGGGCACGGTGATGGTGACTGCAGAGCTGTAGGGACCGGTGACCCGCGTCTCCATGCGCATTTCGCCATTGCCGATGGCGGTGTCCTGGCCCGTGACGACGGTGAGCTTGTCCATGCGCAGCGTCAGCGCGGCGCTGTAGTTGCTGGAGCCGAACACTCCGGTGAGGCTGGTCAGCGCCATCTCGATGCCGCCATTCATGGTGGAACCGCTCTCGATGCAGTTGACCGCACGGATGGCAATCGCATCGCCGGCGTCAAAGCTGCTGTTGTTGTTCTTGTCGTCGACGCTGATGTCCATGCGTCCGCCGCCCGAGCAGGCTTCGGTCACGGTAGTCACCGCGCCAGCGACAACGGGCGAACCGACGCCCTTGGCGAACCAGCCCGGCAGGCGATCCAGCTGCGCCAGCGCAAAGCGCGCCGGCGCCTTGCCGTCGCTGGCCTGCGCACCAGTCAGCAACTCGGCGCTGTCCATGAAATACAGCGAAGACGACACCGCCGTCTGTGCCACCGCCACATAGTTGCTGCTGGTGATCGACAGCTTGCCCAGGTTGGGATCGGGGCCGGGCACCAGCGGGTCGCCCGCGCCGCCGCCACCGCCGCCGCAGGCAGTCAGTACGAGTGCCAGTGCCATGGACGCTGCCAGGGCCGACTGCCGGCCCAGCTGATGATGATGGTGAGTCGTCTGCTTCTGCATGGTGTTTTCCTCCCTGAAATCCACGCGCATAACCGGCTTTTTGCCCGTCTTGCGCCTGCTGGCGGGAAGTCTACGCGCAGCGATCCGGCTACCACGATCCCTCTTCAGGGTGTGGCGCCCGCGCCGACCGACTCAGAGCGTGTGGCTGCGATCGCCGCGCGCGAAGCCCTGCCCGTCGGATGCCTGGCCATCGAGCATGCGCTCCAAGGCGTCCACCTCCATGGGCCGCCCAAACAGGTAGCCCTGGAAATGCTGGCAGCCCAGCAACAGCAGCTGGTCGCGCTGGGCTGGCTGCTCCACCCCTTCAGCCAGCACGTCCAGGCCCAGGCTGTCCCCGAGCACGATGATCATCTGGGCGATGGCTCTGTCATCGGGAGACGCGACGAGGTCTTCCACGAAGCTCCGGTCGATCTTCACTTCGGCCAGCGGCAGGCGCTTCAGATAGGCCAGCGAAGAGAAGCCCGTTCCGAAGTCGTCGAGTGAGAGGCGCACGCCGAGAGCCGCGATGCGGCGCATCTTGGCGGCGGCATCGTTGAGATCGTCCAACAGCACGCCTTCGGTGAGTTCCAGCGTCAGCCGCTGGGGCGCGATGGGGCTTGCAGCCAGCAGCGACTCAAGGCCCGGCAGGAACTCTGCCGAACGAAACTGGCGCGGGCTCACATTGACCGCAATACCCAGTTCACGGCGTTCGGGGCGCAGCGACCAGGCTGCGAGCTGCGCCACCGCCGTCTGCAGCACCCAAGCGCCCAGCGGTGCGATGAGCCCGGTTTCCTCAGCCAGGGCAATGAACTCCTGGGGGCCCACCAAGCCTCGATCGGGAAGCTGCAGACGCAGCAAGGCCTCCGCGCCGGTGATGCGACCCGAGGTGTCGACCTGAGGCTGGTAGTGCAGGCGCAGCCCATCGGCGCGCAAGGCCTCGCGGAGCTCGTTCTCTCGTTGCGCCCGCGCCAGGATCGCCTCCTGCATGGAAGGATCGAAGAAGCACACGGCATTGCGCCCGGCGGCTTTGGCTCGATACATCGCCAGATCAGCGCGGCGCAGCAGTTCCTCGGGCTGCTGGCGCTCGGCGCCGAACACCGCCACGCCGATGCTGGCGGTGCAGCTGTGCTGGTCAGCACCCAGCGCGTACGGCGCCCTGAGGATGTCCAGCAGCTTGTTGGCAGCAATGCCGGCGTGTGCGGCCGCCTCCGGTGCGCTGCTGCCAATGTCTTCCAGCAGCACCAGGAACTCGTCACCGCCGAGTCGGCCAACGGTATCCCCCTTGCGCATCGCGGCGGTGAGGCGCTGCGCCACCTGCCGCAGGAGCAGATCGCCACGCTGGTGGCCAAAGGTGTCGTTGATCTTCTTGAAGCCGTCGAGATCGACAAACAGCATCGCCCCAAAGCGCTCGTGGCGCTCGGAGAACGCCAAGGCGTGGGCCAGCCGATCGATCAACAGCCGCCGGTTGGGCAGCGCGGTCAGGGTGTCGGTGAACGCAAGACTCTCGATCTCCAGCTCTGCCTGCTTGCGAGCGCTGATGTCCATGGCCACGCCGTGAATCTGGGGTGCCACGGCGCCAGCCTCGGCCCGCGCCGCACCTCGCGCCAGCAGCCAGCTGCGCCGGCCATCGGGCTGCGCGCATGCCAGCTCCAGCTCGAACGCATCGGAGCCCTCAGCAGCAGCACGCAAGGCCGCCTCGAAGCGATCCCAGCTGTCGGCACTGAAATGCGCGCGCTGGTCAGTCAGCGGGCGGGCGACGCCATCTGGCGGCAAGCCCAGCAGCGCGCAGACTTCGGGCGACCAGCTGATCATGGACGTCTGCAAATCCACCTGCCAGCTGCCGAGATGGGCAATGCGCTGAGCCTCCAGCAGGCGCCCGCTCTGGACCCGCAAGGCCTCGTTGGCGCGCGTGGCAGCCCGCTCGGCACCCTCGATGCGGCGGCGGCTGGCCTGCACCAGCATCACCGCGCGCGCCATCAGCAGGGTCATCAGGCCACCGGCCACAAGGAGCCACAGCGACAGCTGCGGCTGAACATCGTCATAGAACCCTGCAGCCGGTTGCAGCTGGACGCGCCACTGCTGGCCGGCAACAGCGAGCGTCGCGCTCAGCTGCTGCCGCTCCAGCGCTGTCAGCTGCGCAAGCGCCGGTGTCGCTGCAAAGGCAGGGGCGGAAAAGAACGCTGCCGCGCCCACCGGGGCCGTCGGAAACACCTGCAGATCCAGCCGGGCCTCGCGGGCCTGCTCGGTGGAACGCTGGAACAAGGTGGGCAAGTCGACCACGGCGGCCAGGTAACCGCGCGCCTGACGGTCAGGCCCAAACACCGTCGCCGAGATCGCAAGAGCCATGCTGCCGGAGTGCACCTTGCCCTCTTTCATGAACTCGAACGGGCTTGAAGCCGTCGGGACGCCCGTCGCGGCAGACTGCAGCTTGGAGGCCATCCGCTCCGGGCTGAAGCTCATGTCGTAGCCGACGGTCTGGTACTGCTCGGGCCAGGCATAGCGGACCACCACATAGGGGTCGCGCCCTGCAACCGGACGCCAGCCCTTTCCGCTGCCGTCCGGTTCGATGACCTCGAAGTCGGGAAAGCCGCTGCGGCGCGCCTCAGCCTGGAAGGCATTGAGGTCCCTGGCCGCCACGATGGGCTGCCACTCGACGACGTTGATGCTCAGCTGCCCCTCCACCAGCATGCGCATCGCGTCGTTGAACTGCACGCGCGTGAACGCCGGCTGCACCTCCAGCATCAGCGCTGCGGTGCGCAGCGCCTCCAGGGTGCGGGTCAGCTCCTGCTCGAAGGCCTGGACCACGCGATCGGTGGCGGCCCGGCGGTACTCCTTCAAGCGCAACTGCTCGGCCTGCCGCAGGCTGCCTGCAGCCAACAGCGTCAGCGCGACACCCAGCAGCAAGACGGTGAGCAAGCGCACGCGGTCGCTCCAGGACGCACGCTCGCCGGGCGCATCGGGACCCGCCATGCTCACTTGAGTCATTCCACTCACGTCGAGTCGCGTTGCCATGTCCAGAGAGCCTCCTGCAAGAAACGGGCTGTTGTCCCATCCTATCCGCGCAGAGGCCGGATCAGAAACAGGCGCCCCGGAACATCGATGGCATCGCAACCGGCCCGGGAAGCCGCACAGCTTTCAGGGCGGTTTCGTCAGCGGCCGGTGCGCGAGGCTGGCCGTCAGCGATATCGGCTGATGAACGCCACCACTCCACCGTTGTGCGCCCGCGCCGACCGACTCAGAGCGTGTGGCTGCGATCGCCGCGCGCGAAGCCCAGCGCGTCGAATTCCTGGCCCTCGACCGCGAAGCCGATCACCTTGAACAGCTCGCCCATCTCGTGCTCCTGGATCAGCTTGTGCGCCATCGCGCGCGCCGGCAGCTCGGCCTCTTGCTCCATCAGCGCGGCCAGGCCGCAGTTCAGCAGAAAGTGCGCCTGACTGGTGTAGCCCAGCACGCTGAGGCCGGCGTCCTGCCCGGCCAGCGCAATGCCGGTGAAGTTGACATGCGCGGTGATGTCCTTCTGGCCCACCAGCTGCAGCGGGTCCGGGTCGGCCATGTGCTGGTGGTGGCACATCAGCGTGCCGCCGTGGCGCTGCGGGTGGTAGTACTCGGCCTCGGGGAAACCGTAGTCGATCAGGAAGATGGCGCCGCGCTGCAGTTGCGCGGCCAGCGTGCGCACAAAGCCTTCGGCCTGCGCATGCAGCTCGGTGACGGTGCCAGGCGGATAGTGCAGGCGCGCGTCAGCCACTTCCAGCGGCGGCTGCAGGGGGCTGGGCCGGTCGCTCCAGGCAAACGCATGGTCGTCATCGGCGCAGACCACGCCGCGCTCCTGCCACTGCTCGCCGTCGAAGAAGACCAACTGCACCGGCATTGCATCCAGCACCTCGTTGCCGATCACCACGCCGCTGAACTGATCGGGTAGCGCATCCAGCCATTCCACCCGGCCAGCCCAGGCGGTCAGCCGCTCGGCCTGGCGCGCGCGCAGCGTGCCGGACAGGTCGACGATGCGGTAGCGGCGGATGCGATCGCCCAGCGCCTGCAGCAGCTGCGCGGCCAGCGCGCCGGTGCCGGCACCGAACTCGATGATCTCGTCGGTGCCCGTGGCGTCCAGCGCCTGGCGAAGCTGTGCGGCCAGCGCCTGGCCGAACAGCGGCGACAGCTCGGGCGCGGTGACGAAGTCGGAGCCGCTTTGCGGCATCAGGCCGAATTTCTGGCGCTCGTTGGCGTAGTAGCCCAGGCCGGGGGCGTACAAGGCCAGGGCCATGAAGCGGTCGAAGGGCAGCCAGCCGCCGGCTGACTCGATCTCACGCCGGATCAGGGCCGGCAAGGGCTGCTCAGCCTGCTGGCCGTTGTGAATGCTCATGGATCGATTGTAGGAATCAGGCGGGCTTGCGCAGCGTCAGCCAGGCCTCGAAGTCCTGCGCTGACAGCGGCGGCGAGATCAGCTCGCCCTGAAAGGCATCGCAGCCCCAAGACGCCAGCAGATCGCGCTGCTGCGGCGTGCGCACGCCTTCGGCGATGACGGCCAGGCGCAGGCCGCTGGCCATCTGCACGATGGCGCGGGTGATGGTCGCGGCAGCCGCATCGCCTGGCAGGCGCGCGACAAAGCCCTGGTCGATCTTGAGCTTGTCCAGCGGGAGCTGGGTCAGGTGGGCCAGCGAGGTGTGGCCGGTGCCGAAGTCGTCGACCGAGATCGACAGCCCCAGAGCGCGCAGACTGGCCAGCGTGGCCGGCGCAGCCTCCACATCGTCCATCAGCATGCGCTCGGTCAACTCCAGCTCCAGCCAGGCGCCGGGCACATCGGCGGCGTCCAGCACATCGGCCACGGTGTCGGCGAAGCTGCTGAGGCGGAACTGCATGGCCGACAGATTGACCGCAATCGGCACCGGCGCCACGCCGCTCTTGTGCCACAGGCGCGTCTGGCGAGCGGCCTCGCGCATCACCCATTCGCCCAGCGGCACCATCAGGCGGTGGCGCTCGGCCACATCGATGAAGGCCTCGGGCGTGAGCAGGCCGCGGGTCGGGTGCTGCCAGCGCAGCAGCGCTTCGGCGCCGCGCAAGCTGCCGTCGGCTGCGCTGATCTGCGGCTGGTAGTAGAGGCGGAACTGGCCATGCGTCAGCGCCTCGGCCAGCTCGGCCTCAAGAACCAGATCGGCATAGGCGCGGCTGGCCAGCACTGGCTCGAAGAACTGGTAGTTGGCGCGGCCTTTGGCCTTGGCCAGGTACATCGCGGTGTCGGCATGCTGGATCAGATCGGCCGCGCTGTCGCCATGCTCGGGGAACATGGCCACGCCGATCGAGGGTGTGACCGAGAGCTGCCGGCCGTCGGCGCGCACCGGCACCTCGACCACCGACAGCAGCGCGTTCAGCACCACCATCACGTCTTCGCGGCCGCGCACATCGCGCAGCAGCACGATGAACTCGTCGCCGCCGAAGCGGGCCACCAGGTCGGTGGCGCGCACGCAGTCGCGGATGCGGTCGGCCACCGTGGTCAGCACCTTGTCGCCTTCCAGGTGGCCCAGCGAGTCGTTGACGCGCTTGAAGTTGTCCAGGTCGATGAACAGCAGCGCCAGCGGCTGGGCCGAGGCGCGGGCATGGGCCAGCGCCGGTTCCAGCCGGTCCATGAAGGAGGCGCGGTTGAGCAGCTGCGTCAGCGCGTCGTGCTGGGCCAGGTGATGGATGCGCGCCTGTGCGGCGATGCGGTCGCGGATGTCGCGCACGATGGTCATGCGCAGGCTCTCGCCATCACGCTCCATGGTGCGCACGATGAACTCGACCGGGATGCGGGTGCCGTCGCGATGCACCACCGCGGTCTCGTAGCGCAGCTCGCGCTGCTCGGCCATCACGCGGCCCACCTTGCTCAGCTCGTCCTCGGCGACGAAGCCCAGCGCGTGGCGGCCCACCAGCTCCTGCTGCGTGTAGCCCAGCAACTCGCACAGCGGCGGGTTGACGTCGGTGATGATGCCCTCGTGGTGGAAGACGATGCCCTCCACCGTGGCCTGCATGAACTTGGCCAGGCGCAGTTCGGACTCGCGCATCGCGGCCTCGGCCTGGCGGTGGCGGGTGATGTCGATGATCAGCACAAACACCGCCGCCACATTGCGCTCGTCGTCCAGATGCGGCAGCAGGCTAACCTCGATCCAGCGCGGCTTGCCATCCTGCCCCTGCAATTCACGCACATAGTTGACCGCGGTGGCCTGCTGCAGCACGCGATCCACTGAGGGCTGGATCAGCGCTGCGGCGGTCTCGCCGATCACCTCTGGAAAGGTGCGTCCGAGGATGCTCTGCGGGTCAAGCCCGAAAGCGCTGGCATAGGCCCGATTGGCAAACTGGCAGCGAAAGCCCTGCGCCTCGTAGAAGGCGATCTGCGCCGGCACGTTGTCCGCCAGCAGGCGGAATTGCGCCACCTGATCGGCCATGGCCTGCTGGGCAGCGCGCGTGGCGCCGGCGATGGGCTGCCACAGGCAGGCATGGGCTGCGAGCGCCGCGTCCCACCGCCCCTGGCAGGCCAGCCAGGTTTCGGATGCGGCGGCTTTCAACTCCAGCGTGAAGTTCTGTGGCGCGGCCAAGGCCGTCAGCATGAGCGCGGCGGACTCGGGGCTGAGCCAGGCGACGCGCTCAGCCGCGGACCCGGCCAGGGCACGGAACAGGGCATTGGACTGCAGCACCTGCCCCTGGGCGGACAGCAGCGCGAAGGCGGCCGGCAGCAACTCGGAAACCGACCCATCCGGTGCGGCGTCGGGTGCTTGCCTCATGCAGGAGTCTCCTCGATCGTCAGCGGGGACGGCGCTGTTCGACGGTATCCAGCGCCAGGCAGAGATCCTCCCAGGCGCGCGCCTTGTCCACCAGATTGCGCAGCAGATAAGCCGGATGGTAGGTGACGATCACCGGGATGCCCTGATAGTCATGCACCCGG
This sequence comes from Roseateles sp., assembly GCA_015657635.1. GTDB lineage: Bacteria > Pseudomonadota > Gammaproteobacteria > Burkholderiales > Burkholderiaceae_C > JACDQM01. The sequence goes on from JACDQM010000095.1 coordinate 66,137, forward strand.
CCGCGCAGCCGACCGATGGCTTCGTTGCTTTGCAGCAGCGACTGCACCGCGAAACGCCCCATCGCCAGGATGATGCGCGGCTGCACCAGCGCGATCTGCCGGTCCAGATAGGGGGCGCACTGGGCCAGTTCCTCGGGCTCGGGATTGCGGTTGCGCGGCGGCCGGCACTTCAGCGTGTTGGCGATGAAGACCTGCTGCTCGGGTGTGCCCGGCGCGCGCCGCAGCTGAATGGCGCGCAACATATTGTCCAGCAGCTTGCCGGCCGGGCCGACGAAAGGCTCGCCCTGCTGGTCCTCCTGCTCGCCCGGCGCCTCGCCGACGATCATCCACTGCGCCTGCTCGTTGCCGACGCCGAACACGGTGTTCTTGCGACCCTCGCACAGCGTGCAGGCACGGCAGCCGGCCACTGCGGCGCGCAGCTCGTCCCAGCCCATCTGCGCCACCGGACTGGCCGCAGCTGCATTGCGCAGCGGCATGGCGGGCGGGGCGGCCGCTGGCGGTCGTGCTGGCGACGCTGCGGGCCTGGCGGGCGGTGGCTCGCTGCGCTCAGCTGGGGTTGCTGCTGCGGCAGCAGGCACATTAGGCACAGCAGGCGCCTGCGCAGGCGCAGCGTTTTGCCACACCCGCAGGCCCATCGCTTCCAGCATGGCGCGCTGGCGCTCGTCCCAGCCGCTCATCGCGCCACCTCGCCGAGATCCAGGCTCATCAGCACCGCATCCTCGCGCTGGCCGGCCACAGCCGGGTAGTAGGCGCGCCGGATGCCGGTTTCGACATAGCCGTAGCGCGCATAGACCTCGCGGGCGCGGGCATTGCTGCGCCGCACTTCGAGCCAGATCTGCTCGCAGCCCTGCTCGTGCGCCAACGCGCTGAGCGCGTCCAGCATGCGGCGGGCATGGCCCTGACCCTGGTGCTCAGGGGCGACCGCGATATTCAGCAGGTGCAATTCGGTCACGCCAGGCATCGCCAGGAAGTAGCCCAGCAGCTGCCCCTGCGGATCGCGCAGCAAACGCGCCAGGTAGCCGGCTGCGAGCGAATCGATGAAGTTGCCGCGCGTCCAGGGGAAGGGATAGGCGCGCTGCTCCAGGTCGAGCACGGCATCCAGATCGCCGAGCTGCATCGGCTGCAGCGTCGATCCGCTGCCGGACCTGTCAGTGGGCGGGTGGCTCAGACTCGCGCTCATCGCACTCAGCCCTGTGCCTTGGCGGCCAGGCGCTCGGCCGTGGTCTGGGCCACCTTGTCGCGCACATAGACGGGCACGGCTTCGGCGGCATCCAGCTGCAAGCCCTGCTCCCAGGCCTGCTGCGCCAGGGCCGCCAGCGCCGCGCCACGCTGGCGCTGCTGCGGCCAGCTCAGCGTCGCCAGATCGGCCAGCTCGGGGAACTCAGTCAGCGCCGATCCGCACAGGGCCTGTGGCGCTTCGCCCCACTGCGCCAGCAGCGCCTGCGGGCAATACAGCGCCGGCTCGACCACGGTGTGCCAGACACCAGCGCGCCAGGCGTAAGCCGCGGCATAGGCCTCGCCCATGCGGGCATCCATGGCCACCCACAGCAGGTCAGGCAAGACCTGACCCTGGGCCTGGGCCTGCAGGCGCGCGTCCTCGGCCACCAGCATCAGGCTGTCGATCGCCAGCACCGGCTTGTTGGCCCCGAAGGCCAGGCCCTGGGCCACCGCACAGGCGGTGCGCAGGCCGGTGAAGGCGCCAGGGCCGCGGCCGAAGGCGATTGCATCCACCTGCGCCAGGCTCAGACCTTCGGCGGCCAGCAAGGCCATGGCCTGCGGCACCATCAGCTCGGAGGCCCGCGCGCCGCCCTCGCCGTTGTAGACACGCAGACCCTGCGGCCCGCTCAGGGCCAGGGTCAGGGTGTCGGTCGAGCTATCGAGGGCCAGCAGAACAGTCATGTCGGGCGGAGTTTAGGGCAACGCTGAACAAGTCCCTCGCGCACGGCGCATCCCTGCTTTGGGCGATCTGCTGTGTTGCAAATCCTCGCCGTAGCCCAAGCTACGGCGAGGACTTGCGCCTGGCAGTTCATCCCAAACCAGGACGCGCCGCGTCGCGGGGGCTTATTCAGCGTTGCCCGAGGGTCTGGCCGGCCCCGCCACAGGGGCAGACGCGGGTCGCGTCGGGGAATCAGAAGGGGTTGCTGACGGCGCGTGTCTGGGCCAGAGAGCCCAGGCGGCTTTGCCCAGCAGGGCTCAGCATGGTGTCACTGGCCCACAGCCAGGTCGTCGGCGTCGCGCCGGTTGCCAGGGTCTTGCTGGTGCAATCCGGCACCGGTGACGTGCTCAGGCAGGCGCCATCAACCACATTGGTGTAGCCATAACCGGAAGCAAACTTGACCAAGGTCTGAAGCATCTCGTCGGCGAACACCACGCCCAGCTGGCGGCCGTCCAGCGTGACCTTCAGGGTCAGCTCATTGTTGAAGGCGGCCGTGAGGGAGGTCAGCAGCTTGGCGCGATTCGGATCGGCCTTGGCGGTGTTCTCCTTGATCGCGAACGGGGTCAGCCCCATGTCCGGCAAGGTCGGCAGGATGATGCGGCCGCCCGCATCGGCCAGGCGGTTGATCTGCGTGGCGAGCAGGCGGCCGCGCGCCGCGGCTTCCGCCCGCAACGCAGCTTCGGACTGGGCCGGGTACTGCGCGTAGAGCTCCAGCACATCGTTGGCGCCCGCCAGCACCGTGATCAGGGTCTTGGCATCGACACCGCCCGTGGCCAGATGGCCATCGATTTGCGTCTTCACATCAGCGACCTTGGCCCCGAGCCGGGCGTAGATCTTGCCGGTCGGCGCGGCCACCGCGGTGGGGTTGCACTCTGGAAAGACCAGCCCGAAAGTAGCGGCCAGCGTCTGGTTCCACAGCGGATTGCTGGCGCAGACGATGGCGCCCGTGGTGTCGTCGACCGCGTTGATCGTGTATTTCTTGCCGGTGGCGGTGATGACGCTGGATTCGTCACCAAAGGAAAGAATGCGCGTCGGCTTGAAGGGCTCGATCTGCCCGCCGCCACCGCCGCAGCCGGCCATCGTCACCGCCAGGGCCACGGCCCCCATCAGCATCGGTGCGCGACGCAGCACAGCTTGCTTGAACGCTTTCATCAAATGTCTTCCCTCTAGTGACTAAAGGCCGCCGCAGCGCGCGACAGCCGATCTCGCACCCCATCCCAGCCGCTGTCCGGTGGGGGTGCTTCGATCCAGATTTCCTGGGCGCCGGCGGCGTCGAGCTCGCGCAGCACCGCAAACAATTCATGGGCCGCCGCCTTGGCCTCACCGGGCATGGCCCGGTGCAGCACGCCGGCAGGCGGACTCAGCGTTCGCGAATATACCGCCAGGCCTGCCGGCAGTTTTTGCTGCAAGGTATCCGCCAGCCGTGCGGGATCCAGCAGACGCACCACGGCGCGCGGTGCGTAGTGGGCCGCCAGCGTGCCGGAGGCGCGCGGCGCTTGGGCATCGGGGGCCAGCAGCGGCTCGCCAGCCGCGGCTTCGATTTCCGCGGGCGTCAGCACACCTGGGCGCAGCAACACCGGATGGGCGCGGCTGCAGTCGACGATGCTGGATTCAATGCCGACCTCGCAATCACCGCCGTCCAGCACCCAGACCTCGCCGTCGAATTCTTCTTCCACATGGGCCGCGCGCGTGGGGCTGACGCGGCCGAAGCGGTTGGCGCTGGGCGCGGCGATGCCCAGCACGCCACGCAGGCGGGCCTCGGCCATCAAGGCCCGCGCCACCGGGTGCGCCGGGCAGCGCAAGCCGATGGTGTCCTGCCCGCCCGCCGATGCTGCGGCCACGCCGGGCTTGCGCGGCACGATCACTGTCAGCGGCCCCGGCCAGAAGGTGTTCATCAGGCGGCGCGCCACCGGCGGTAGCTCAGCGGCGAAGGCCTCGGCATCGGCCGCATCGAGCACATGCACGATCAGTGGGTGATCACTGGGCCGGCCCTTGGCGACAAAGATCTTGGCCACCGCCGCATCGTCGTCCGCCCGCGCGCCAAGGCCGTAGACGGTCTCAGTCGGCAGGGCCAGCAACTCGCCCGCCGCCAGATGCTCGGCGGCGCGGCGCAGCGCGGCGGGGTCGTGTCCGTTCAGCAGCACGAAAGTCTCACCACTCGGTCGGCAGACCCAGCACGGCGGCAGCGGCCTGGGCGCGCTGCTGCGTCTCTTCAACCGTCGCCGCCGTGATGTTTAGATGGCCCATCTTGCGGCCCGGTCGGGCACTGGTCTTGCCGTACAGATGCAGATGGGTGCCGGGAATCGCCAGCACGCGGTCCCAGGCCGGCTCGCGCTCGGTGCCTGAGGGGTCACCAGGAAACCAAAGGTCGCCCAGCAGGTTCAACATCACCGTCGGCGAATGCAGGCGCGGCGCGTTCAGCGGCAGACCAGCCATCGCGCGGACCTGCAGCTCAAACTGCGAGACATCACAGGCGTTGATCGTGTAGTGGCCCGAGTTGTGCGGGCGTGGCGCCATCTCGTTGACGACCAGGCGGCCATCCTGCAGCAGGAAGAACTCGATGCACAGCACGCCGACATAGCCCATCTCGGTGACGATGCGTGCGGCAGCCGCGCTGGCCTGTTCGGCCAATGCTGGCGAAACGCCGGGCGCAGGCACCTGGGTGACAGCCAGGATGCCATCGCGGTGCAGGTTCTGCTGCACCGGGAACTGCACCACCGTGCCGTCGCGCCCACGCGCGACGATCACCGACAGTTCCAGCGCCAGCGGCAGCATCTGCTCCAGCACGCAGGGCACGCGCTTGAGTTCATCCCAGCCGGCGGCCAGCGCTTCGCGGGTCTTGACGCGGATCTGGCCCTTGCCGTCATAGCCCATGCGGGCGGTCTTCAGGATGCCGGGCAAGAGCGCCGAGTCGACCGCGGCCAGTGCAGCCTCGCTGTCGATCACCGCATAAGGCGCGCAGGCCACGCCGCTGGCGGCAAAGTGGGCCTTCTCATCGGCGCGATCCTGGCAGATCGCCACGCACGACCCAGCCGGAGCCACCGGCTTGCTGCGCGCCAGCATGTCCAGCGCCTGGGCCGGCACGTTCTCGAATTCGGTGGTGATGGCCGCGCAGGCGGCGGCCATGCGCGTCAGCCCGGCTTCGTCCAGGTAGTCGGCGCGGATGTGCTCATGCGCCACCAGACCGGCCGGGCTCGCCTCGTCCGGGTCCAGCACCAGGGTACGAAAGCCCAGGCTCTGCGCGGCATGCACAAACATGCGGCCCAGCTGGCCGCCGCCGATCACGCCCAGCGTGGTGGTGGCCGCCGGCAGCAGCTGCAGCGTTTGGCTCGTCATCAGATCAGGTCCTTGCTCATGTCGCGGGCCACCTCGGTCTGGCGGACGCGGTAGGCGGCGAGCTTGTCGCGCAGGGCCGTGTCCTGGCGTGCCAGCATCGCAACCGCGAACAGCGCGGCATTGCCGGCACCGGCCGTGCCGATGGCGAAGGTCGCCACCGGAATGCCCTTGGGCATCTGCACGATGGAATGCAGCGAGTCGACCCCCTGCAGATGACGGCTGGCGACCGGCACGCCCAGCACCGGCACCTGCGTCTTGGCCGCCAGCATGCCCGGCAGGTGCGCAGCGCCGCCGGCCCCGGCGATGATGGCCTGCAGGCCGCGTGCCTCGGCGGCTTCGGCGTAAGCGAACATCTCGTCAGGCATGCGGTGAGCCGAGACCACCTTGGCCTCGAAAGCGACACCGAACTCGGCGAGAATGGTGGTGGCGTGCTTCATGGTTTCCCAGTCACTGCTGGAACCCATCACCACGCCAACCAGGGGAGTGGCGTTCTGCAGATCCTGCACGACTCGCTCCATAGGCTGGAAAACCTTGAATTGTAGGCGGCCACCGCCACCTGCCCTCTTCCGCCCCATCGGCCGCACCGACGCCATGATCGACATCACCATCCAGAACTTCGAAACCGAACTCCTGCAAGCCTCGATGCAGCAGCCTGTGCTGCTGGACATCTGGGCCCCCTGGTGCGGTCCCTGCAAGAGCCTGGGGCCGGTGCTGGAGAAGCTGGAGGCCGCCTATGCCGGGCGCTTCCTGCTGGCCAAGCTGAACAGCGACGAGCAGCCCGAGATCGCCAGCCAGCTGAGCCAGGCCTTCGGCGTGCGCTCGATCCCCTTCTGCGTGATGTTCGTCGGCGGCCAGCCGGTGGACGGCTTCGTCGGCGCGGTTCCCGAGGCGCAGATCCGCGAGTTCCTTGACAAGCATGTGCCCACCGGCGAAATGCTGGAGGCCGAGGAAGAGCTGGCCGAAGCCGAGGCGCTGATGGCCGATGGCGATCTTGAATCGGCACTGGCCAAGCTGGCCCAGGCCGTGCAGGCTGATCCGGCCAACGAGACCGCCCGCTTCGACTATGTGAAGGCCCTGCTGGAGCTCGGCCTGCTGCAGGATGCCCAAGCGGCTTTCGCGCCGGTGGCGGCGCAGGCTGCGGACACCATCACCCCGCATGCGCGCTTCGCCGCGCTGGGTCATTGGCTGAGCGCGGTGGAGCGGGCCGCGAGCCTGGACAGCGCGGCGCTGCAGGCGGCGATCGCCGCCAACAAGCGCGACTTCGACGCCCGTTATGCGCTGGCCCAGTCGCATCTGGCCGGCCAGCGTTTCACCGAGGCAATGGACGAGTTGCTTGAGATCATCATGCGCGACAAAGCCTGGAATGGCGAGGCCGCGCGCAAGCTCTATGTGGCCATCCTTGAGCTGATGAGCAAGCCGGCGCCGAAGGCACAGGCCAGCGAGGCCAAGAGCACGCTGGAGATCGCCGGCAAGGCAGCCGTGGCGCCTAGCGATCCGCTGCTGGATCAGTACCGCCGCAAGCTCAGCATGGCGCTGTTCTAAATCGGCGGACGCCCCAACCCTGCGGCGTCCAGCCGGTCAGCCCAATGCGACTGCTGGGCTGCAAACTCGGCCCACTCGCGCTGCGCCGTCTGCGCATGCGTCAGCGACACAAGGTCCTCGCCCAGTGCCTCGTAGACCTGGGCCAGGCGGCTGTGCGTGGCAGCGCGATCATCGACGTCTGAGCGCGGGTCCAGCTCCATCTCGGCGTCGCGCGCATGCGCCAGCGCCTGCTCGCGCTGCCCCAGATTGACCCGGCACCAGGCCAGATCAGCCAGCAGATTGCCGCCCAGCCGGGACAGACCGCGGCCCATGGCCTGCGGCAGGTATTGCTCGTAGAGTTGGCTGGCGGCTTCGTACTCGCCCTGCATCACCAGCACTTGGGCGCGCAACAAAGGCGTCAGCTCGGACATCGCGCTGGCGCCGACGGCCGCATCGTAGTGGCGGATTGAGTCGGCCCCCAGCAGCAGGTCCGGACGCGGGCGGGTCGGATAGGCCAGGCTCTCGTGGCGCATCTGTGCGGTGCGCATCTCGGCCATGTTGTACATCAGGGCCGAGGTGGTGGCGTCGTCGCCATCCGCACTGGCCTCGCGACGCGCCAGCGAATACCAGGCCTGGGCCAGCTCCCAGCGGTTGGCGAAATGCAAGGCCAGGCCCAGCGCGATCGACAGCCGCGCCAGCGCCTGATGGTCCCCAGGCACCGCAATGGCCAGACAGGCCTTGGCCTGCTCCACCAGGCCCTGCAGGTCATGGCCCACATAGGCCAGGTGCGCCAGCCAGGCGGTGGCGAGCACGTCCACATCACGCTGATCAGCCGCCCTGGCCATGGCCTGGGCGCGCTGCACCTTGTCGCGCGCTGCGATGCCGAAGTCGGTGTAGTAGCTCATCAGGCCCTCGGCCAGATGCAGCCAGGCGCCAAGCTTGGCATTCGGATGCTGGAAGGCCTGCTGGTGCAACTGCGTGAGCTGCTCGCGCGCCTGGCTCAGGTGCCCATGGCGGGTCAGCAGCATCGCGCGCTGCGCCCGCAGGCAGGCCGCGTCAAGCGGGCTGCCGGCAGCAGCGATCTGCTGATCAAGCTGCTGCAGCAGGCGGGAGCGAATCGGCATCTGCATCACAAATCGCTCCTCGTGTCGGGGTTCAGCGCGTCAGGCGCTCCAGCGCCTCACGATACTTGGCGGAGGTGTTGGTGATCACCTCGGGGGGCAAAGCGGGCGCGGGCGCGGTCTTGCCCCAGGGCTTGCCGTCGACCTGTGCCTGCTCCAGCCAGTCGCGCAGGAACTGCTTGTCGTAGCTGGGCGGGTTGGCGCCGACCGAATAGCTCTCGCCGGCCAGTAGCGCGAGGAATCAGGCGTCAGCACCTCGTCCATCAGCGTCAGCGTGCCGTCTGCATCCAGGCCGAACTCGAACTTGGTGTCGGCGATGATGATGCCCTTGGTCAGCGCGAAATCGGCCGCGCGCTTGTAGAGCGCAATCGAGATGTCACGCACGCGCTCAGCCATCTCGCGGCCGATGATCGCGACGCAGCGCTCGAAGTCGATGTTCTCGTCGTGATCGCCCATCTCGGCCTTGGTAGCCGGCGTGAAGATGGGCTCGGGCAGCTTGGAGGCGTTCTGCAGACCGGCCGGCAGCTTGACGCCGCAGACCTCGCCATTGCTCTTGTACTCGGCCCAGCCGCTGCCGGCCAGATAGCCGCGCACCACCGCCTCGATCGGCAGCGGCTTCAGGCGCTTGACCAGCATGGCGCGGTCGCGAACCTGCGCCTTCTCGGCTTCGCTGACCACCGACAGCGGGTCTTCGCCGGTCAGGTGGTTGGGCACGATGTCGCCCAGCTTGTCGAACCAGAACAGCGCCATTTGCGTCAGCAGCGCGCCTTGCCAGGGATGGCTCGCCCATGATGACGTCGAAGGCCGAGATGCGGTCCGACGCGATCATCAGGATGCGGTCGTTGCCCACCGCGTAGTTCTCGCGCACCTTGCCGCGGGCGATCAGGGGAAGCGAAGTCAGCGAGGATTCGAGCAGGGCTTGGGTCATGGTGAGGACGGCGGGAGCGCCGCCTGGGGGAGTCGTCATTCGGTCTGGCACAAACCGCCGCCCGGCCTGCGCAAGCGCGGATTTTATGCGGGCCGCAGGTGTTCAGCGCTGCTGTTGATGGCCTGACTCAGCCAGGCAAGGGACGCCCAATGAAAAAGCCCGCGGCTGCGTGCACAGCGGCGGGCTCGATCCGAAGCGCCTGGGCGCCCGGGTTTTACTGGACCACCTGGTTCAGTTCGCCACGCGCATAGGCCGCCGCCACGTCCACCAGCGTCCGCGACTTGATCTTGCCGGCCTGGCCGACGCAACCGAACTCGACATAGCGTTGCTGGCAGACCGCCTTGGCCGCTTCGCGGGCCGGCTTGAGCCACTCGCGCGCGTCGAACTTGTCGGGGTTCTCGAACAGGAACTTGCGCACCGCGCCGGTCATGGCCAGGCGGATGTCGGTGTCGATATTGATCTTGCGCACGCCATGCTTGATGGCTTCCTGGATCTCCTCGACCGGCACGCCGTAGGTCTCTTTCATCTTGCCGCCGTACTGGTTGATCAGCGCCAGCAGCTCCTGCGGCACGCTGGACGAGCCGTGCATCACCAAGTGGGTGTTGGGGATGCGCTTGTGGATTTCCTTGACGCGGCTGATGGCCAGGATGTCGCCGGTGGGCTTGCGCGAGAACTTGTAGGCGCCGTGGCTGGTGCCGATGGCGATGGCCAGCGCGTCCAGCTGGGTGGCCTTGACGAACACCGCCGCCTCTTCCGGGTCGGTCAGCATCTGGCTGTGGTCCAGCTTGCCTTCGGCGCCGATACCGTCTTCCTCGCCGGCTTCGCCGGTTTCAAGATTGCCCAGGCAGCCCAGTTCGCCTTCAACCGTCACACCGACCTTGTGCGCCAGCTCCACCACGCGGCGCGTCACGTCGACGTTGTACTCAAAGCTGGCCGGCGTCTTGCCGTCTTCCTTCAGCGAGCCGTCCATCATCACCGAGCTGAAGCCCAGATCGATCGCGCCCTGGCAGATCGCCGGGCTCTGCCCGTGGTCCTGGTGCATCACCACCGGGATCTGCGGATAGGCCTCGCAAGCCGCCTGCACCAGATGCTTGATGAAGCTCTCGCCCGCGTACTTGCGCGCGCCGGCCGAGGCCTGCAGGATCACCGGCGCATTGACCTCGGCGGCTGCCGCCATCACGGCCTGCACCTGCTCCAGGTTGTTGACGTTGAAGGCCGGAATGCCGTAGCCGTTTTCGGCGGCATGGTCCAGCAGTTGGCGCATGGAAACGAGAGCCATGGGAGTCCCCGGTGAAGTTGAAAATCTCTTCTTGAACGCAGCGTTCGGCAAGCGCGCTGTAACTGCGTCGTAACTGCCATTGATTCTAACGGCGCCCCCTGCCAGGGCTTGCCGCCCGCCCCCCGCGTCCGGGGGCGAGCGGCGGCCCAGGCGTGACAAGCGTCATGCCTTGCGCACAAGGGCAAGCGCGCTTGTGCGCAGGGCGGCATGACTATAGGCTGCCGGGCTGCTGGAGCCTATTGCCCATGACCCGCCTCGCCCTCGATCACCTCACCCTCTGGATGACCGCCGCCGCGCGCGAGCATTCGCACGACCTGGCTGACCATCTGGAAGAGCGCACCGGTGCCAGCCGACGTGCGGTGCAGGCGGCGCTGCGCAAGCTGGTCGACGCCAACTGGCTGAGCCGCAGCGGCACCTCGCGCCGGCCGGTCTACGGCCCCGGCCTGTTGCGCCAGGTGGCGCGCAGCTACACGCTGCACGGCCTGCAGGAGGACCTGCCCTGGCAGCGCGACTTCGCGCCCAATTTCGAGCTGCCCCGGCATGTGGCCCGCATGGTGCAGCACGGCTTCACGGAATTGGTGAACAACGCGATCGACCACAGCGGCGGCAGCAGCGTCACCGTCTCGCTGCGCCAGACCCCCAGCCATGTGCAGCTGCTGGTCTCCGACGACGGCTGCGGCGTGTTCGACAAGATCTGCACCGCCTTCGACATTGCCGATGCGCAGCACGCGATGCTGGAGCTCTCCAAGGGCCGCCTGACCAGCCAGCCCGCGGCGCACACCGGCCGCGGCCTGTTCTTCAGCTCGCAACTGGCCGATGTGTTCGACATCCATGCCAACAACACCGCCTTCCAGCGCCGCGCCTGGGACGGCACTGGCTGGCAGGCAGGCAGGCCGCTGCCGCGCCAAGGCAGCTCGATCTACATGGCCATCGCACTCGACACCACGCGCACGCTGGACCAGGTGCTGCAGGCCTGGAGCACCGATGGCAGCGGCATCGAGTTCGACCACACCACCGTGCATCTGCGCCTGCTGGCCGGGCCGGGCCAAGCCCTGGATTCACGCGCCCAGGCACGCCGCGTGGCCGCGCGCCTGCCGACCTTCAAGCGGGTGGAGATCAGCTTCGAAGGCGTCGTCGATGTCGGCCACGGCTTCACCGATGAGCTGTTCCGGGTGTTTGCGCGGGCCAGGCCGGAAGTGGAGCTGGTGCCGACGCATATGTCACCGCGCATCGCGGCCTTGGTGCAGAGCGCGCAGAAAGGCTGAGTTCAGCGCTCGCTGTCGACCAGGGCGCGGATGGCCTGGCGACGCGCCGCCAGGCCCTTGTTGATGCGTGGCAGCAGCGCGGCCAGCGGCGTGTCCAGCCCAACGGCAAAGTGCACTGGGTTCGCCATCAAGGGCTCGGGCAGCACCTCAAGCGCCGAACCCAGGCCAACCTCCTTGCGCAAGCGCTGTTCGATCAGCCAGGGGTCCGGGCTGCGATGCGAAGCCAGCACCACATCGCAGCGCCCGCCCATCAGCATGCGCACCCGAGCCGCCAGTCCCCCGACGGAAAGCTGGACCTGGCGGCGGGTGCTGTTCGACTCTTCAAATTCAGGGTTGAGGTCGGCGCCTTGCCTCGCACAGACCGTCAAGCTGTCGAGATCAGACTGTTTCTGGATTCGCAGGCGGCGCTCACGCCGCGCGATGAGCCAGACGTGGTTATCGAAAAGCACATCGCTGAAGGTGTACACGCGCTCGCGGGCAGGCGTGCGCGCTATGCCGAAGCACAGCGACTGCCCACGTTCGGCCTGCAGCAGCGCACGTGCAAAGGGCACCCACTCGATCTGCCATTCGATGCCTGCGCCGTCAGCAATCAACTCCATCAAGGGCAGCACAAAGTCGCGGTTGGCGTATTCACCCACAGCCAACGGCACGACAGGCCGCACAGCAGCAGGGGAGATGGCATGTGCAGCAGGCCCCAGCGCCCACAACGAGGCGCAAGCAAGGCCGTCCTTCAGACAGCGTCGACGTGACATAGGAAAGTGTTGGACCGCGCCCATCAATCGACCCGGAAAACCTTCAGCATATTGGTGCCGCCAGCATAGCCCATGGGCTCGCCACAGGTGATGACATCGGTGCCGCCCGGCATGGCACCCGCATGGTGCAGCACGGTGTCACCGATGAGCTGTTCCGGGTGTTTGCGCGGGCCAGGTCGGAAGTAGAGCTGGTGCCGACGCATATGTCACCGCGCATCGCGGCCTTGGTGCAGAGCGCGCAGAAAGGCTGAGTTCAGCGCTCGCTGTCGACCAGGGCGCGGATGGCCTGGCGACGCGCAGCCAGACCCTTGTTGATGCGCGGCAGCAGCGCGGCCAGCGGCGTGTCCAGCCCAACAGCAAAGTGCACCGGATCGACCATCAAGGGCCTGGGCAGCACCTCAAGCGCCGAGCCCAGGCCGACCTCCTTGCGCAAGCGCCGCTCGATCAGCCAGGGGTCCGGGCTGCGATGTGAAGCCAGCACCACATCGCAGCGCCCAGCCATCAACATGCGGACCCGGCCCGCCAGGTCAGCGCCGGAAGTTTCAACCTGGAAGCGTTTGCCGCGCGCTTCTTCAAACGCAGGGCTCAGGCTGACGCCACGCCCGAGGCAGATCGACAAGCCATCGAGATCGCTCAACTGCTGGATGCTCAGACGGCGCTCGCGCCGGACGATGGACCAGGCGTGGTTGAAGAACAGCACATCGCTGAAGGCATACACCCGCTCGCGGGCCGGCGTGCGCGTCATGCCAAAACCCAGCGACTGCCCGCGCTCAGCCTGCAGCAAGGTGCGGGCAAAGGGCATCCATTCGATCTGCCACTGGATACCTGCGCCGTCCGCGATCAGATCCAGCAAGGGCACGACAAAGGCGCGGTTGACGTGGTCGCCGACAGCCAGGGGCACCGTCACACGACCCGTGTCGGTGGTATTCGCTTCGACAACAGGCCCCAGCGTGCTCAGCGCGGCCCCCGCCAGACTGGACTTCAGCCAGCGCCGACGGGTCGCACCGCTGCCGCCGGCCTTGCACATCAGTCGACCCTACAGACCTTCAGCATATTGGTGCCGCCCGGATAGCCCATCGGCTCGCCGCAGGTGATGGCGTAGGTGTCGCCCGGCATCAGCACGCCCTTGTCGACCAGCAGTTGCTCGGCGGCCTTCAGCGCCATGTCGCGGTCCTCGAACTTGGGCATCAGCAGCGGCCGCACATTGCGGTACAGCGTCATCTTGCGCTGGCTGATCGGCTGGGTGGTCAAGGCGTAGATCGGCACCTGCACGCGGTGGCGGCTCATCCACAGCGCGGTGGAGCCCGATTCGGTCAGCGCCAGAATGGCCTTGCAGCCCAGGTGATAGGCGGTGAACAGCGCGCCCATCGCGATCGACTGATCGATGCGCGCGAACTGGCGGCCAGCGAAGTCGGTGTCCAGCGTGACGAACTCGGCGCGCTCGGCCTCCAGCGCGATGGCGGCCATCTGCTCGATGGTCTCGACCGGGAACTTGCCCGCTGCGGTTTCGGCCGACAGCATCACCGCATCGGTACCGTCCAGCACGGCATTGGCCACGTCGGACACTTCGGCTCGCGTGGGCACCGGGTTGACGATCATCGATTCCATCATCTGCGTGGCGGTAATCACCACCTTGTCCAGCTCCCGCGCCAGTTTGATCATGCGCTTCTGCAAGGCCGGCACGGCGGCGTTGCCGACCTCCACCGCCAGATCACCGCGCGCCACCATGATGCCGTCGCTGGCCTTCAGGATCGCTTCCAGATGCGGGATGGCCTCATAGCGCTCGATCTTGGCGATCATGCCGGGCTTGTGGCGCCAGGCCTCGCCCGCCACATTGGCCAGCTGGCGCGCCATCTCCATATCGGTGGCGTTCTTGGGGAAGCTCACCGCCAGGTATTCGCATTGGAAGGACATCGCGGTCTTGATGTCCTCCATGTCCTTGGCCGTCAGCGCCGGGGCGGTCAGGCCGCCGCCCTGCTTGTTGATGCCCTTGTTGTTGGACAGCTCGCCGCCCTGCTTGACGATGGTGTGCACCGCCTCGCCCTTGACCGATTCAACGGTCAGCACCAGCAGGCCGTCGTTGAGCAGCAGGGTGTCGCCGGGCTTCACATCGCGCGGCAGTTCCTTGTAGTCCAGGCCCACGCAGCTCTCGTTGCCCAGTTCGGTGCGGCTGGCGTCGAGGATGAACTTCTCGCCGTTGATCAGCTCGATCTTGCCGTTCTCGAACTTGCCGACGCGGATCTTGGGGCCCTGCAGGTCAGCCATGATGGCGACCTCTTTGCCGGCGGCGGCCGCGACCTCGCGTACCAGGCGGGCGCGGTCGATGTGGTCCTGCGCCTTGCCATGCGAGAAGTTCAGCCGCACCACATCGACGCCGGCCCGGATCATGCGCTCCAGCACCTCGGGCGAGGAAGAAGCGGGGCCGAGGGTGGCGACGATCTTGGTGGCACGGGTCATGGGCTGTCTCTCTATCGGTGCTTGTTTCAGACGGCCGATTATGAGCCGCGCCGATGACCGTCCGGATACCGGACGGTTACCAACTCAGCAAGCTCAGCCGCGTGCTGCTGACACGTCGGCCGCGGCCAGCGCCGTCATGTTGACGATGCGGCGCACCGTCGCCGACGGCGTGAGGATGTGCACCGGCGCGGCCGCACCCAGCAGGATGGGCCCGACCGTGACGCCCTGCCCGGCACTGATCTTCAGCACATTGAAGGTGATGTTGGCCGCATCCAGGCTGGGCATCACCAGCAGGTTGGCCGCGCCCTGGAGCCGGCCGCCGGGCAGATAGGTCTCGCGCACTGCGGCCGACAGCGCGGCGTCGCCATTCATCTCGCCGTCGCACTCAATGTCCGGATGCGCGGCCGAGAACAGCTCGTAGGCGCGACGCATCTTCAACGCCGAGGGCCGCTTGCTGGAGCCGAAGTTGGAGTGCGACACGAAGGCCGGCTTGGGCGGCAGGCCGAAGCGCCGAACCGCGTCGCAGGCCATGCCGGCGATCTCGGCCAGGGCCTCGGCGTCGGGCGCATCGTTGACGAAGGTGTCGGTGACGAACAGCGTCATCTGATCCAGCATCAGCGCGTTCACGGTCGCAAAGCTGCGGGCGCCGGGCTTCAGGCCGATCAGGTCGCTCACATGGTCCAGATGCTGCTCGAAGCGGCCCACCATTCCGCAGATCAGCGCATCGGCATCGCCCAGCTTGATGGCCAGCGCGCCGATGGTGGTGTTGGAGCGGCGCACCGCCGCCTTGGCCATCTCGGGCGTGACGCCGTTGCGGCCCATCACCTGGTGATAGGTCTCCCAATACTGGCGGAAGCGCTCATCGCGGTTGGGGTCGATCACCGCGACGTCCTCGCCCAGCTTGAGGCGCAGGCCGGCGCGCTTGACGCGCATCGCGATCACCTCGGGGCGGCCGATCAGCGTGGGCTGGCACAGCCGCTCGTCCAGCGCCACCTGCACTGCGCGCAGCACGCGTTCGTCCTCACCCTCGGCAAAGATCACGCGCGCCGGCTGGCCCTGTCCGACCGCGGCCTTGGCCGCATTGAACACCGGCCGCATCAGCATGCCGGTCTGATAGACGAAGCGCTCCAGCGACTGACGGTAGGCCGCCATGTCCTGGATGGGCCGCGTGGCCACGCCGGAGTCCGCCGCGGCCTGCGCCACCGCCGGCGCAATGCGCAGGATCAGGCGCGCATCGAAGGGCTTGGGAATCAGGTAGTCGGGGCCGAAGGACAGCTCTTCGCCCGCATAGGCAGCCGCCACCTCATCACTGGTCTCGGCCTTGGCCAATGCGGCGATCTCGCGCACGCAGGCGAGCTTCATTTCCTCGGTGATCTTGCTGGCGCCGCAATCGAGCGCGCCGCGGAAGATGTAGGGGAAGCACAGGACGTTGTTGACCTGGTTGGGATAGTCCGAACGGCCAGTGGCGATGATGCAATCCGGCCGCGCGGCCTTGGCCAGCTCGGGGCGGATCTCGGGCTCGGGATTCGCCAGCGCCAGGATGATGGGCTTGTCGGCCATGGTCTTGACCATCTCGGCCGTCAGCACGCCGGCCGCCGAGCAGCCCAGGAACACATCGGCACCCGCCACCACATCGGCCAGCGTGCGCGCGCTGGTCGTCTGGCAATAGCGGCGCTTGGATTCATCGAGCTTGGCCGCATCGGCGCGCTCGGCATGGATCACGCCCTTGGAGTCGCACACAAACACGTTCTCGCGCGCAACGCCCAGGCCCACCATCACGTCCAGGCAGGCGATGGCCGCGGCCCCGGCGCCCGACACCGCCACCTTCACCTGGCCGATATGCTTGCCCACCAGCTCCAGCCCGTTCAGCAGCGCGGCGCTGGAGATGATGGCCGTGCCATGCTGGTCATCGTGGAAGACCGGGATGTTCATGCGCTTCTTGAGCTCGCGCTCGATGTAGAAGCATTCCGGCGCCTTGATGTCCTCGAGGTTGATGCCACCCAGCGTCGGCTCCATCGCCGCGATGATCTCCACCAGCTTGTCGGGGTCGCGCTCGGCCAACTCGATGTCGAACACATCGATGCCGGCGAACTTCTTGAACAGGCAGCCCTTGCCTTCCATCACCGGCTTGGCCGCCAGCGGGCCGATATCGCCCAGGCCCAGCACCGCGGTGCCGTTGGTGATCACGCCGACCAGGTTGGCGCGCGAGGTGTAGTCGGCGGCCAGCGCCGGCTCCTTCTCGATGTCCAGGCAGGGATAGGCCACGCCGGGCGAGTAGGCCAGCGAGAGGTCGCGCTGGTTGGACAGGGCCTTGGTCGGCGTCACGGCGATCTTGCCGCGCGTCGGGCTGCGGTGGTAGTCCAGCGCAGCATCGCGCAAAGCGGCTTCGGCCGGCGACAGCGGCTTGCTGTTGTCCATCCAGGGTCTCCTGCTGATTCTTGGGCTGGCGAGCTTACTCCCGCGATTAGCGCGCCTTGATGCCGACTGCTTTGCCCCTCATGCAAAGATCGCAAGCGGTCGGCGCGGCAGGGGAAAGGTGGCTGGGTCGATGGCGAATGGCTGCATCGCGCCGCAGACATTCATGCGCGTGTCGGCGCGGGGAGCTCTGCGACGGGCTTGCTTTGCTCCATGTCCCCCGGCCTCGCTGCGCGAGCCCTCCTCCTCTACTTGCGCAAAGCAAGCCCATCACATCGCTCCCGATGCACCGGTGGCACTCCACCGTCCGCATGCCGCCTATGGTGCGGCAGTGGTGGGCCGGGGCGATTTGCGTGAGTGAAGGAGGCGGCGGCGCGCAGCGACGGCGGGGGACTGAGCCCGGACACAAACAGTCCAGTGGACTGTTTGTGCCTGGCGAAGGCCTGGGCCGCTGGCCCAGGCATGGAGCAAATCGTCCCGGCCCGACGCTGCCTCGCGGCAGTCTTCGCAAGAGAAAGCCCCAGCACCAAAGGCAAAGGGCCCCGCAGGGCCCTTCATCCATCATGCAATCCAGCGAGCTCAGCCGTTCGCCCGCTTCGCCAGAATCTCAAACGCCGGCAGCGTCTTGCCTTCCAGCACTTCCAGGAAGGCACCGCCGCCGGTGGAGATGTAGCCCACGTCCTTTTCGATGCCGTACTTGGCGATCGCGGCCAGCGTGTCGCCGCCGCCGGCGATCGAGAAGGCACTGCTCTCGGCGATCGCGCGGGCCACCGTTTCGGTGCCCTTGGCGAAAGCATCGAACTCGAACACGCCCACCGGGCCGTTCCAGACGATGGTGCCGGCGGCCTTCAGCTGCTCGGCCAGGATGGCTGCAGTCTTCGGGCCGATGTCCAGGATCAGGTCGTCATCGGCCACCTCATTGGCGGCCTTCACGGTGGCCGCTGCATCAGCCGAGAAGCTCTTGGCGCACACCACGTCGACCGGAATCGGCACTGCTGCGCCGCGCGCCTTCATCGCATCGATCACGGCCTTGGCTTCGCCCACCAGATCCGGTTCGGCCAGCGACTT
The DNA here is from genome assembly GCA_015657635.1 of Roseateles sp. Classification (GTDB taxonomy): domain Bacteria; phylum Pseudomonadota; class Gammaproteobacteria; order Burkholderiales; family Burkholderiaceae_C; genus JACDQM01. Next base: position 84,215 of record JACDQM010000095.1, read on the forward strand.
GCCGATGGACAGGCCCGCGGCCAGCATGAAGGTGTTGGCGATGCCGCCGCCGACGATCAAGCCGTCCACCTTGTCGGACAAGGCCTTCAGGATGGTCAGCTTGGTCGACACCTTGGAGCCGGCCACGATGGCCACCAGCGGGCGCTTCGGTGCGGCCAGGGCCTTGCTGATCGCGTCGATCTCGGCCGCCAGCAGCGGGCCGGCGCAGGCGATCTTGGCGAACTGCGCGATGCCGTAGGTCGTGCCCTCGGCACGGTGTGCGGTACCGAAGGCGTCGTTGACGTAGATGTCGCACAGCGCGGCCATCTGCTGCGCCAGCGCTTCGTTGTTCTTCTTCTCGCCCTTGTTGACGCGGCAGTTCTCCAGCATCACCAGCTGGCCCGGCGCCACGTTCACGCCGCCCACCCAGTCAGCCAGCACGGGAATCTCGCGGCCCATCAGCTCGCCCATGCGCTGGGCGACCGGCGCCAGCGAGTCCTCAGGCTTGAACTCGCCTTCGGTGGGGCGGCCCAGGTGCGAGGTCACCATCACCGCAGCGCCGGCCTTCAGCGCCATCTCGATGCAGGGGATGGACGCGCGGATGCGGGTGTCTTCGGTGATGTGGCCGGCATCGTCCTGCGGCACATTGAGGTCGGCACGGATGAAGACGCGCTGGCCGGCCACCTTGCCGGCGGCGACCAGATCAGAGAAACGCAGAACGTTCATGGGCGGGGGTCTCGATTGGAGTTGGAAGGTCGGTGGCGCTCAGGCAGAGCAAAGAATGCAATGCAGGCGCCCTGCCCTCAAGCTTACCAAGCTCACCAACCCAGGCCGATGCGCAGGATCAGCATCACCGCCGTGCCGCTGACGATGGTGCCCAGGATGCCGCGCTTCCAGAAGAAGTAGGCCGTGCCCACGGCCACCGCAAACAGCCGTGCGTCTTTCCAGGTGTCGATCAGCTGCCCGTTGCTCATCACGATCTCGGGCACGATCACCGCCGCCAGCGCGGCCAGCGGTGCATAACGCAGGCCTTGCTTGGCCCAGTCGGGCATCGGCAACTCGCGCTTGGGGATCATGAAGAAGGCCCGTGTCAGCAGCGTGATCAGCCCCATGCCGACAATGCCCAGCGCCATCAGCCATTCACTCATTGCGAAGACTCCCGGCTGGCCGGTTGCCAGCGCTCGATCAGCAGGCCGGCAGCCACGGCGGCCGCAATCGCCACCACGATATTGAGCCGCAGCGGCAGCGCATAGGCGGCCACCGCCGCACAGCCGGCCACCGCCGCGCTGACCCAGGTCTTGTAGTCGGACAGCAGCGAGTAGCTCAGCCCCAGCAAGGCCAGCACGCCGGCAAAGCCCAGGCCCCATTGCGTGGGCACCCGGTCGGCCAGCACGATGCCCAGGATCGAGGGCACCTGCCAGGCGGTCCAGTTCAGCGCCACGCCGCCCCAGAAGTAGGGGCGCTGCTCCGGCGCCGGCACCGGCTCAGGGAAGCGGCGCAGAAAGGCCACGTAGTTGAGGTCAGCCGCGAAGTAGCCGATGCGCAGGCGGCTGAGCAGCGGCAGATGGCCGAAGTACAGGCGCCATTGCGCGCTGAAGATCACGAAACGCAGGTTGACGCAGAAGGCGGTGGCCCACAGCACCCACAAGGGCGCACCGGCGGCCAGCAGCGGCAGCGCGGCCAGTTGCGAGCTGCCAGCAAACACCACCAGGCTCATCAGCAGGGCCAGCGGCATCGACAGGCCGCTCTTGATCATCGCCACGCCGGTGACCAGGCCCCAGGCCGAAATGCCCAGCGTGATGCCGGCCATATCGCGTGCGCCGCGGCGAAATTCGGGGTGTCGGATCAGGGCGCCAAGCTCGGAACTCATGTGCCCATTGTCGGGCTTCATGCCCACCCGGCCCGGGCAGGCGTGCGCTGTGCGTCAGTTGCCCAGCTTGCGCACCGTGCCGCTGCCGGCCACCGAGCTGCTGACTTCGGGCGAGCCGACATAGCGCACATCGCCGGAGCCGGCGATGCTGACCTTGAGTTGCTTGGTGGCCTGCACGCGGGCATCGCCGGAGCCCGCGATGCTGACTCGGACTTCATCGGCGAGCAGCTCGGTGGTCTTGACGTCCCCGCTGCCCGCCACCGAAACCCTCAGGCTGTTGACGCGCCCCTTGGCCTCGACATTGCCCGAACCCGCCACCGAGAAGGTCGCCTGTTCGCTGTACAGCTGGGCCAAGCTGACGTCGCCTGAGCCGCCGATGCTGACGTCCAGCTGCGGCGTCTTCATGGCCTCGACCTGCACATCGCCGGACCCGCCGATCGAGATCTTCTTCAGCACCACCATGTCGACCACCAGCAGGATGGGCCGCTCGCTGGACAAGTGATAGCCCTTCTTGGGGCGCACCTCCAGGGTGCTGCCGTTCAGCTCGGTTTCGATATAGGGCAGCAGATTGCGATCGGCCTTCAACTCCACGGCGTTCGTGCTGGCCTGCCGCACCCGCAGCTTGAAGTTGCCACTCAGCGCAATGCCATCAAAGCTGCCCGGGTTGCGGTTTTCGGTGGCGATGTCGCCCGTGCCTTGCACGCGCTCGCCCTTGCCGAAGTTCCAGGTCCAGGCCTGGGCGCCACCGGCCACGGCCAGGCCGGCTCCGAGCAGCGTGACAAGGGCAATACGGCGTGCGTGCATGGCGGGCTCCAAATCGGTGGTTGATAGGCTGCATCCTGCCCGCCAGCACCGAGTGCGCCCAGCGGCGCGCGACCATTTGCAGAATTTGAGGCCCCAGTTGCCGCAGCACGGTGCCGGACGTCAGGGCGCGCACGCCGCGCTGCCGTGCCTCAGCGACTCTTGGATGCGGCCGCCTTGGGTTTGGGCTCGACCGCCTCTTCCTCGTCGTCCTTGGGCTTCTTGGCCTCAGGACGCGGCACAACCGGTGCCACACCTTCGAGCTTGTTCTCGCGCATGTACTCGTCCATCTCGCGCCAGCCGGCATGGACGGCCGCCCGCTGCGCCTTGGGATTCAGCACATAGCAATCCTCGATGGCGCGCATCGCGTGCCTGCAGGCGCTGCCAATCGCCTTGCCATCTGCTTCCTTGGCGGCGGCGACCTTGGCCGGGTCTTCAATGCCCAATTGCTCGCAGCCGCCCAGCAGGGCGGCGCCGACGACCAGCAGGCTGGTCTTGAGCAACACAGAGATCTTCATGCCAAGGCTATCGGCGCGCGGCCGCGGTTCTTGAGGTGCTTCAGCGCTGACGCGCCAGGGCCATCAGGCGCTCGATGCGCTCTTCCGTCGCCGGATGGGTGCTGAACAAGCCCTTGATGCCACCGCCGGAGAGCGGATTCATGATCATCATCTGCGCGGTCTCGGGGTGGCGTTCGGCCGCCTCCAGAGGGATGCCCTGGGCATAGCGGTGGATCTTGTCCAGCGCTGAGGCCAGCGCCGCCGGGTCGCCGGAAATCTCGGCACCGCCGCGATCAGCCTCGAACTCGCGGGCACGGCTGATCGCCATCTGGATCAGGCTGGCGGCAATCGGCGCCAGAATCATCACCAGGATGCTGACGATGGGGTTGGCCGGGCGGCCCTCGCTGTCGCGGCCGCTGAAGATCATCGCGAAGTTGGCCAGCATCGAGATCGCGCCCGCCATGGTGGCGCTGATGGTGCTGATCAGGATGTCGCGGTGCTTCACATGCGCCAGTTCATGCGCCATCACGCCGCGCAGTTCGCGCTCGGACAGCACGCGCATGATGCCGGTCGTGGCAGCGACCGCCGCATGCTCGGGGTTGCGTCCTGTTGCAAAGGCGTTGGGCGCGTCTTCCTGGATGATGTAGACCTTGGGCATCGGCAGCTGCGCCTTGTCGGCCAGCTCGCGCACCATGCGATAGAACTGCGGCGCCGAGGTCTCGTCGACCTCCTGCGCGTTGTACATCTTCAGCACCATCTTGTCCGAGAACCAGTAGCTGAAGAAGTTCATGCCCAGCGCCACGAGCAGCGCGATCATCATGCCCTGCTGTCCGCCCAGCACCGAACCGATCGCCATGAACAGCGCGGTAATGGCAGCCATCAGGATGGCGGTCTTCATCAGATTGAACATCGGTTCACTCCAACAGTCAGGGTTCGGGGGCAATTCCCCAAGGGCACATTTGTGGGCGCCAGGCGCCAATTCAAGCGCGCGAGGTGGCCTCGACGGCGCTGAATGTAGCGCCAAGTGCCACCGGACGTGCTTGCAGGAATACCTTGGCCGGCATGCGCTTGCCACCGGCGCGCTGCAACTCCCGCAGGCGCAAGGCCTGTTCGCCGCAAGCCACCGTGATGCCCGCATCGTCAACGGCCAGCACCGTGCCAGGCAATCCCTGACCCTCACAGAGCTCGGCGCTCCATATCTTGATCGCCTCGCCGTCGAGCTGCGCCAGGCCGCCGGGGAAGGGATCGAAGGCACGCAGGCGCCGCTCGATCAGCGCCGCCGACTGCGCCCAGTCGATGGCCGATTCGCTCTTCTCGATCTTGTGCGCGTAGCAGACACCCGCCTCGGGCTGCGGCGTGCGGGTCAGTCCACCGCAGGCGGCCAGCTCCAGCGCCTCGACGATCAGCCGCCCGCCCAGCGCCGCCATCCGGTCATGCAGGGTCGCGGTCGTGTCTTCCGGGCGGATCGCCTGCTGCTCGACCAGCAGCATGTCGCCGGTGTCCAGGCCCGCATCCATCTGCATGATGGTGATGCCGGTCTCGGCATCACCCGCCTCGATGGCCCGGTGAATCGGCGCCGCGCCGCGCCAGCGCGGCAGCAGCGAGGCGTGAATGTTCAGGCAGCCCAGGCGCGGCAGGTCCAGCACCCATTGCGGCAGGATCAAGCCATAGGCGGCGACCACCATCACATCCGCACCCGCGGCAAGCAGCGCCTCGCGCGCTGCAGCCGCCTCCTCAGGGTACTTGCCGTCCAGGCGCAGGCTGCGCGGCTGCGCAACGGCCATGCCCTGGGCGACCGCAAATTGCTTGACCGGCGAGGCCTGCAGCTTCATGCCGCGGCCGGCCGGGCGATCGGGCTGGGTCAGCACCAGGGGCACATCGAACCCGGCTTCGTGCAGGCGCTGCAGCGCCTCCTTGGCGAATTCCGGCGTGCCGGCGAAGACGACGCGCAGGCGGGCCATCAGCGGCGACGCGCGTACTGCTCGTCTTCGCGCTGCTTCTTGACCATCTTGGTCTTGATGCGTTCGCGCTTGAGCGGACTGAGGTATTCGACAAAGACCTTGCCCATCAGGTGGTCCATCTCATGCTGCACGCACACGGCCAGCAGGCCTTCGGCCTCGAACTCGTGCGGCTGGCCGTCGCGCCCCAAAGCACGCACCGTCACGCGGGCATGGCGCTTGACCTTGTCATAGGTGGCGGGCACCGACAGGCAGCCTTCTTCGCCCTCCTTGATCTCCTCGCTGGTCGCGATCAACTCGGGGTTGATCAGCACGCGCGGTTCATTGCGCCCCTCGGAGGTGTCGATGACGACGATGCGCTCATGCACGTCGATCTGCGTGGCAGCCAGGCCGACGCCTTCGGCCGCATACATGGTTTCAAGCATGTCATCGACCAGCTGGCGGACGCGATCATCGACCGCCGCGACCGGCTTGGCCACCGTGTGCAGGCGGGGATCGGGGAACTTCAGGATGTTCAGGAGGGCCATCGGTGTCGTCGTTCAGGTCGGCCACTTGCGGCAGCCGGCGCTGTGGATTGCGCACAACGCATGTTTGTAAGTGCTTGCAAGAGCGGCAATGCTCCCGCTTCATCGATTGCGACCCCGCCCGGTTTAGGGGCAGAATCGTCGCCAGCAGTGGGGATTTTCGCCGATCTTGGCGCTTGCCTGCCCGTTGGGGGTTTGAAACCCTTCGGCAGCCCCATCCACCAACGATGATGTCTGACCAGATGGCGCCGCGCGACTCGACCTGCGCGGGCACTGTGCGGGAGAGTTCTTGATGACCCAGAGGCGGCCCCTTCGACCCTTCCCTTCGGCGGCTCGCGCCGGCCTGAGCACCATCAGCGCCGCACTGGCCCTGAGCCTGGGCAGCAGTGCCGCCTGGTCCTCCAGCTATCCCGTCACCGCTGAGCAGCGCCAGACCGCCGAGCGCGTGGCGCAGGCGGGCGTGCCCTTGTCCGAGCTGGCCGACAAGGCGCCGGATTCGCACACCGTCAAGCCCGGCGACACGCTGTGGGCCATTTCCTCGCTCTTCCTGAAGAGCCCATGGCGCTGGCCCGAGCTCTGGGGCATGAACCGCGACCAGATCGCCAATCCACACCTGATCTACCCGGGTCAGGTGCTGCTGCTGGTCAAGTCCAACGGGCGCGCCACGCTGCAGCTGGCCCAGGATCGATCAGCCGGCGGCGATGCTGCCGGCCAGCAGACCGTCAAGCGCTCGCCGCAGGTGCGCAGCAGTGCGCTGTCTGCCAGCGCCATCAATGCCATCCCTCAGCACCTGATCGAACCCTTCCTCAACGAGGCGGTCGTGTTCGACAACGAAGCGCTGGCGCTGGCACCGCGCATCGTCGCTGCGCAGGAAGGCCGCGTGCTGCTGACGGCCGGGGATCTGGCCTACGCGCGGGGCGACCTCAGCCAGGCCACCGACTACCGCGTGTTCCGCCAGACCCGCCCGCTGCGTGACCCGACGACCGGAGAGGTGCTGGGCCACGAGGCCACCTATCTGGGCAATGCCGAGCTGAAGCGCCCCGCCGAGGATCGCCCGCTGGCCGATGGCAAGGTCGAGACCGTGCCGGCCACCCTGGCCATCCGGAACGTGCGCCTTGAGATCGGCGTCGGTGATCGCCTCTCACCCGTGCCGCAACGCAACTTCAGCCGCTATGTCCCGCATGCGCCAGCGCAGGACATCGCCGGCCAGATCATCTCGATCTACGGCGACGCGCTGACAGCGGGGCAGAACCAGATCGTCGCGCTCAACCGCGGCAAGCAGGACGGCCTGGAGCGCGGCCATGTGCTGGCCCTGTGGCAGGACGGCCGGCGCATGCTGGACCGCACCGGCGTCAAGGCCGAGGACATCAAGCTGCCGAACGAGCGTCACGGCACACTGTTCGTGTTCCAGGTCTATGAGCGCGTGTCCTACGCCTTGATCCTCTCGGTCCAGCAGCCTGTCGGGCCTGGCGACCGCTTCACCCAACCCTGAGGGCGGCAGCCCTCGCCCACGGCCGGCTGACGGCGATGGATCGCGAGGAACTGAACCCCTGGCTGCGCCTTTTGGAGACGCCCGGCATCGGCCTGGAGGGCGCGCGCCGGCTGCTGGCCGCCTTCGGTTCCCCGCAAGCGGTGCTTGAGGCTGCGCCAGCTGCGCTGGCCGCGGTGGTCGGGCCGGTGCTGGCGCAGGCCTTGGGCGAAGTCCCGAGTGGCCTGCCCGCGCTGCAGGACAAGACCTGGCAGTGGCTGAACGATACCCCGCGCCGCAGCCTCCTGCAGCTGGGCGACCCGGACTATCCGCAAGCCCTGCTGCAGACAGCCGATCCGCCCCTGCTGCTCTACCTGGAAGGCCAGCGCCACCTGCTCGGCGAGAACGCGCTGGCCGTGGTCGGCAGCCGAAATCCGACCGCGCAGGGCCGCGACAACGCCGAAGCCTTCGCCCACTCGCTGGGTGCTGCCGGGCTGTGCATTGTTTCCGGCCTGGCGCAGGGCATCGATGCCGCGGCACACCTCGGCGCGCTGTCGGCCGGGGCCGGCACCATCGCTTTTGTCGGCACCGGCCTGGATCAGGTCTACCCACCGCGCAACAAGGCACTGGCCCGGCAGATCGCTGACAGCGGATTGCTTGTCAGCGAGTACGCGCTGGGCACACCGCCGCTGGCCGCCAACTTTCCACGCCGCAACCGGCTGATCGCCGGCGTGAGCCTGGGCTGTCTGGTCGTCGAGGCCGCGCTGCGCTCGGGCTCACTGATCACCGCCAGACTGGCCAGCGAGGCAGGCCGTGAGGTGTTCGCCATTCCGGGCTCCATCCACTCCGCGCAAAGCCGTGGCTGCCATGCCCTGATCCGCCAGGGCGCCAAGCTGGTCGAGAACGCCGATGACGTGCTGGAAGAACTGCGCCTGACGGATCCCGTCGGTGCGCGGCCGTCAGCCGGGCCAGCCAACTCGGCTGACGAGCTCGGCGCGCCGGGCCTGGGCGGCGAGCATGTCCGGCTGCTGGATGCCATGGGCTTCGACCCCGTCGGGCTCGATGCGCTGCAGGCGCGCGGCGGCTGGTCAAGCGCTCAGCTGAGCGCGCTATTGCTTGAACTGGAACTCGCCGGCCGGGTCGCAGCCCTGCCCGGCCAGCTGTTCCAGCGGCGTCAGCAAGGCTGAAAGACCCCCGCTGCGCTGCGCTTTTCCGCGATTCGGTGCGTCGGAGCCCTGGGTTATCATGACCGCATGTTTGACGTGCTCGTCTACCTCTATGAAACGTACTGGCGGCCCGACGCCTGTCCGGATCATGTCCAGCTGACGCGCAAATTGTCGGCCGTCGGCTTCGAAAGCGACGAAATCCGCGATGCACTGTCCTGGCTGAACGGCTTGACCGAGGCGACCCAGTCGTATCACGGTGAGCAAGGCGCTCAGAGCCTGCGCGTGTATTCAGCGGATGAGCTGGAGCATCTGGGCGAAGCCTCGGTGGGCTTTGTCAGCTTCCTCGAATCGGCCGGCGTGCTGCCCCCGCCGATGCGCGAGATGGTGATTGACCGTGCCATGGCCATTCCCGGCGCCCCGATGGACCTGGAAGACCTGAAGATCATCGTCCTGATGGTGTTCTGGAGTCTGGGCGAAGAGCCCGACGCGCTGATCCTCGACGAACTCTTCGTCGCCCCAGAAGACCGGCTGATTCACTGAATTGCAGAGCTGGCGCGACGCGCTCAGCTCAGCAGACGCGTCGGATCCACATCCAGTTTGGCCAAAGCGTTGCGCGTCGCGCGCACCGTCAGCGTCTCGTCCTGCGCCGGCAGCAGCAAGCCGGCCTGCAGGAAGGCTGCCAGGCGGCTGAGCTGGAACAGCACACCGCGGCCGGACGGCGCCACGAACAGGATCAACTGATGACGCATGCCGCGCCAGGCCAGCTGCACCGGTTCATTGCGGCCGCGGTAGTCCAGCATGTACCAGCCGCCCACCTGCAGCTCGCGCGCCCAGGACAACATGGCCGGCGTCGGCGCCGATCCGCCCTCGGCCACGACTTCCAGATCCTCGGTCTCGTGGCCGGACAGGTCGCGCACCAGCGACTCGTTGACTTCCAGGCCACCCGCTTCCGGCAACATCGCGTCCAGCGCCTCCAGCTGATCCATCAGCTCTTCCAGGCGCTCGCGCGGGATGGCGGCTGTCTTGGCGGTGAAGGCGGCGGCCAGCGCATTGTTGAGCGCGCGGATCTGCTCATCCTGCTTGGTGCTCGAGAGCCCGGCATGACCCATCCCGTCACGCAGCGTCTTCAGCAATGGCGGCAGGCGGCGAATCACCTCTGCGCGCTCCTCACGCGACACTTTGGCACTGGCTGACCAGATCAGGTCAGCCGCCGCACGCTTCATCAGCCGCGTGATCTCGGACTGGGCGCCGCTGCGCACCGCGGTGACGGCCAGCACATCAGCCCAGATCTGGAACAGGAAGTCGCGCACGCCATCCTGCACCGGCACCTCGTTGAGCATCTTGCGCAGCTCGATCGTGTACTGGATCGCCAGCGTCTCGCGCTGCTCGACCTGCTGAGCCAGCGAGACGCCGCGCATGCTGGCCTGGTTCTCGTTCTCGAAGTAGTGGCTGAGGAACTTCTCGAACTCGGTCAGCACCGTCTGGAACACGCGCCGCCCCGTATCGGGATAGGCCTCGACCACCTGCACGATGCGCTTGATCTCGCGCTCCAGCGCCTCGCCGCCGCCGACGACCGTGGCATTGGAGGTGTTGAAGCCCATCACGCAGGCGCCCATGCGGTCGATCAGGTCGCGCGCCGGATGGTCGGCCGCAGCAAAGAAATCGGGTTCACCGATGGCCACGCGCAGCACCGGCATCTGCAGACGTGCGAACCAGACACGCACCGAGGCCGGGATGCGCTCCTCCTGCAGGATGCTCTGGAACAGCAGGGCCACGATCTCGATGGTGGCGCGCTCGGCCGGCGTGTCCGCGGCCTGCTTCAGCACCTGCTTGAAGGCCTGATTGCGCGCCTTGATCTCGTCCAGGGCCGCCTGGGGCGCCAGTTCCGCGGCGAGTCCGTCCGCCCCCTCCGTTGCGGTGGGGGCCGCGCCAGGGCGCCGCTGCAAGGCATCCTGCGCATGGGTGATCGCCGCCCGCAGCCGGGGCGAGCCCTGCGAAGGCGCCGCCGCCGTTGAAGGCGCAGTGCCCACGGGCGCCGGCGAGGTGGTCAGCAGGAAGTCCGGCACCTGGCGCCCGACGACACGCTGCAGCTGCTTGAGCACCTCGTCCGCCTGAGCGTTGTGGCGACTCAGTGGGACCGACTGCGTCGGCGTGATCTGGCGCGGCATGAAACGGGTTTCGTCCTGCCAGCCCTCAGCGTCGGCGCGGGCGCTGGCAACGGTGTTCCCGCTGGCGCCAGCCGGTGCGCGGCGGATGAAGGGCCGCAGATCCACCTCGGGCATCACACCCTGCTGAACCAGCCAGTGATTGGTCTCGTGGTAAGCCTCGCCCAGCAACAGCGCGAACTCGGTATGCAGCACCTGCTGAAGCATCTGCCACTCGGAGGCAGTCAGGCCGCTGCGGTACCAGGTATCGAGCGCCAGCTTGGCCACCACCGGAGCCCGCATCAAGTCCTCGGCAGGCAGCTCATCGCGCTGCTCCAGCAGATGCATGCGGGTGCGCAGGTCGGTGAACTCCCAGCTGGCCTTGTCCATCATCGCCAGCGCCAGCCGCGAGCTGGTGATCTCGCGCTCGATCGTGTCGTCATCGACCAGGCTCAGCGGCGCGCGTTCTTGGGCACGCCGCTCGGCCCGCTCGGCGGCCGTCGGTGGCACCTGGCGCGCCAGCTCGATACCGTGAGCGGCCGCATGCCGCAGGGCATTGATCAGCGCGGCCTGCCAGGACGGGCCATGGCGGCTCCAGGTGTTGACGCCGTCACGCGCGCCACCATCACCGGATACTCGGCGGGCAGCGCAAGCAGCTGCTGGGCGCCTCGCCAACCGCCATGCCGAGCGAGGCCAGGCCGCGCACCAAACTCTCAAGATAGACCCGCCGCGCGCGCGAGGCCAAGGCCTTGTTGCGTTCAGCAGTCATGAGGTCGGCGGGTCAAATCAGCATCCTGGTGCAGCGTCGAATTGACTCTACACCAGCGCTCCGGCGTTGGGATCGTCCGGATCTTCCTTGTTGATCGGCTGCTTCACCAGGTCCTCGCGCTTGACGCCCAGCCACATGGCGATGGCGGCGGCAACGAACACCGACGAGTAGATGCCGAAGACGATGCCGATCGTGAGCGCCACTGCGAAGTAGTGCAGCGTCGGGCCGCCGAAGATCAGCATCGACAAGACCATCAGTTCGGTGGAACCGTGCGTGATGAAGGTGCGGCTCATCGTGGACGTGATCGCGTGGTCGATCACCTCGGAGGTGCTGAGCTTGCGGTACTTGCGGAAGGCCTCGCGCACCCGGTCGAAGATCACCACCGACTCGTTGACGGAATAGCCCAGCACCGCCAACACGGCCGCCAGCACCGCCAGCGAGAACTCCCACTGGAAGAAGGCGAAGAAGCCCAGGATGATGACCACGTCGTGCAGGTTGGCAATGATGCCGGCCACCGCAAACTTCCACTCGAAGCGGAAGGCCAGGTAGATCATGATGCCGACCACCGTGAAGGCCAGCGCCTTGGCCGCATCCTGTGCCAGCTCGGCACCCACGGCCGGGCCCACCACTTCACTGCGCGACAGCTTGACCGGTTCGGCCTGTGCGGCGGTCAGGCAGAGCTGCTTGCTGATCGCTTCGCCCTTTTCGGTGATCACTTCGCGCGGCGTGATCGTGCCGGACTCGGCCTTGCACAATTCGGCGAACACGCGGCCGACCATCTCGGTCTGCTTGACATCGCCGCGCAGCGGCAGGCGGATCATCACGTCGCGCGAGGTGCCAAAGTTTTGCACCTGCACTTCACCGAAGCCCATCGCCTCGACCACATGCCGGGTCTTGTTGATGTCGGCGGGCTGCGCATACTCGACCTCGACCACCGTGCCGCCGGTGAACTCGATCGAAAAGTGCAGGCCGCGTGTCGCCAGGAAGAAGACGGCCAGTGCGAAGGTGATGAAGGAGATCGCGTTGAAGATCAACGCGTGCTTCATGAACGGGATGTCCCGTTTGATGCGGAAGAGTTCCATGGTGTCTTGCTTCCTCAGGCCTTGGGCGCGTCGCTGACCGCGTCGCCCTCAGGCTTCCAGATCTGACCGATAGAGAGGGACTTGAGCTTCTTCTGGCGGCCGTACCAGAGGTTGACCAGGCCGCGCGAGAACATGACCGACGAGAACATCGAGGTCAGGATGCCCAGGCAGTGCACCACCGCAAAGCCCTTCACCGGGCCGGAGCCGAAGGCCAGCAGGGCCACGCCCGCGATCAGCGTGGTCACATTGGAGTCCAGGATGGTGGCGAAAGCGCGTTCGTAGCCGATCGTGATGGCCGCCTGCGGCGCCGCCCCGGCACGCAACTCTTCGCGGATGCGCTCGTTGATCAGCACGTTGGAGTCGATCGCCATGCCCAGCACCAGCGCAATGGCGGCCATGCCCGGCAGGCTCAAGGTGGCCTGCAGCATCGACAGCGCCGCCACCAGCAGCAAGAGGTTGAAGGCCAGCGCCAGCGACGAGAAGACGCCGAACAGCATGTAGTAGACGCACATGAAGGCGGCGACGGCGACGAAGCCCCAGACCACCGATGCAAAGCCCTTGCTGATGTTCTCGGCGCCCAGGCTCGGGCCGATGGTGCGCTCCTCGATGATCTCCATCGGTGCGGCCAGCGAGCCGGCGCGCAGCAGCAGCGCGGTGTCGTTGGCCTCGGCCGTGGTCATCGCACCGGAAATCTGGAAACGGTTGCCCAGCTCGCCACGGATGGTCGGCGCCGTCACCACCTCGCCCTTGCCCTTCTCGAACAGGATGATGGCCATGCGCTTGCCGATGTTCTCGCGCGAGATGTCCTTCATGATGCGCGCGCCCTTGGCGTCGACCACCAGGTTGACCGAGGGCTGTTGCTTGTCGTCGAAGCCGGCCTGTGCGTCGATCAGGTTGTCGCCCGAGATGACCACCTGGCGCTTGACGATGATGGGGCCGAAGCCACGGTCCACATAGCGCTCGGTGCCGAAGGGCACCGGGCCGGTGCCGGCCACTGCTGCCTGCGCTTCCGTGCTCTCGTCCACCATGCGCAGTTCCAGCGTGGCGGTGCGGCCGATGATGTCCTTGGCCTTGGCGGTGTCCTGCACGCCAGGCAGCTGCACGACCACGCGGTCGAGGCCCTGCTGCTGGATCACCGGCTCGGCCACACCCAGTTCATTGACGCGGTTGTGCAGCGTCGTGATGTTCTGCTTGAGAGCGGCTTCCTGCACCTGCACCAGCGACTGCGGCTTGAGCGTACCCACCAGGCGCAACTCGCCGCCGGCGGCCGGCGTCCATTGCACATCGACCACCTGCTCGGTGAGCAGGCTCTGGGCCTTGCTCAGCAGCTCGGCCTCGCGGAAAGCGACGATCACGCTGTTGCCATCGCGGCTGATGCCGGCATGGCGGATGTTCTTGTCGCGCAGCAAGGTGCGCACATCACCCGTCAGCGATTCCGCTTTCTTGGTCAAGGCAGCCTTCATGTCGACCTGCATCAGGAAGTGCACGCCACCGCGCAAGTCCAGGCCCAGGTACATGGGGAAGGCGTGCAGCGACGTCAGCCACTGCGGCGAGCGCGACAGCAGGTTCAGCGCCACGATGTAGGCGGGATCAGCCGGATCGCGGTTCACCGCCTTGCTGATCGCATCCTTGGCCTTGATCTGCGTGTCCGTGTCGGAGAAGCGCGCCCTGACCGAATTGCCGTCCAGCTGGACGAAGTCGGCCTTGATGCCGGCGGTGTCGAGCGCCTTTTCAACCTGCTCGCGCACGGCAGCGTCAACCTTGACCGTGGCTTTGGCACTCGAGACCTGAACGGCAGGCGCCTCGCCGAAAAAGTTCGGCAGCGTGTAGATCAGGCCGATCAGCATCGCGACCACAAGTGTCACGTACTTCCACAGCGGATATCGATTCATGATGAAGGCCTCCTCCGGCCTGCATGCCCCAGCCTTGCGACCCGGCAGCCAAACCCTGAAAGGCCCGGCACGCGTCGAGCGCGAGCCGGGCCTGTAATTGCGAGCAGGCCCGCGAGGCCTGCCTCAGCGCGTCTTACTTGACGGTGCCCTTGGGCAGCACTTGCACAATGGCGCCACGCTGCACCTGCAGCTCGACACCGGTGGCCACTTCCAGCGTGACGTAGCTGTCGCCGAGCTTGCTGACCTTGCCCAGCAGGCCGCCGCCAGTGACGACTTCGTCGCCCTTGGCCAGTGCCTCGATCATGGCCTTGTGCTCCTTCTGACGCTTCATCTGGGGCCGGATCATCACGAAGTACAGCACCACGAACATCAGCACCAGCGGCAGCATGCTCATCAGGCTGGACTCAGCACCGCCGGCAGCAGCGGCCGGAGCGGCTTGAGCAAAAGCGTTGGAAATAAACACGTCGAAATCCCTTTGGTAAACGCCGTCCTTGGCGGACAGAAGAACGGCGGATTGTATGCGCGCCCTCCAGCACACCTCATGCGCGCTAACACCCGGATTGACGCCGAAGGGCAATACAAATATTCTTTAAATATATTTATAGTCAACGAGCTCACCCGGCGCACCAACCGCGCCGGCCGAACGCCATCTGCACCGCCCTCCATACAGCAGCGACCGCGCGGCAAGGGGCGGGCCTGCGATGATGCCCCCCATGATGACCGCAGACAACGACAAGCAGCGCCGCGTCGCCGATCAGGCCTATGACGCGCTTGAGGCCATGATTGCCACCTTGGTGCTGCAGCCTGGCGCACCCACGTCAGAGCCGATCTGATCGCGCGCACCGGCCTGGGCCGCACGCCCACCCGTGAAGCGCTGATGCGCC